>CANRQE010000014.1 GCA_947632705.1 uncultured Coprococcus sp. | reverse complement strand
GGGAACAGCAGCACGTCCCTGATCGCATAGGAATCCGTAAGCAGCATACAGAGTCTGTCGATGCCAAAGCCGATACCTCCTGTAGGCGGCATACCGATTTCCAGGGCATTTAAGAAATCCTCATCCGTATGGTTGGCCTCTTCGTCCCCTGCCGCAAAGGCTGCCTCCTGCGCTGCAAACCGCTCTCTCTGATCGATTGGATCGTTCAACTCAGAGTACGCATTTGCCATCTCCCGGCCTGTAATAAAGAGCTCAAAGCGTTCAACAAATTCCGGATTATCCGGTTTCTTCTTTGTAAGCGGTGACACCTCAAGCGGATGATCCATAATGAAAGTCGGCTGTACCAGCTTCTCCTCCACATATTCCTCAAAAAACAGGTTAATGATATCTCCCCTTGTATGGCGGTCCTCATACTGGATATGATGGGCATCTGCCAACGCCCTTGCTTCCTCCAGACTGTGCACATCTGTAAAATCCACGCCTGAATATTTCCGAATGGCATCTACCATGGTCAACCTCTCAAACGGCTTACCCAGATCAATCTCCTGTCCGTCATACATAATGGTAGTCGTTCCGCAAATGGTCTGTGCCAGATGCCTGTACATATTTTCCGCAAGATCCATCATCCCATAATAGTCTGTATATGCCTGATACAGTTCCATCAAAGTAAATTCCGGGTTATGTCTGGTATCCACGCCCTCGTTCCGGAATACCCGTCCGATCTCGTAAACCTTCTCCAGTCCCCCGACAATTAACCGTTTCAGATAGAGCTCCAGAGAAATCCGAAGCTTTACATCCTCATTCAGGGCATTGTAATGAGTCTCAAACGGTCTTGCAGCAGCGCCGCCGGCATTGGAAACCAGCATAGGGGTTTCCACCTCCAGAAAGCCCTGTGCATCCAGCCATCTTCTGATCTCACTGATGATTCTGGAACGTGCAATAAAGGTCTTCTTGGATTCCTCGTTCATGATCAGATCCAGGTACCTCTGCCTGTATCTGATATCCGTATCGGTCAAACCATGAAATTTTTCCGGAAGAACCTGAAGACTCTTGGTCAGAAGGATAATACTTGTCACATGAATGGAAATCTCTCCCATCTTCGTGGTAAATACAGTTCCTTTTACTCCTACGATATCACCGATATCCATTTTCTTAAATGCCTTATACGGTTCTTCGCCGACTTCATCCCTGGCTACATAGCATTGTATATTTCCGGAAATATCCATTACATTACAGAAGGACGCCTTACCCATAACACGCTTTGCCATCAGACGGCCTGCGATGCTGACTGCCTTTCCTTCGTATGCATCATAATGCTCCTTACAGTCGTTTGCATGTGTATCTACATCATATTTTGTGATCTGAAACGGATCGTTTCCCTCGGCCTGAAGGGCTGCAAGCTTTTCTCTTCTCACCTTGCGAAGCTGGTTCAGATCCTGTACCTTTTCCTGATTCTGATTATTCTGTTCTGCCATATCTGTCTCTATCTCTTTCCTTTTAATTTGCTCTCTTAATGTCCAAAATACGGTATTTGTAATCGCCATCCGGTGCCTCTACCGTAACCTCATCTCCGATTCTTGCACCTTTCATTGCCGTACCTACCGGAGACTCGTCCGAAATCTTATTCTGCATAATGTCTGCTTCCGTTGAGCCGACAATATGATATACTACTTCCTCATCAAATTCATAATCATAAACTGTCACTGTACGTCCAATCCCTACAACCTCTGTATCAACCTCATCCTCATCTACAATCTCAACATTTTTCAGAATGGCTTCCAGCTGTTCGATTCTGTTCTCAATGTCTCTTTGTTCGTCTTTTGCAGCATCATATTCTGCGTTTTCTGATAAATCACCCTGCTCCCTGGCTTCCTTAATCTTTGCTGCGATCTCCCTGCGTCTATTTACCTTTAAGTCCTGTAATTCTTCTTCGATTTTTTTAAGTCCTGAATAGGTAACTACCTGTTTCTTATCAGCCATGACTGATTACCTCCCACACAAAATATTTATTTCAAGCCTGCCATGCCGCTTATTTTTCAAATCATTATAGCCCAGCTTCCATATAATGTCAAATACTGTCATATAAGCGTCTATAAATAAGGAAAGCACCCACATATCAGTATATGGATGCTTTCTGTCATGCAGTTGATGGAATCCTAACAACATTCCCAAAGAACATTCAAAGACCTATATTTTCAAGAAAATACATATGTGCAAAATGAAAAGAATAAACAAGCACAGTGTCATTGAAGTAACATTTGGGAACAATTTATTTTCCAAGGGAATTCTAAGGTATAATCCATATATTTTCAAGGCATTTTCAAGGCAATTTCTCGACATGTTTTGCCAAGGAATTTGAAAGATTACCAGATGCGGTTCATTCATCCGCTTGTCATTTATTCAGAATTAAAATATAATGATTTTATATCATTTCATGGAAAGGGGATAAAATATGAACGAAGTATATGAATTTTTAAAAAATTGCGGAACCTATTATCTGGCGACCGCTGATGGCGACCAGCCGCGCGTCCGTCCTTTCGGTACCATAGATTTATTTGAGGACAGGCTCTATATCCAGACCGGAAAGATAAAGGATGTATCCAGACAGATGAAAACCAATCCGAAAGTAGAATTATCCGGTATGTATGAAGGCAGATGGATCCGGGTTTCTGCAGAAGCAGTACTGGATGAACGGATCGAAGCCCAGCAGCATATGCTGGCAGCATATCCTTCCCTTCAGGGCATGTATCAGCCCGGCGACGGAAATACGGAAGTATTCTATCTGAAGAATGTGACAGCAAATATCTGTTCTTTCACAGAACCGGTCAAAACAATCCGGTTCTGATTCCGTAAGATTTGCTATGACAGTATTCTGTCCTTGATTTCTTCCGCCGATATGTATATAATGTACTTGCGCACTTTAACGTGTTAAATTAGATATCGGAACGAGGAATAGTATGATGCGTGACTTTAGTATCGGATTTATCGGATTGGGACTAATTGGAGGTTCCGTTGCAAAATCGATCCGTAGGATTTTTCCGGATTACAGGATTATCGGATATGACAGCAATACAGATACATTAAAACAGGCCGTTGCGGACGGAACACTGAACTCCTATACAACGGATATTCAGAAAGGAATTACAGACTGCAGCTATATTTTTCTGTGTGCACCTGTTCATTATAATATTGAGTATCTTGAGATTTTAAAAAACAACATCCGCCCAGACTGCATTTTATCTGATGTCGGCAGTGTCAAATCTGATATATATGAAGCCGTTCAGAAAGCCGGACTGGCATCCCATTTTATCGGGGGACATCCCATGGTCGGATCTGAACGCTCCGGCTATGATGCGTCCTCTGACAGGCTGATTGAAAATGCCTATTATTTCATTACGCCATCCGATACCGTTTCAGCTGAAAGAACAGAGGAATTCATTACATTCATAGGGGATCTGGGTGCGATTCCGATCCGGTATTCTCCGGAAGAGCATGACAGAATTGCTTCTTATATCAGTCATGTGCCGCATATTATTGCCGCCTCACTGGTAAATCTTGTCAGACATGCCGACAGTGACGACGGTATTCTGAAGGCGCTGGCCGCCGGCGGGTTTAAGGATATTACAAGAATTGCATCCTCCAATCCGGTTGTCTGGGAGCATATTCTGCTTAGCAATCCCGATAATATCACTGCGGGACTGGAGGAATACATCGCTTTACTGCAGCAAATGATTTATGATATAAAGCATGCAAACGGCAACAAAATCAACCGTTTTTTCGACGCCTCCCGCACCTATCGGGATTCCATTCCCGATAACACAAGCGGCGTGATACGGATGCACCATGAATTATTTGTGGATATTCCGGATGAGCCGGGTGCGCTTGCTAAAGTAACCGCGCTTTTAGCCGATACCATGGTAAACCTGAAGAACTTTGGCGTCTCCCACAACCGTGAAGATGAAGAAGGCGTACTGCGCCTTTCCTTCTATGACGCCAATGCCCGGGTAACTGCCGAACGCGTACTGCAACGTGCAGGATACAAAATATATAACAGATAACGCTTTCTGCAAGAATGAAAAATGACAGGAGACAAAACAATGCAATTTCAAAGAGTACACAGTCTGAAAGGAGAATTACATATTCCGGGTGATAAATCCATCTCACATAGGAGCATCATGCTTGGTTCTCTGGCAAAGGGAACTACGGAGGTTTACGGATTTTTAAACGGTGCCGACTGCATATCCTCCATCAACTGTTTTCGCCGGATGGGAATCCCGATCGAATATGAAAACGGAATTGTAAAAATACATGGAAAAGGGCTGCACGGCCTGCAGGCACCTTCCCAAACTCTGGATGTCGGAAACAGCGGAACCACTACCCGTCTGATGTCCGGTATATTAGCTGCCCAGAATTTCTCCTGCCGTATCACAGGTGATGCTTCCATCTGCAAACGCCCGATGAAGCGGATTATGGATCCCCTCACTTTGATGGGTGCAGAAATCACCAGCGAAAACGGAAACAACTGTGCCCCGCTGCTGATTCACGGAAAACCTCTTCACGGCATCTCTTATATCTCCCCCGTGGCATCCGCACAGGTAAAATCCTGTATTTTACTGGCTGGTCTGTATGCGGAAGGAGAAACCTGTGTCACAGAGCCTTATGTATCCAGAGATCATACGGAACGTATGCTGGCTGCTTTCGGAGCAGATATCCATACGGAAAAAACAACGGCAACGGTCAGACCCGCTTCCGGACTGACTGCACAGCATATTTTTGTACCCGGGGACATTTCCTCCGCCGCCTATTTTATAGCTGCCGGGCTGATTACTCCAAACTCCTGCATTACCATCCAAAACGTGGGAATCAATCCTACCAGAGACGGAATACTCGAGATTGCAAAAAAAATGGGAGGCAATATTACCCTCTCAAACCTCATATCAGATACCGGTGAGCCGACGGCCGATATTACTGTTTCAACATCCGCTTTAAAAGGATGCGTGATTGAAGGCTCTATGATTCCGAAGCTGATTGACGAGATTCCGATTCTGGCAATTCTTGCGTGCTTTGCAGAAGGTGAAACGATTATTAGGGATGCGCAGGAATTAAAGGTAAAAGAATCCAACAGAATTGATGTTATGGCAGAAAATTTAAGTGCCATGGGAGCCGACATAACCGCTACGGAAGACGGCATGATCATTCGGGGCGGAAAGCCTTTACATGGTGCCGTTATTAACAGCCACCTCGACCATCGCATTGCCATGAGTTTTGCAATTGCCGGACTGAATGCAGATGGAACTACAGAAATTACCGGAGGAGAATGTGTAGAAATATCCTATCCTTCCTTTTATCAGGATTTAAAGAAACTGATATAACAGTCCTCTGTTTTTCCGAACCTGTTTGTCCCTGCCTATTAGAAGAGGCATACGGACTATGAAGAGGACTTTCATAAGTTTATACTCTGAATTCTGCTGTATAGAAATCCCGTTTTCATATATACAATAATGTCAGAATCACAAGCCCTATGATGGAACAGATTAAACCTGCAATTGCATTGCCATACATCTTTTCGTCCGCCAGTTTATAAGATTTCAATGCGGAACAAATGCCCAAAACCCCACAGATGATACAGGTGATGCCTAACCATGGCATTACAATGCATACAATACCGCAGACTAAAGCAGTGTCTGCACAATTTTTGGCATGTCCTGCTTTCTTTATTTCTTCAGCATGATACCCGGACGCCGGTACCGTTCCTCCTATACCGGTACCCACCATCGGATTCACGGATCTCATCTTCTGGACCTGTATATATTTCGGATAGGGCGGTTCCTGATAATCCGGGTGTTTTTCATAGGGATCCAGATTGTAATACGGTTCCGTTATATCTGCTTCTTTGTTTTGACTGATATCCTGTTCCACTTATCGCTTTCCTCATTTCACAAATATTATATATGCCATTCCTGATATTATATGCCTTACAGGATGAGCATGGCATCTCCGAAAGAAAAAAATCTGTATCGCTCTTTTACCGCTTCCTGATAGGCCGCCAGAATGTGTTCCCTGTCATAGAATGCAGAAACCAACATCAACAGTGTAGATTCCGGAAGATGAAAATTCGTAATCAATCCGTCTATCGCCTTGAAGGTGTATCCGGGATAAATAAAAATATCCGTCCATCCGCTGCAGGGTCTGACAAAACCTGTTTCGTCTGCAACCGTCTCAAGAGTTCTGGTACTGGTGGTCCCGACAGAGATTATCCTGCCGCCCTTCCTTCTTGTTTCATTGATCCGTTCTGCATCGGCCTCCCCGATCATATAAAACTCGGAATGCATATGATGATCAAGAATATTTTCCTCTTTCACCGGACGGAAGGTACCCAGTCCGACATGCAGTGTAATTCTTGCAATGTGAACGCCCTGCTTTTTGATTTCCGCAAGCAGTTCCTCCGTAAAATGCAGACCGGCCGTCGGCGCTGCTGCTGAGCCGTCATGCTTTGCATATACGGTCTGATAACGGTTTTGATCCACAAGCTTATGTGTGATATACGGCGGAAGCGGCATCTGCCCGAGGGCATCCAGTATTTCCTCAAAAATTCCGTCATACGAAAACCGGATAATCCGGTTTCCTTCTTCTACCACATCCAAAACCTCACCGACCAGCAATCCCTCGCCAAAAACAATTTTTGCGCCCGGTCTCGCTTTCTTCCCCGGCTTTACCAGAGTTTCCCATGTGAATTCATCTTTTCTCTTTAAAAGCAGGACCTCAATGGAGGCTCCGGTTTCTTCCTTTACCCCCATCAGTCTTGCAGGTATCACCTTTGTATCATTGATTACCAGACAATCTCCTGCCCTCAGATACTCCGTAATATCATAAAAATGCCTGTGTCCGATCGTGTTGTTGTTCCGGTTCAGCACCATGAGTCTGGAATCACTTCGATGCAGAAGCGGATCCTGTGCAATCAGTTCCTCCGGCAGTTCATAGTAGAAATCCTCACGTCTCATGCCTTCTCCTAACCACGAAGCTCAATTCCCAGCTTGGAAAGTTCCTTCAATATCTTCTCAACAATCTTATCCACTTCCTCTGCTGCAAGCGTTCTGTCCTTTGCCCGGAAGGTCATGGTATAGGCAACCGATTTCTTTCCTTCTGCAATCTGTTCGCCCTCATAGATATCGAACAGCTTACAGCTTTCAAGCAGCTTCCCGCCGCATTTCTTCAGAATTTCTTCGATCTGTCCGACAAAGATACCCTTGTCCATGACCATACTCAGATCCCTTGTGCTTCCCGGAAATTTTGCAATTCCTTCATATTTGATATCAAAGGAAGACAACATCACAAGTGTCTGCATATCGATGACAGCCACATAAACCTCTGTTTTTATTCCGTAATTATCTCCAACCTCCGGATGAATCTGACCTATCCAGCCGACATTCAGTTTTCCCTTTGTAATATTTGCCTGACGGCCAGGGTGCAGGAACGGATGCTCCGTTGTCGGAACATAGGTACACTGATCCTTCAGACCGGTCTTATCACACAGCTCTTCAATCACGCCCTTTAAGGTAAAGAAGTCACCGCCGCCGTACATACCGATCGTCAGTTTCATGCGCTCCTCCGGAAGCTCTGTAAGCGGAAGCGCATGCGGCAGATAAACATTTCCGAATTCATATAACCGGGCATATTTATTCTTCCGGTTGTAATTTGTGGCAAGGGAGGTCAGCACGCCGTTTAAGGAGATGGTCCGCATAATACTGAAATCCTCACCTAACGGATTGGAAATCTCTATTGCCTTTCTGTATTCTGAATCGGCAGGCAAAAGCAGCTTGTCAAATACCTTTGGGCTTTCAAAGGAATAACACATACCCCCTGAGAATCCATTTCCCTCCAATACAATTCTTGCAATATCATAAATCCTATGGTCATACGGTTTTTTACCGACAGTTGCTTCTCCCCTCGGAAGAGAAACCGGAATATTATTATATCCATAAAATCTTGCCACTTCCTCCGCCAGATCTGCCATACAATTCAGATCCTGACGAAAGGTCGGAACCGTAAGCAGGTTGCTTTCCTTGTCATAGGAGAGGCCCAGTTTATCAAAATAATATAACATCTGCTCCGGCGCCACGTCCGTACCTAAGAGCGCATTCATTTTCTCCGGCTCAAACGGCAGCTTCTTCGGCTGGACAGGATTCGGATAAATATCAATGACGCCGCCGACTACTTCACCGGCACCCATTTCCTCTATCAGCTGGCACGCCCTGTTGATTGCGTCCAGTGCAAGATTCGGATCCAGTCCCTTTGTAAACTTTGCTGCTGCATCCGTTGCCATGCCCAGGCGTTTGGAGGAAAGCCGGATGTTGGTTCCGTCAAAGCAGGCCGCCTCAAATACCAGCGTCTGTATATCATCCGTTACCATGGAATTCTCACCGCCCATGATACCTGCAATCCCGATTTCTTTCTCGCCGTCACAGATCATTAAAACGTCATGATCCAGGGTTCGTTCCTGACCGTCCAGAGTGGTAAACTTATCCCCGTCTGCCGCCCTTCTTACAACAATTTTATGCCCTGCAATCGTATTCAGGTCAAAAGCATGCATCGGCTGTCCGTATTCTTCCATTACATAATTGGTAATGTCTACCAGATTATTAATGGAACGGATTCCCTGAGATGCCAGCCTCTCCTTCATCCATTTTGGAGAAGGACCGATTTTCAGATTTTTTACAACCCTTGCGCAATATCTTGGACATAGATCGGTATCCTGAATCTCAACAGAAACATAGTCCGTAACCTTCTCGGCATTTCCCGTTTCCGCAATCACCGGCGGATAAAACGGCTTATCAAATGTTACTGCCGCCTCTCTTGCCATACCGATAATGGAGAAGCAGTCCACCCGGTTGGAGGTTATCTCATATTCTACAACCACATCATCCAGCCCCAGCGCATGAACGGCATCATCTCCCGGTTTCACGTCCGCATCTTTCGGGAATACATATACCCCGTCTTCCGGTGCTTCAGGATACAGTTCCCTTGAAGAACCAAGCTCCTCGATTGCACACATCATGCCCTCGGAAGGAACTCCCCGCAGCTTTCCCTTTTTAATTTTAATTCCGTCCGGCGGCAGCTCCTGACCATCATGTCCGCCTGCAACCTTACCGCCGTCCAAAACCGTCGGCACCAAATCTCCTTCCCTGACATTCGGGGCACCGGTCACGATCTGAATCGGTTCCGTTCCTCCGATATCTACCTGACAGACCACAAGTCTGTCCGCATCCGGATGTCTTTCTATCTTGACTATTTTTCCGACTACTATCTTTTCCAGATTCTTATCTTTCTTTTCATAGTTCTCCACATGAGAGCCTGATAATGTCATTGCATCAACAAATTCCTGTGCTGTCACATCCAGATCAGGAACATATGCTTTTATCCATGAAAGCGGTGTATTCATATTCTAAATTCTCCTTCATTATCTCAATCTATTCTTTGATTTCCCGACTGCCGGTCAGAACTGGTCTAAAAACCGCATATCATTTTCATAAAGCAGTCTCATATCATCAATCTCATATTTCAGCAGTGTCACACGTTCCAGTCCGATTCCAAATGCAAAGCCCGAATACTCCTCCGGATTGATCCCACAGTCATGCAGTACCTTCGGATGCACCATGCCGCAGCCTAAAATTTCAATCCAGCCGCTGCCTTTACATACACGGCATCCCTTTCCGCCACATTTAAAACAGGTAACATCCACTTCCGCAGACGGCTCCGTAAACGGAAAATGGTGCGGCCTGAACTTGACTTTTGTATCCTTTCCGAAGAATTCCTCTGCAAACTGCTGGAGAGTTCCCTTCAGATCTGCCATTGTGATTCCTTTATCAATTACCAGACCCTCGACCTGATGGAAGGACGGGGAGTGGGTTGCGTCCACTTCATCCGCACGAAAGACTCTTCCCGGGGATATGATCCGGATCGGGAGATGTCCCTTTTCCATAACTCTGGCCTGCACAGGCGAGGTCTGGGTCCGAAGCAGAATATCTTTGGTAATATAGAAGGTATCCTGCTCATCCTTTGCCGGATGATTGGCCGGAATATTCAACAGCTCAAAGTTATACTTATCATATTCCACCTCCGGACCGTCAACAATCTCATAGCCCATACCGATAAACACGCGTTCCAGATCCTCTAAAGCGATCTGGTTCGGATGTCTGTGTCCCGTCAGCTTCTTTGTACCGGGCAGGGTTACGTCTATGGTTTCCCGTTTCATCTTCTCCGTACGAAGTGCCTGATTGATTGCCTTCGTTTTTGCTTCCAATGCACTCTCAATTGCCGTTCTGGCGTCATTGACCATCTGTCCGACCTTCGGCCTGTCCTCCGGGGCAACATCCTTCATACCCTTTAATACCTGTGTCAGCTCACCCTTTTTTCCAAGGACTGCAACCTTTACATCATTGAGGGATTCCAGCACCTTTGCCTTCTCGATTTTTTCCAAAGCTTCTGCCTTGATTGCTTCTAATTTCTCTTTCATCTTCATTCTCCTTGTAGATTTTTGTGCAGGGTGCGATATTTTTTTTGCACGTCAATGGCACATGGTATGTGCGCGTCTGCCGAAGGCTTAAAAATTAAAAAACTCCGTCCCTGCATAAAGGGACGGAGTTTACCGCGTTACCACCCTGATTTCCGAAAAGCTTCCCTTCCGGCTCTCTTTTGATGCTTAACGGACATCACCCGTCATCTTCTACTTACAATGCAGCGCTTCAACAGATATCTCCATTTTTAAATTTTTCTGCATTGTTTCAAAAATAAGGCTCCGATGTGAAATTCAACATACGATTGAACTTAACCCTGCTTCCAGCCAGCGACCGGGTCTCTCTGTAAGAAATCCTATGTCTTTTGCATCTTCACAGCTTTTCTTTTTCTATATAAAAAACATACATTTAATATAACACAACTTTTGTTTGTGTCAAGCTGTTACCGTAAAAAACTCATGTTTCCCGCCTGAAGCGGTCCAAAGAATATTCTTCATCCCACCCTTTATGAGTTACATTCTATGACTCAATTCGTCGTGCCCTCCTTCTCCCAAAGAGCGCTTTCAGATATTCCCAGAAGCCCTTCCGCAGAAATTTATTTAACTCCGCTCCTAAAAACAGAATATACATGCACAGATACAGCCACAGCATGACCAGAATGATACTGGCCAGACTGCCATAGGTATAGGTATTGATACCGATTTTTTCAACATAGTAAGAAAACCCTATGGATAACACAATCCAGCCTATGGTTGAAAACACTGCTCCGGGAATACAGCTCATAAATGTATGCCTTGTATCCGGCAGCTTATGAAAGATTAATAAGAGAACGCCAAACACTATGACCGGACCGGTCAGCAGCTTTGCATAAAATAAAATCGTATCTGAATACGCCTCCAGATTCGTATGATTCAGAATTTTCATAATCAGGGAATTACCCAGTATATACACACCTGCAACCAGAATCAGCATCATACAAAAAATCAGGGTATGCAGGGCATTGAGTCCCCGTCTCAAAAAATAATTCTTGGTATCCTCCACACGATCCAGAAAATTCAATCCCCGTTCAACGGCCATCGTACCTCTTGAAGCTGACCAGATGGCCAGTACCGCCGATATGAACAGAGTCCAGCCAAAGCCTGTGGTATAAATCTCCTGAGTCAGATAATTGATATAACTGCCGTACTCTTCCGGAATCAAATCAAGCACAACATCCATGAACTGATCCTTTGTAAACGGCAGATATTTAATTGTAGTTAACAGGAGCATCGCAAACGGAAAAACAGAAAGCAGCATAAAAAACGCCGCCTGGGCAGCAAACGCCGCCAGCTGGTCCTGTCTGAAGATTTTTCCTATATTTTTTCCTGCTTCTACAACTTTTCTGAATATTCTCATCTTACATTCCACCCGGTTATTTTCCTGTGTCACATACTGGCTCTATGATAAAATCTTCTCAATTCTGATGCCCTGATAATAGTGTTTTATAATCTCTTCACAGGAATACCCCTGCTTTGCCATCTCATTGGCACCGTTCTGGCTCATTCCGACTCCATGGCCAAACCCGCCCCCGGAAATCAGGAATCCGCCTGCACTGCTGTCATTATCTATATAATAAAACGGACTCGGCAGTGATGTCCAGCCTGAATTTTCCGTTCCATCCTGCTTTGTAATAACAACCTCCTCCGGAGAATATATCTGTCTGATATTGGTTTGTCCTGTAACCCGGATCACTGCATCTGAACCCGTCAATACCATTTCAAGGATAATTCCACTGTCTCCGCGCCTCGTAACCGTAATCTCCTCAATTGTCCCAATACCGGACAACGGTTCGTCCGCAGGTTCAAAGCTTCCGTCCTCCGCCATAACGGCAAAGCATTTTATATCCTCCGACATCCGGTCTTTCAGGGTAGCATTGACAGCATTTGTCATATCCTCATATGTATAAAAAACCTTCCATCTGTAAAATGGCAGATTTTTTTCAAACGTATGATACTCCTGACCATGATCAATAAAATATCTGAAATCCTGCTCATCGGAAAAGGATGGGGTCCCTCCTTCCGGCGTTTCCATACCCGAATTCAGGTATCCTTCCTTTTTTCCGCTCCAGACCTCATCATTACTGCACGTTGTACCGCCGGAAGTGGAAAAATAAAATGCCTCTATGATTTTTCCGTCATATACCGGCACCATGCCAAGCGTATCCTTCACTGCAAATATCGTACTTTCCGTTTCCGGTACATTATTATAGACCTGGCAGGCTGTTGTATCATCCACATGGGCTCCGTAAGAAGCAAACGTCTCCTGACCGATTTTGCTGTATGCATAACCCCTGGCACAGATTGCCTGTACCTTGAGCGCTTCCGTTTCGTAACTGGCAGGCATTTCACTGGAGACCACTGCATACAGATACTCCTCCACCGGAAGCTCATTAATCAGAATAAAACCCTGCTCTTTTTCTGATATTTCAATGCTTCCCCTGTAGGATGGGTTCCTTCCGTTTTTGTCCAGACTCATGATCGTAATGGTTCCGGAAGGACTGTTTGGTGCAACAGTAATATCGGAAGCTGCATCCGCATGCGCTCCATCTATTGTAACAATTTCTCCTGCCTGATAAACCTCAAGACGGTCGCCATAACTGACAGAGAAATCAGTATCACCGGTAAACTCTGCATAGGAATGATAATATCCCGCGCTGTCTGACAGCAGCACCCGGATATTCTTGGTTGCAAGTCCCTCTTTTATGACAGCTGCCTGAAGTTTTCCATCCTCAATGACAAAGGATACCTGATTATATCCAAGCAGAACGTTGGGTGAAGGTTCTTCAGAAATTTCTCCATAAATATTGTAAATTTTAAAATCCTGATCCATTTCATAACTGCCCATGTCTTTGAGATGCACCTGCTGCTCCGATATCTCCGTGACCTTGGTTGTAGTATACTCTTCTTTCCAACGGACATCCGCCAGACCGGAAGCGGAAACAGTTACATCTGCCACACCGGAAGTTTTGTCGGCATCCGTTTCAGAGGCCAGCTGCATATTTGCCGGTATCTCCCTGCCGGCAAAAAAGATGTCCGTTCCGCCGGCCTCCTCCAATGTGACATACGCGTTCCGAAACACAAATGGACCCGCAGCAGGCTCTTTCACTGCAAAAACCAGATCCTGTCCGTCTTTCGTCTGCGCAGACTGTACATATACATCCATGACCTGATTTAAAAACGGTTGTATATCTACATTCTCATAGGGATATGTCTCTCCGTCACTTCCAAGCAGCAGACCATCCATGATATAGACTGACCGGACGGACACCGCAGAGAGCGGAGACTGTGCCGCAATATACGCATATACATCGTTCCACTCATCTTTACTGACAATATGGCGGGACTCTCTTACAGGATCCACAATCCCTGTATAATATTCATCCGGCATCTGCATGATTTCTCCCAGCAGGATCACATACCGGAGCTCTACTCCTGTATGCTGCTTCTGGAAGCCCTCATAGGCAAGAAGCTTCTGCCTGATATCCGGATCCGTTGACAGCTTGGAAACCTCCCACGCGATTTCTTCATATGTATAATACTCCTCCGCATTTTTGCTTCTGTCTTCATTTACCTGCTTTACCCGCAAAATACCTGCCCCAAGTAAAAATATCAGTAAAACACTGCAAATGATTTTCAAGCGTCCGTTTTTCTCCATAATCCTCCCCTGTTGCCTGATTTTCTGGGTCCTTCAGTAGGCAGGTCTGTCATTGGCACATGCTCCTGCATACTCCGGTATAAAAAGATAAAAAGCAGCACATACATGCTGCTTTCTATCTTTCGTTTTTACACTCTGAAATGCGTTCCTGTATTTTGAGTCCTAGCAAAGCTAGGTGGGCAACCGCAGCTGAGTCTCTGCCATCCACTTATAGAGGCCCGACATCAAAACAGCAATTAGGAATCCCTTGAAAATAAATGTAGGTTCAAAATCACAAGAATCTTAATACATTTCAGATTGTAATTAGATTATACAATATTATATGTTTATATGCAAGAAAAATATCGGTTTTCTTAGCAAAATCCTACATTTTTCTGCAGTTCTATTTTTTTTATCCAAATATTGAAATACACGATTGTTTTGTGGTATTATATATGAACACTTATAAACTGAATCTGTATAGAATCATAAACACATGAAAGCAGGTATATACTATGGACAGAGCTATGTTACAGGCAGTATTTGCAGTGATCCTTGTTCTAATCTTTCTGTTCCTGCTTGTCTGCACGATCAGACTGGCAAAGAAAAGCATGGACAGCAAAAGGCGCAGGATTACCTCTGCCTCTAAACGGGAACAGCGAAACCATCTGGCTGAGGAGATCGACACCGGCGCCGGTTACTGGTTCAATAAACAAGATATGCAGGATGCCGATGAGGTATCCAGACTCCGTTATCAGCACCATTTTGACAACTGGAAAGAGTGTCTCAGAGATCTGATTACGGAAATGTATGACTGCGGACTGGTCCGCACCGAAGAGCTCTATACCATTGCATACGGAAGAGATGCACTAACTCCGGATTCTTTAATTTATAAAACCGATGGATTAGAGGACGATGAGGAAACCATTGATCACACATCCCTGGATCTTCCGCCGGTATCCGAAAGTGCCCAGAAAAAAATCTATGACAAATGGACCGGCTACGTTGAACAGCTTCTGGAGATTGTTGAGATTCATGCTTCCGAAGAAGACAAGGGCGCCATTGTGGATGGTCTTATGACTTACGGCCGAAAGGATTTATCAATTTTATTATATAGCCCTGAATAAGAAGGATAACAATATGCAACTCAAAAAGCCTGATATAACAGATCTCGATATACTAAAACAATATTTTGAGAATAACAGCATCCGGGATTGTGCCTTCTGTGCAGGAAATGCAATTCTTTGGTCAATGAGCTATCATGTGAAATACTGCATTGTGGATGAGATGCTGGTATATATTACAGAAGAAGAAGGACATCCTTCTTCTTTTACTTTTCCGATCGGCAGACAGAGAAATTATGGCGCCGATCTGAAGAATCCACTGTACCTGCAGGAAGCAAAAGCCGTATTCGAAAAAATATGCCGGTATTTCAAAGCGCAAAACCAGCCGGTTGTTCTGCACTGTATCACACCGGAGCTGTATCAGATTATAGATCAGTGGTATCCTGATATGTATGTATATACTCCATCCAGAGATTCCTTTGATTATATTTATACCGTAAAAAAACTGACCACACTTTCCGGCACAAAGCTGCACGGCAAACGCAACCATATCAATCATTTTTTAAAAACATATCCGGATTATACTTATGAGAAAATTACTGCTGAAAACATTCCGGACTGTCTTATGGTTGCATCCGAATGGATGAATCGTCATAAGGAACTGTCACCGGAGCTTGCGTCCGAATATGAATACGAATATCGTATCATCAAAATAGCACTGACTCACATGCAGGAAATGAATATGTCAGGAGGGCTTCTGAAAATACAGGAACTTCCGATTGCATTTACGTTAGGTGAGCCTATCTCAAAGGATACCTTCGATGTGCATTTTGAAAAAGCAGATGAAACGATTCAGGGGGCCTATCCTATGATCAACCATGCGTTTGTATCAAGGGAGCTTCAGTCATATACTTATGTAAACCGAGAAGAGGATCTGGGGCTTCCGGGTCTTCGTAAATCCAAGCTATCCTATGTTCCTGATATTTTATATGAAAAGGGAATTGTTACAGAGAAAAAAATAGAGAACACAAATTAGGAGGAAGCCATGAAGGAAAATTGTATCGTAGCCCAGTCAGGAGGTCCGACTGTGGCAATTAATGCGTCTCTTGCAGGGGTAATAGACGGTGTGAAAAAAAGTCAGAGCTACACCCGGGTCTATGGTGCCATCCATGGCATACAGGGGGTATTGAATAATCAATTGCTGGATCTGTCTCTGATGGCCCTTTCCCAGTATCCAATGGTCAACACTCTGGAATTAAGTCCGGCCATGTATCTGGGCTCCTGCCGGTATAAGCTCCCGGACTTTGCGGAAGACGCTGCGCCGTACCAGACAATTTTCAGACGATTTGATGAGTACAATATTGCCGCTTTTTTCTATATCGGCGGAAACGACTCCATGGATACCGTCCACAAGTTAAATGAATATGCAAAAAGCATTCATTCAGACGTAAAGATCATCGGCATTCCGAAAACAATAGACAATGATCTGATGGAGACAGATCATACTCCCGGTTTCGGTTCAGCCGCCAAATACGTCGCTTCAACCATGCTTGAGATTGCTCATGATTCATATATATATAATATCCCGAGCATTGTGATTGTAGAAATTATGGGACGGGATGCCGGCTGGCTGACAGCTGCAAGCTGTCTTGCAAGAAACAATTACAGCCGCGCACCGCACCTGATTTATCTGCCGGAGGTTGATTTTGATGAAACCCGCTTTATAGAAGATATCCGTGCGCAGATGAAGAAAAACCGAACGGTCATCATTGCTGTATCAGAGGGTATCCATGATAAAGACGGTAATTATATCAGCTCCGCTACTGCTGCTTCAGACAAATTCGGACACGCCAAATTAAGCGGTACCGGAAAGGCACTGGAATATCTGATTAAAGCCAATATTGATGTCAAGGTGCGTTCCATTGAATTGAACATTCTCCAACGGTGTGCCGCTCATATTGCTTCCAGAACAGATATCAATGAATCCTTTGCCTTAGGACAGGCTGCGGTAAAATATGCGGCTTCCGGTATGACCGGCATTATGGCTTCTATCAATCGTGTCTCCAACGATCCTTATCAATGGATCATTGAACCGACGGATGTGGCAAAAATCGCAAATAAAGCGAAAACCATTCCGTCCGCATGGATCAGCAAAAGCAAAAACGATGTCACACAGGATATGGAAGCATATCTGCGTCCTCTGATCATTGGAGAAATCTCTCTGCAATATCGGGACGGACTGCCTTTATATCTTCCGGTAGACCATCTGATCTGACAAAGATTTGCATCTTTTATCTTTTAAAAATGTTCACATTTTTTACTCTTTTGTTGAAAAAACTTTTCAAATCGTTACTTTTATGTACATACTCTGTTCATATTTATCGTTTACTATATAGACAGTTGTTAATTTCATAATTTTTCTTTTGTTGTTTTAAAAAATAAACCCCTTAGCCTTACGGGGTTTATTTTTTATTTAAATTTTTAATATAAGAAAATCCGCCAATGGCGGATTTTCTTATATCAGCATACTTCCGGAATCCAATCTGCACAGACAGCAAATCTGTGTACGATACTGCCGATTCTGCCCTTACAGATTGGTATATCCAATCAGCATGGCATCTACAGCCATAGCGGCTTCTCTTCCTTCCCGGATTGCCCATACAACCAAAGACTGCCCTCTGTGCATGTCTCCTGCCACAAACACATTCGGTACATTGGTCGCATAGGAAGACGGACATGCCGTCTTTACATTGGTCCTTTCATTCAGTTCTACACCAAAGCTTTCTGCTACATAGCTCTGGCAGCCCAGAAATCCCGCAGCAATCAGTACTACATCACAGTCTACCAAATATTCGCTGTCCGGAATTTCCTTCATGTTCATACGTCCGGTTTTCTCGTCCTTTTTCCAGTCCAGCTTCACGCATCTGGCTGCTTTGACATTTCCGTCCTTATCCTTTAAAAACTCCTTGACCGTTGTTTCATATATTCGCGGATCATGTCCATATACGGCAATTGCTTCCTGCTGGCCATAATCTGTTTTACAGATCCTCGGCCATTCCGGCCATGGATTATTTTCGGCTCTTTCATCCGGAAGCTTTGGCATCATTTCAAGCTGTACAACATCCACGGCGCCTTCCCTGACGGCAGTACCGACACAGTCATTTCCCGTATCCCCGCCTCCGATTACCAGCACACGCTTTCCTTTACAGTTTACATACTGCTTATCACTGAAGTCCGAATTTACAAGGCTTTTGGTCGTAGTTTTCAAGAAATCCACAGCAAAATAAATTCCCCTTGCATCCCTGCCCTCTGCTTTGATATCCCGCGGATTGGCTGCTCCGCATGCCAGAACCACGGCATCGTATTCTTTTAACAGCTCCTCAGCCTTCAGATACTGCAGATCCGGATTTTTCAGATAGGCTTCCATCTGATCACCCTTTGCACAGGTTTTAAGCTCCGCAGGCTTTCCGGTTCCTACTTCTGTATTGGTAACAAAAGTAATCCCACGCTTTTTCATATATGAGATTGTTCTTTCAATCACATGCTTTTCAAGCTTCATATTCGGAATGCCATACATCAGCAGACCGCCCGGTCTGTCACTTCTCTCATAAACCGTCACTTCATGGCCTCTCAGATTCAACTGGTCGGCAACAGCCAGTCCCGATGGCCCGGAACCGATAACCGCCACCTTTTTATCCGTCCTTCCCTTTGGCGGCCGGTCATTGACATATCCTTTGGCATAGGCATTCTCAATGATCGCCATCTCGTTTTCTCTGGCTGAAACCGGATCCCCGTTCAAGTTACAGGTACATGCTTTTTCACATAACGCCGGACAGACGCGACTGGTAAATTCAGGAAAATTATTGGTCTTGCTTAATCGTTTGTATGCCTGCTCCCAATTATCGCTATACAGCATATCGTTCCATTCCGGAATCAGATTGTTCAAAGGACATCCGGACGCCATACCGCCGATCATCATACCTGACTGACAGAACGGTACTCCGCAGTCCATGCATCTCGCTGCCTGAAGTTTCTGCTCTTCTTTGCTTAAAGGCGTATGAAATTCCCGGAAATTCCGGATTCTTTCCTTTGGAGGAACTTCTTTACTTGTTTTTCTCTCATACTCTAAAAATCCCGTCGGCTTTCCCATATTATCTTCCTCCTCTCACCATATAAAATGCTTCAATTGCTGCCTGCTCACTGTTAAGACCCTTTTCCTCCAATGCAACGATGGTATTCATCATCTTCTTATAATCGGTAGGAATAATCTTCTTAAACTTCGGAAGGTATTCTGTAAACTGATCCAATATTCGTTTTCCGATATCAGAGTTCGTATAGTTTACATGGTCCATAATCAGCTGTTTCAATTCGCCAATCTCATATTTATCCGTTAAGGATTCGACTGTGATCATCTGTTTATTCAGCCGCTTATACAGATCATTCTCCATATCCAGTACATATGCAATTCCGCCGCTCATACCTGCGGCAAAATTCTTACCCGTACGTCCGAGGATGACCACTTTGCCTCCGGTCATATATTCACATCCATGATCCCCGACGCCCTCAACAACTGCAATTGCACCGGAATTGCGTACGGCAAACCGCTCACCCGCAACACCGTTAATAAACGCACGTCCGCTGGTCGCTCCATATAAGGCCACATTTCCTATGATAATATTCTCTTCATGCTTATACCTTACGGCTCTCGGCGGATAGACGATCAGCTTACCGCCGGAAAGACCTTTTCCAAAATAGTCATTACTGTCACCCACCAGTTCCAGTGTCAGTCCCTTTGGAACAAAAGCTCCGAAGCTCTGTCCTCCTGCACCGTTACATTTTACCAGATATGTATCATCTTCCAGAGTTTCCCCGTATCGCTTCGTAATCTCGGAACCAAAGATTGTTCCGACGGAACGATCTGTATTGCCGACATCTATTTCTATGCTCTTTCTCTGCTTCTTCTCTAAAGCAGGACCCAGCTTCTTCATAAGAATCCGCATATCAACCGTCTCCTCCAGATGGAAGTCAAACGGATGTTTCTCGGAATATTTTACCTGGTTCTGCGGTACGTTTATATAAGGATTATCAATAATTCTGGACAGATCCACATTTCTTTCATCCGCTTTGTCGCCACTGTAAAGCAGATCGGAACGTCCGACCAGCTCATCTACGGTGCGGATTCCAAGCTTTGCCATATATTCCCGCAGCTCTTCTGCAATAAACAGCATAAAATTCTTAACATATTCCGGCTTACCCTTAAACCGCTTCCGAAGCTCCGGATTCTGGGTTGCCACACCAACCGGACAGGTGTCCAGATTACATACACGCATCATGACGCATCCCATCGTTACAAGAGGCGCTGTAGCAAAGCCGAACTCTTCTGCCCCAAGCATGGCGGCAATCGCCACATCCCTTCCTGTCATCAGCTTCCCGTCGGTTTCCAGAATAACCTTATTACGAAGATCATTCATGATCAGAGTCTGATGGGTCTCGGCGAGTCCCAGTTCCCATGGAAGTCCTGCATAATGAATGGAAGTATTCGGGGCAGCGCCGGTTCCCCCGTCATAGCCGGAAATCAAAATGACCTGTGCGCCGGCCTTTGCAACACCGGCCGCAATCGTACCGACACCGGCCTCGGAAACCAACTTCACGGAAATTCTGGCATCTCTGTTTGCATTCTTGCAGTCATAGATCAGCTGCGCCAGATCTTCAATCGAATAAATATCATGATGCGGCGGCGGAGAGATCAGACTGACCCCCGGCGTGGAAAGCCTGGTCTTTGCAATCCAGGGATATACTTTTCCGCCCGGAAGATGACCGCCTTCACCCGGTTTTGCTCCCTGCGCCATTTTTATCTGTATTTCCTTTGCACTGACTAAATATCTGGAAGTAACTCCAAACCGCCCTGAGGCCACCTGTTTTATGGCGGAGCAGCGGTTCCTGCCATCTTTCCCGACTGTGTATCGCTCTTCCGCCTCCCCGCCTTCACCGGAGTTGGATTTGCCGCCCAGCTCATTCATGGCAATTGCCATACATTCATGTGCTTCCTGAGAAATAGAGCCGTAGGACATCGCTCCTGTCTTGAATCTCTTCACAATGGAGGAAGCCGGTTCTATTTCCTCTAGCGGCAGCGGCTTGTCAGCATATCGGAATTCCATCAATCCACGCAAATGGAACAGCTTTTCTTCATCATTGATCGCCGCAGAATACTGTTTAAACATCTGATAGTCTCCGCGCCTTGTAGACTGCTGAAGCAGATGGATGGTTTTCGGATTATACAGATGCTCTTCTTTTCCGCTCCTAAACTTATGGGCACCGATACTTTGCAGGGCCAGATTGGTATCTAAACCTAACGGGTCAAATGCAGAAGAATGCAGATCATCTACAGTTTTTTCTATTTCTGCAAGGCCGGAGCCTCCCACACGGCTGACAGTATTGGTAAAGTATTTGTCGATCACCTCTTTTGACAACCCTACGCATTCAAAAATCTGGGAACCCATATACGATTGTATTGTGGATACGCCCATTTTAGATGCAATTTTTACAATGCCATGGACGATGGCATTATTATAATCATCAACAGCAGCATTAAAATCCTTATTTAACAGATGGGAATCCACCATTTGTCTGATCGTCTCAATTGCAAGATACGGATTAACTGCACAGGCACCATAGCCAAGCAGGGTAGCAAAATGATGTACATTTCTCGGATCCGCACTCTCTAAAATCATTGCCACGGCAGTCCGCTTCTTTGTTTTGACCAGATGCTTCTGCATAGCGGAAACTGCCAGCAGGGATGGGATTGCCACATGATTTTCGTCAACGCCCCTGTCAGTCAGAATCAGGATATTGACTCCGTCCCGGTAAAGCTTATCAGCCTCAATAAAGAGACGATCGAGCGCTTTTTCCAAAGAGGTATTCTTATAATACAGGATCGGGAGAATCCCTACCTTAAAGCCCTCCACCTTCATATTCTTGATCTTCAATATATCTGTATTGGTCAGAATCGGATTATTGATCTTCAAAACATGACAGTTTTCCGGCTTCTCTTCCAGAATATTTCCATCCTTTCCCAGATACACAGAAGTAGAGGTTACAATCTCCTCCCTGATTGCGTCAATCGGGGGATTTGTTACCTGGGCAAATAACTGTTTAAAATAATTGAATAACGGCTTATGGCTTTTAGACAAAACCGCAAGCGGCGTATCTGTACCCATGGCATTGATCACTTCGGATCCCTTCTCCGCCATCGGATAAATCGTATTCTTATAATCCTCATAAGTATATCCAAAAGCCTTTTGCAGCTTTGCACGTTCTTCATTGGTATATTCTTCTACCCTGATATTCGGAATCTTCAGATCAGCCAGCTTTACCAGGTTACTGTCCAGCCATTCTCCATATGGCTTTGCCGTCGCATATTTTTCTTTTATTTCATCATCTGATATCAGTCTTCCGTTTACAGTATCTACCAACAGCATTCTGCCCGGTCTGAGGCGGTCCTTGCAGACAATTTTCGCAGGATCGACAGGAAGAACGCCTACTTCAGAGGACAGAATCAGATAATCATCGTCCGTAATATAATATCTGGACGGACGAAGACCATTTCTATCCAGAACGGCACCCATGACATCTCCATCTGTAAACAGAATGGAAGCAGGTCCGTCCCAGGGTTCCATCATGGTTGCATAGTATTGATAAAAATCCTTTTTATCCTGACTCATAAAGCGATCATTCTCCCATGGTTCAGGAATTGTGATCATAACAGCAAGCGGCAGCGGAATCCCGTTTAACAGGAGAAATTCCAGACAGTTATCCAATCTGGCCGAATCGGAACCGTTCGGATCTAACACAGGCGTTACCTTATACATCTCATCCTGCATAATCGTGGATTCCATGGTTTCCTCCCGGGCTATCATCTTGTCCTCATTTCCCCGGATTGTATTAATCTCACCATTATGACAGAGATATCTGTAAGGATGTGCTCTTAACCAGCTTGGCGTCGTATTTGTCGAGAATCTGGAATGCACCAGTCCGATGGCAGATTCATAATCCGGATCCTGAAGATCATTGTAAAATCTTCTGAGCTCTCCGACCAGAAACATACCTTTATATACGATGGTTTTACTGGAAAGAGAAGGTACATATGTATTGTCATTGCTTTCCTCAAATATTCTCCTGACAAAATATAACTTTCTGTCAAAATCCAGCCCTGCTTTTACAGAATCCGGTCTTTTAATAAACGCCTGCATAATATACGGCATTACATCCCGGGCTTTCTTTCCCAGAATGTCCGGCGTCGTCGGCACATTCCTCCAACACAGGAATTCCAGTCCTTCTTTTTCCACAATGACCTCAAACATCTTCATAGCCTGTTTCCTTGCAAGCTCCTGCTGTGGAAAGAAAAACATACCGATTCCGTAATCTCTTTCTGCTCCGAGATCGTATCCGAGTTCTTTAACTGCTTTCTTAAAAAATTTATGGGAAATCTGAAGCAGAATCCCGACTCCGTCACCGGTCTTTCCCTCTGCATCCTTTCCTGCCCTGTGTTCCAGATTTTCTACAATCTTCAAAGCATTATTGACTGTCTCATGCGTTCTGATACCTTTAATATTTACAACCGCACCGATTCCGCAGTTGTCATGCTCAAAGCTTTCATCATATAAGCCGGCATTTGATAGGTTTCTGTTTTCTTCCATGCACTCATATCCTTTCCTTTTTCTCTCTGAAAAGATATCATACTACTATACATCCGGTTTGTAAACAACTTTTTTCGTTAAATTGTCTGATAATTTGTCAACTTTATTATATTAAGTATATTTTCTGACAATAAATAAAAAAGTCTAAAAAACCCCTGTGGTTACAAACAATTCGTACACCACAGGGCATCTTCTATTTCTATTTTTTATGAATCTGCTGTTATCAGCTCATATTCTCTTGAACCAATCCCAAGAGCGGCAGCCGCCTCAATCGTATGCACTCCATTCCTGCTTTCGATTCTTTCCAGCAAATGCTCCCGTCCCGGATCATCTGTTGCAGCATAGACCAGATCCAGACACGCCTGATCGATGGCCACAGGATCCTGAGAAATCAGGATTCCGATATCTTTCATGCACGGATCCTCGGCAACGGCACAACAGTCACAGTCGACGGACATATTTTTCATCACGTTAATATAAACTGCATTTCCCTTAAAATAATCTGTGACGGAAGAAGCCGCATCCGCCATGGCCTCTAAAAAGGAATCATGATCTGCCGTCCAGATGTCTTCAGGTATACCCGCGCCATGAATATAAGCTTTCCCATAGGAGGAGGCAATTCCAATTGACAGCTGCTTCAATGCCCCGCCATATCCTCCCATCGGATGCCCCTTAAAATGAGACAGCACAAGAAGAGAATCATATTTTGCCAGATTTTTGCCAACATAATTTTTATGAATTACCTTACCGTTCGAAACAGAAAGCTCCAGATCCGGCCCTTCTTCATCCATCAGATCCACAGTAAAATAGCGGTTCCAACCATGCAGCTTGATGGTTTTCCAGTGTTTTTCCGTTGTATCCCGTTGTCCGTCATATGCAGTATTGCACTCTACAACTGTTCCTCCTACGAAATCAATGACCGGTTTCCAGAAATCCGGTTTCAGGAAATTCTGATTTCCGACTTCTCCTGAATGTAGTTTAATCGCAACCTTGCCCGGAAGTTCCTTTTTCAGGAGCTGATACAGTTCCAGAACTTTTTCCGGTGTAATCGTTTTGGAAAAATAAACCTTTGCTTTCATTCATACACCCCTTTTATTCATCTACAATCATGCCGGCCGGCGGTTCCGTCAGTGTCGTTACACCCTCCTGCATCTGTCCGGAAGTATTTCCGTTTGGTCCGTCATAATTGGCATTCTCAATATTTTTTGCCTGCACACCGGTTTCCGTTTTTATTTCATCACTGATCGCAACAACAGCCTCTGAAGGAGAATACGCCGTATCTCCATACAAATATGCATGCAGAGCCGCCACATTGGTGCTCATGTCTGCCGCAACCAGCACACTGCCCTGCTCGTCCATTGTAAGCGGATCATAGGCAAACGGGAAACCCGTGGATTCTGTTATCTGATAATCTCCTGCATCCTTCAGCAGATTTTCCACTGACTGTCTGGTAAAGCTCGTTGAAACGCTTTCAAAAGAAATATCCAGAAGATGGCTGACCGTTTTTGTATCTGCATCCAGCAGCTTGTCCACAAGGCCCAGCAGCACCTCCCTCTGCCGCTCTGTTCTGGTAATATCCCCCAACGCCGTACTTCTGATTCTGGAATAGGCAACCGCCTGCTGTCCCATCAGGGTCTGCACGCCGGCCTCATAGATACCGTCACTGTATTTTCCTGAAATTCCAATCTGTTCGGCAAGATTCTGATTCAGATTATTGATCTCATCCTCTTCAATGGAAACTTCAACACCACCAAGCGCATCTATAATGTCCGCCATTGCATTGAAATCCACGGCAATATAATCCGTAATCTCCAGATCCAGATTTGCATTCAGAGTATTGATACTGACTAAAGGCCCGCCGGACTGATATGCGTAGTTTACCTTATGCATAATTTTGCTGTCATTCTGGATTTTGAACAATGTATCCCTGTATACAGAAACAAGCCGCACGTCTTTCGTACTGTTATTGATACTGACAATTATAATACAGTCACTGTTGGTTCCCTGTGCAAGATTGGATTCCCGGGAATCCACCCCATATAAGACCATCGTTCGGTACCCTTTCGTTGCCTCGCTGACGCCTTCATTGATCACCAGATCTTCTTTCGATATTTCATGAATATCCATCTGGTTATATTTGTACTTTGCATTCTGAACCAGATAGGCGATTGTCACGCACACAAATATGACCAATACGATACACAACGCTACAAACCATTTTCCGGTACTGCTTAAAGGCCCGATCCTGCCGGAACGGATCTTACGAATCAGATTTCCGGCTCCCTCGCGAATATCCTGAAGCAGAGATGTAAACCTTGTAGCAACCGTTTCATCCTCATCCTCATATTCCTCATATTCCTCGTATTCCTCGTACCGTTTTTTAACAGGCTGTACGGTTTTTCTTTTCCCGTATTCCTCCTGTCTCACATTTCTGACAGGCTGATTCTTCAGAGGGTTGTCAATGCCCGCTTGCTTCCTTGCAGAAGTCTCTCCATCCGTCTGTTCCCGCCGAACCGAGGGCGTCGGTACAGGGCGCCGTACAAAATCATGGCCGGACGTATTCTGCCGGCCGGACGATGAAGGCTCAGCACGATCAAGAAGCCTGTCAAGCTCATCATCATCATCTGAAGTCAGCTCTATATTCCTTTTCATCATTCTTTCTTTGTATTCCGATAATCTTTTATCATACTCTGTTGTACTTTTATCCATACAGGGGCTTCCTCTCTGCAATTCAATTCATTTGTATAGTTACCTTTATCATACATTAAAATGTTATCTTTTACAATAATTATTAATTTTTTAATATTACGTTTTCATATTGAGTCTGCCTCTTTTACAACGCTTCCCTGCAGCGGCAAATTTCTGGTTGACATGATTTTCCTTTAAAAGTATAGTTATAATAACATCATTGTAAGGGGAATCTATGAATATGGACAACTGTAGTACAAACAAACTTCCCACCCTCTCTGTTGTAATGCCTGCATACAACGAAGGCGGACATATCTACGATAATCTGCTTCTTACCAGCAGGACCTTATCGGGATTTGTAAAACAATATGAAATTATCGCCGTCAACGACGGCAGTCTGGACAATACTGCGGGCGAAATTCAGAGAGCCGCTGCTGCAGACAGCCATATTCTTCCCGCAGGTTACTCCAGCAACAAAGGAAAAGGGTACGCCATTGTGACAGGAGTCCGGCAGGCTTCCGGAAAATATATTGCATTTCTGGATTCTGATCTGGAACTGAATCCCAAACTATTATATTCCTTTCTGAAGCAAATGAAAAAGTATCAGGCTGATATTGTAATCGGATCCAAACAGCATCCGCGTTCAAAACTAAACTATCCGCCAATCCGCAAATTTATGAGCTATGGCTATTATCTGATGCTGGTTCTGCTATTTCACCTGAAGCTGCACGATACCCAGACAGGAATTAAATTATTCAGGGCTTCCGTCATAAAACCGATTGCCGAAAAGGTTGTTACCAACGGCTATGCCTTTGATATTGAAATTCTGGCATATGCAAACCGGATGGGCTGCAAGATTCTGGAGGCGCCGATTGAACTGAACTATTCCAGAAATGATCAGAAAGAAGGCAGACGGATCAGGCTGAAAGATATTCTGCAGGTTTTTAAGGATACTCTTATGATCAAATTCCGTATGATAAAAAACAAAACAGAAACATCACGATTATATGGAGGCAAACATGAATTATAAAAATGCTTACAAGAAACTGAAGCAGTATAATCAGCTGCATCTGTTAGAGCATTACCACTCTTTAAATGCCAGCGGACAAAAAAGTCTGTTAGCACAGATTGACGACATCAATTTCGACATTTTGGATGTTCTGAATTGCAAAGAGGAAAACAACAATGCCGATACTGTTCCGATTGAAGCGCTTCAGATAGAGACCATCCGCTCCAAAGAAGAAATCTACAAAAAAACCGGATTGGAAACCATCAAAAAGGGCGAACTGGCGTTGGTACTGCTTGCCGGCGGGCAGGGTACCAGATTAGGATATCCCGGGCCAAAGGGCACCTTTAATGTCGGCATTACGAAGGATCTGTATATCTTTGAATTATTGATTATGCATACGTTAAAAGTTGTTGAGGAAGCTGATACCTGGATTCCGTTTTACATCATGACCAGTGATAAAAATCACGATGAGACAAAAGCCTTTTTCAAAAAACATAACTATTTCGGTTACAACCCTGCTTATATCTTTTTCTTCCGTCAGGAAATGGTTCCTTCCGTTGACTTCGGAGGCAAGGTTGTTTTGGAAGAAAAAGGCAAAATCTGCATGTCTCCGAACGGAAACGGAGGCTGGTTTTCTTCTCTTGATAAAGCCGGACTTTTAGAAGGCATCCTGCATTCCAACGTAAAATGGATCAATGTATTTTCTGTTGATAACGTACTGCAGCGAATTGCCGACCCTGTATTTCTGGGTGCGATAATTGAAGAAAACTATGAATCCGGAGGAAAAGTCGTCAAAAAAGTTTGTCCGGAGGAACGGGTCGGCGTATTATGTACCAAAAACAATATGCCATACATTGTTGAATATTATGAATTGACGGAAAAAATGCGAAACGAAAAAAACGCAGACGGAGAATATGCTTATAACTACGGGGTTACCCTGAACTATATCTTTCCGGTCAGCAAACTGATTTCCATCATGAATGAGCATATGCCTCTTCATGTTGTAAAAAAAGCAATTCCATATATTGATGAGGACGGAAATCCCGTTATTCCGTCTGCGCCGAACGGATATAAATTTGAAACTCTGGCGCTTGACATGATTCGCTTCATGGACAACTGTCTGCCATTCGAAGTAGACCGGGAAAAAGAATTTGCTCCGATCAAAAATGCTGCCGGTGCAGATTCCATTGATACCGCAAGAGAACTCTTGAAAAAAAACGGAATAGAGCTGTAACAGTTCACTGTAACAGCTCTTCTCCGTCTTTTATCTTATCGTCACGTTCAGCATTGACAATCTGATCTATGGCCTCCCTGACAATCTGGGACATGGACAGGTTGTTTTTTTTCGCATATGCAGAGAGCATTGCGTGCGTTTCCGTATCAATCCTCAATCTGAAAATGGTATCCTTCCTCTTTGCCGTGGGTCTCCCCGGTCCGCGTTTATTATGATTTTCCATGTTTCACCCCACTGTTAATAAAATATTTTCTAAAACCATTGATCGAATAACATACAAAATATCCGGCAGATCGGATGATTCCAAAGCCCAGCCTTCTATATACCCGGAAGGTCAGAAGTGCGGAGTGAAGCTTGGAACCGGACTTCCCCTTTTGGGTGACACGGTAAAGCAGCAGCGGCTCATTCAGTCCGGCAGCATAAGAATACTTTTGCAATATCCTGAGCCAGCAAATATAGTCTTCATGCACATCATCATTGTCCATCGGGAACTCAAGTGCTACAGATCTTTTGACAAGCACCGATGAGCAGTTGATGACATTCCCGCAAAGCAGCCTCTGATAGGTAATTCTCTGCGGAACGGCAATCATCTTGCCGGTTCTCGTTCCATCCTCCTGCATCAGTTCTCTCGCTGTAGAAGACATAACCGCACCCGTTTTTTTCATAATGCGAAGCTGCCTGGATAATTTGCCTTTGCGCCAGATATCATCTGCATCCAGAAAAGCGATATATTCTCCCTTTGCAAGCGAAACGCCCTTGTTTCTGGCCGCTGCAACCCCCAGATTTTTTTCATTTCGGACAATACGTATGAAAGGATGATTCTGATACTCCATAAGGACTTCTGACAAATCCTCTTTGGAGCAATCATCCACAATAATAATCTCGTGTGAAACATTCTGCGCAATCGCCGAGTTCACGGCATCACGCAATGTTTTTTTGCAATTATATGCCGGTATGATTACCGAAACTTCAACCTTGTCTCCCATAAATTTTCTCCATGTGCAGACACTCTGTTAATAAAATGCATCCTCTGACTCATCATAATCAACCGGTTTCTCCGGCAGTACCGTTTTAACCGGTTCCGTCCGTTTTCCTTTTTCAACACGAATGGCCGTGGTCTGATTGGATTCGATTCCCTCTGTATTTTCCTTCTGGAACAATATTTTGAAGGTTAACAAAATCAGCTTAATATCCAGCCAGATTGAATAATGCTCATAGTAAGTAAGATCCAGCTTTACCTTATCGCGCGGTGTCGTATTGTATTTCCCATACACCTGCGCATATCCCGTCAGACCTGCTTTCATTTTAAGCCTGTAGGAAAATTCCGGAAACTCCTTCTCATACAGCTCCGCTATCTCAGGGCGTTCCGGTCTCGGCCCTACCATGGACATATCTCCTTTTAAGATATTAAATAACTGCGGAAGCTCATCCAGATGCAGTTTTCGGATTACCCGTCCGACCGGTGTAATACGGTCATCATGTTTCTTTGCAAGCTGCGCTCCCTGTTCTTCTGAATCCATCCGCATGCTTCGGAACTTCAGGATCATAAACTCCTTTCGGTTCAGCGTAAGCCGCTTCTGTTTGTAAAAGACAGGACCTCCGTCATACAGCTTGATTGCGACAGCGATGATCAGCATAAACGGAGACGCTAAAATAAGCAGAATCAATGCGCATATAATGTCCATCAACCGTTTTCCGATCATATCTTCTCCTGTCAGTCCCTGGTTTCTTGACAACAACAGCGGCGTATCAAATAAATGAATCGGCTCGGCGCCTAAAATAATGATGTCTGACAGCTTCGGTACAACATAAGACCGGATGGAATGTTCAAAGCAGAACTTTACCAGTTCGTTTCTGATATATGCTTTCGTTTCACATATGATCACGCCTTCGGACTGCAGAATTTTTTCTTTGAGAACCTTTTCACCCTCACTGACATGAACTCTGTCCGCAATCCTGTATTTGTCTTTTCGTGCATTGATCTTATCAATAAATTCTACCGGAGTCTTATATCCATATACCAGCAGCAGCTGTCTTGGCGGATAAAAAATCGAATACAGGAAACGGCAGACAAATACCCATACCAGAATCACAATAATCTCTACAATTGTCAGATAAATCAGCATCAGGGGTCTGACATAATCTCTGCAGATAATACACAGCTGTACATATGCAACTACATTGGCACAGAGAAGGGATAATATCTGGGAATAAAGAACGTCTATAATCCGTAAGAATCCAACCCTGTAGCCTCCATACAATTTGGTAAACAAAAAGACAATCAGTCCGTACATACCAATAACCGCCCAGTTACCTCTGCGCCAAAACGGGATATCAATAAAATCAGAATAATACCGATACCATACAATCCCAAACATATATACTTCTACGGCCAGCAAAACAATTCCTTCCGAAAAAGTAATCAGCCTTTTATAAGTATCTCTTTTTTTTACCGGTCTGTTTTCTTCCATACTCTGTTTCCTTTTTTCATCGGTTTTTCTTCATTTCCGGGCTGTTCTTACAACAGCTTTCTGATCATCTGGTTGACGGCAGACGGATCTGCTTTTCCATGCATTGCCTTCATGGTCTGTCCGACCAGCGCGCCAATTGCCTTATCTTTTCCGCTTCTGACATCATCCGCCGCCTTTGGATTCTTTGCAATCACTTCTTCAACGACCTTCTTCAGTGTATCCTCGTCATTCACAGTTGCAAGCCCATGTTCTTTCACATACGCCTCAGGGTCAATGTCATCTGTAAATATTTTTTCAAACACCTCTTTTGCCACACTGCTGTTGATCACCTTATCATCTGTCAGTCGGATCAGCCCTGCAAGGTTTTTTGCGGAAAAAGTCAGATCCTCCGGATCCATGGAATGCTCCTTCATCAGCCGCATGGTCTCCACCATCAGCCAATTGGATACCTTCTTCGGCTGCGCCCCCAGTGCAATCGTTGCTTCAAATAAATCTGCCAGTTTCTTGGAATTCGTCAAAATATCGATATCATAATCCGGTATCTGATATTCCTCTTTATATCTGAGTTTTTTTTCGTCCCTGAATTCCGGCTGTGCATTCCGGATTTCCTCAAGCCATTCATCCGTAATATGAACCGGAACAAGATCCGGATCCGGAAAATAGCGATAATCCTGCGCATCCTCTTTGGAACGCATTGCATAAGAATATTCCTGATTATCATCCCATCTTCTGGTTTCCTGAATAACCGGCTCGCCTGACTCCAGCAGATCAATCTGCCTTTCTCTCTCATGCTCAATAGCTCTTGCAATGGCTTTAAAGGAATTCAGATTTTTCGTCTCCGTTCTGGTACCAAATTCCTCCGTACCTGCCTCCCGCACAGACAGATTGACGTCCGCACGCATGGAGCCTTCATTCAGCTTACAATCCGAAGTTCCAAGATACTGGATGATCAGGCGCAGCTTCTCTAAATAAGCGATCACTTCCTCTGCCGAACGCATATCCGGCTCGGAAACAATTTCAATCAACGGTACTCCGGAACGATTGAAATCCACAAGAGAGCTGTCGGTATACGGATCATGTACCAGCTTACCTGCATCCTCCTCCATGTGTATCTCATGAATCCTGACAAATTTCTTTTTTCCGTCTGTCTCAATCTCTACCTTTCCGTCCCGACAGATTGGATAATACAGCTGAGAGATCTGATAGTTTTGAGGATTATCAGGATAAAAATAATTTTTTCTGTCAAATTTACAATTCTGCGTAATTGTGCAATTGGTCGCAAGTCCCACTGCCACCGCTTTTTCTACAACCGCTTTATTCAATACAGGAAGGCTTCCCGGCATTCCGGTACATACAGGACAGGTATGCGTATTCGGCTCACCACCGAATTCCGTGCTGCATCCGCAGAAGATCTTAGTTTTTGTTGCAAGCTCTACATGCACTTCCAGTCCTATGACTGTTTCATATGTTTTACTCATACCCTACAGCCTCCTTTCTGCAACCTTTTTGGGTCTATGATACGATCCGGTCTGTTCCAATGCATATGCGGCCTGTATAATTTTCTTTTCCTCAAACGCATTCCCCACAAACTGAATTCCGATCGGCATACCGGACTGATCGTATCCGCCCGGAAGAGAAATTCCCGGCAGACCCGCCAGATTGACAGGCACCGTGTACACGTCTCCCAGATACATTTTAATCGGATCACTCAGAGATTCGCCGAGCTTCAAGGCAGTAGTCGGCGCAACCGGTCCGAGTATTACATCATATTTCTCAAACGCCCTGTCATAAGCCTGTTTGATCATAGCCTTAACCTTCAGGGCTTTCACATAATAAGCATCATAATAGCCGGAGCTTAAAACAAAGGAGCCCAGCATAATCCGTCTCTTCACCTCGGCCCCAAAGCCCTCTGACCGGCTCTTTTTATACATATTGTGGAGGTCCGTGTATTCTTTCGTCCGATAACCGTATTTTACCCCGTCAAATCGTTCCAGATTTGAACTGGCTTCCGCTGACGCAATAATATAATAAGCCGGTATGGCATATTCAACCATTCCAAGATCAAATTCCTCTATAACCGCACCCTTTTCCTCCAATACTTTGGCGGCATGATAGACGGCATCCCAGATCTCAGGTTCTAATCCGTCCGTAAAATAATCTCTGGGCAGACCGATATGCATTCCTTTTACATTATCCGTTAACGCCTCCGTGAAATGATTGTCGTTTCTGTTAACGGAGGTTGAATCCTTCGGGTCATACTGCGAGATAATCTCTAAAACCGTAGCACAATCCGTCACATCTTTTGCAAGCGGACCAATCTGATCCAAAGATGAGCCATATGCAATCAGACCATATCTGGATACCCGTCCATAGGTGGGTTTTATGCCTGTAACACCGCAAAAGGCGGCCGGCTGTCTGATCGACCCACCGGTGTCCGAACCGAGTGCATACGGAACCTCTTCTGCCGCAACTGCTGCCGCAGAACCACCTGAGGAACCGCCCGGCACCCTCGTCGTATCCCACGGATTCTTTGTCTCACCATAATAAGAGGTTTCTGTGGTGCTTCCCATAGCAAACTCATCCATATTGGTCTTTCCGACAATAACCGCCCCGGCTTCCTGCAGCTTTAAGACTGCATCCGAGGTATAAGTCGGTACGAAACCGGATAATATTTTCGATGAACAGGTAGTCAGAGACCCCGCCATGCACATATTATCCTTAACTGCAACCGGCACGCCCGCAAGCGGACCGGTCAATTTCCCGGCATCCATTTTCTTCTGTATTTCTTCTGCCTGCTGATACGCTCTTTCCGTATCCACACTGACAAAACAGTTATATTCCTTATCATATGTTTCTATATGGGAAAGGCAGGCCTGTACAGCTTCCTTCACTGAAACCTCACCTGCATGAATCTTCTTTCCAAGCTCTACGGCAGTCAAACTCATCAGATCCATGAATCACTACACCTCCTAATCAAATGTCTTCGGAACCTTATAGCATCCGTCTTTTTGTTCCGGTGCGTTTTTCAAAAGATTCTCTCTGTCATTCTGATTTGTCACTACATCCTCACGAAATACATTGTTATATGGAAATGCATGACTCATTGCTTCTACATGCTCCGTATCCAATTCATTTAATTTGCTGACATAGTCCAGCATTTCTGACATATCCTTTTTAGCCTGCTGTTTTTCTTCCTCAGACAGCTCAAGCTTTGCCAGGATTCCTACATAATCAATTGTTTCATCTGTGATTGTCATAATGAATCTCCTGTTTTTTTATTTCACCCATATGATTATGGTACCACAAAACTGGTTAAATATTAGCATATAAGCAACGGATTTGCAACATCGGAAGATATCTATACCAACATGCCCTCAAGCGTTTCCCGGATGGCCTGAATGAAATTTTCACTGTTTAAAACTACCGGGTCTTTCAGTGTGGTAATCAGCGCAAGATCCTTTGTCATCTTTCCGGCTTCAATCGTCTGTATCGTAGCTTTTTCCAATTTGTCCGCAAAATCCATCAATGCGGTATTTCCGTCTAATTCTCCACGTTTTCTGAGAGCCCCTGACCACGCAAAAATGGTAGCAACGGAATTGGTAGAGGTCTCTTCTCCGGCAAGATGCTTATAATAATGTCTCATTACCGTACCATGAGCCGCCTCATACTCATATTTTCCATCCGGAGATACCAGAACCGAGGTCATCATGGCAAGAGAACCAAAGGCAGAAGATATCATGTCGCTCATGACGTCTCCGTCATAATTTTTACATGCCCAGATATAACCTCCTTCTGATTTCATGACACGGGCAACTGCATCGTCAATCAGCGTATAGAAATACTCAATGCCTGCCTCATCAAATTTCTCTTTGTATTCCGCATCAAAAATTTCCTGAAAAATATCCTTAAAGGTATGATCATATTTTTTGGAAATCGTATCCTTGGTTGCAAACCAGAGAGTCTGCTTTGTATCAAGCGCATAATTAAAACAGCTTCTGGCAAAGCTTTCTATGGACCGATTGACGTTATGCTGTCCCTGAATCACACCCGGTCCGTCGAACTGATGAATGGTTTCCCTGATCACCTGTCCGTCTTCTCCTGTGAAAACCAATTCCGCCTTACCGGCACCCGGAGCCTTAATCTCTACACTTTTATATACATCTCCATAAGCATGTCTGGCAATGGTAATCGGCTTCTTCCAGTTTTTCACACATGGCTCAATTCCTTTTACAACAATCGGTGCGCGGAATACGGTACCGTCAAGAATGGCCCTGATCGTTCCGTTCGGACTCTTCCACATCTCTTTCAGATTATATTCTGTCACTCTGGCCGCATTCGGAGTAATTGTAGCACATTTGACCGCAACTCCGTATTTTTTTGTTGCATACGCAGCATCAAAGGTAACCTGGTCATCCGTTTCATTTCTATGTACCAGCCCCAGATCATAATACTCTGACTTTAAATCTATAAATGGATAAATCAGTTCATCCTTAATAAACTGCCAGAGAATTCTGGTCATCTCATCTCCGTCCATTTCCACAAGTGGTGTTGTCATCTGAATTTTTTCCATAACATGTCCTCCGTCTGTTTTATAATTTTATGAACGTTATTCTTTTTCGGAACATTCCTATGATAGCATAAAAACCTTTTCAATTGCTACCCTTTTTCTCATTTCCCTTCCAATATAAGGTTCTTTTCGGACCATACTTCATATTCTTTATATATATCCGTCCGCTCCGCGGACAGAAACCTCGCCCGATATAATGCTGTGTACGGCACCCGCATCATCTCTGACAAGCAGGCTGCCATCGCGGTCCAGGGCAATTGCCGTGTATTCCTTTCTGCTGTTTTTTTCGATTACAATCACACGTCTGTCCCGGTTGACCAGAAGCGCATTATAGGCTTCAAGCAGAGGGCCCATATCTCCCGCCTTCTCAAACTGCATATAATAGTCCTCAAAAAAATTCGTAATACTCCCTATTATGGCGAAACGGGCATGGTCTTTTCCTGTCTCCAGCCGGACAGAGGTTGCTTTAGCCTTCAGATCCACCGGAAACTCTTCGATATTGACGTTGACACCGATTCCCACAACCACATAATTAATATCCGTCCCTTCTGAGCTCATCTCTGTCAGAATGCCGCAGATCTTCTTCCCGTTTACTACCACGTCATTCGGCCACTTAATCTCCGGAACAATCCCTTCTATCTCCTGTAAGGCGTTTGCAACTGCCAGCGCCGCCACCAGAGTCAGGGCAGATACCCTGCCAATCGGTATATCCGGTTTTAACCAATACGTCATGTATATATTCATACCCCTTGCAGAACCCCAGGTATGACCGCGTCTGCCTTTTCCTGCAGTCTGCATATCCGCTATAAACAGTCCTCCATGCATGACGGTGCGGGGATCCGCTTCTTTTGCCCTGATATTCGTGGAATCTGTCTCTTTATAATAAAAAATCTGTCTCCCAAAGCAGGAGGTATGCAGACAGGCCCGGATGTCCTCCTCCCGGATCTGATCCGGTTCCTGAAGAAGCTTGTAGCCTTTTTTATTAACGGAATCTATCACATATCCTTCCTCCTTCAGGCCGTTCATATACTTCCAGACCGCAGTTCTTGATATACCGAGTCTTTTACTCATAGCCTGACCGGATATATATCCTGCTTCAGCTTTCAGAATTTCCAGTATCTTCCTCTTCATAAATTCCAACCCTCTTTAACATCCATTTGTAAATGGCATCACATTTGTCCCGGTTTCCCATAAAAGGAAGTACAAAGCTTCCCCTTTTACTGTCCAGCTTCAAAAGATAATATGGCATATCCGGATCCGGAATCACCAGATTCACATTTGTAACCTCAAAATACGGTACCAGAACATCTTTTTTTGCCTGCCGGATACGGATCTGTTCCTCCTCGAATACATAAGTCGAATCAAACGCCGAAGTCCGAAACGACGCCTTAACCAATGTAAAGCCATAAAAAACAGCCCCGAGTCCGATAGCCGCCCTGACAATCCGGAGTCCGCCACCAAGCAGGCCCCAGACCAGAAGCAATACACCAACTATCATAAATATCAAACCGACAATCCGATATGACACCCGGGTTGCCTTTCGTTTTTTTACCGTATGCTCCAGATATTGTTCCATAGCTTATTCTTCCTTTCTGCTCGGTACACATTTCTCTGTGTAGAAAAAAACGATGGAGAAAGCTCCACCGCTTTTTTATATAGGATCTTATTTTACCTGAATCGTATCCACAGTCCTGTAAATAATATCATTTCGGCCCGGACCGTTAGAAATCATGGTAATCGGGAAACCAATCTGTGATTCTACGAATTCCACATAGTTTCTGCAGTTTTCAGGAAGCTCTTCATAAGTTTTGATGCCCCGGATGTCACATTTCCAGCCCGGAAGCATCTCAAGTACCGGTTTTGCCTTCTCTAACAGCCCGGTTGTCGGGAACTCTGTTGTTATGGTTCCGTCAATGTCATATCCCACACAGACCGGAATCTCATCCAGATAACCCAGAACATCCAAAACCGTAAACGCCACATCCGTTGTGCCCTGAATCCGGCAGCCATATCTCGAAGCAACACAGTCGAACCAGCCCATTCTTCTCGGGCGGCCTGTCGTCGCTCCGTATTCGCCTCCGTCACCGCCACGGCGTCTTAACTCATCCGCAATTTCCTTATCCTGTATTTCACTCACAAAGGCGCCTGCACCCACAGCACTGGAATACGCCTTGCATACCGTAATAATCTGTGTGATCTCATATGGCGGAATGCCGGCACCAATGGCCCCATATGCCGCCAAGGTAGAAGAAGACGTAACCATCGGATAAATGCCATGATCCGGATCTTTCAGCGACCCAAGCTGTCCTTCCAGCAAAATATTCTTATTCTCTTTTATGGCTCTCCATAAATATGCAGAAACGTCGCATACATACGGCTCCACCATCTCTTTATACTGCATCAGCGTTGCAAAAATCTCATCCGAATCTAACAGAGGCTTATGATAAAGATGCTCTAACAATATGTTTTTCTGCACCAGTACCCTTTCAATTTTTTCCTTCAAGGCTGCTTCATCAAACAGCTCATTGACCTGAAATCCGATCTTTGCATATTTATCTGAATAAAACGGTGCAATGCCTGACTTGGTTGATCCAAAAGACCTGCCTGCAAGCCTTTCCTCTTCATATTCATCAAATAAAATATGATACGGCATAACCATCTGTGCCCTGTCAGACACCAGAATCTTTGGCATCGGCACATTTCTATCGGTAATTTCCTTGATTTCTTCCATTAATACAGGAATATTAAGGGCAACTCCGTTCCCGATAATACTGGTAGTGTGGTTATAGAATACACCGGACGGCAATGTATGAAGGGCAAATTTGCCATAGTCATTGACTATCGTGTGTCCTGCATTCGCACCGCCCTGGAACCTCACTATAATATCAGACTCCTGACCCAGCATATCCGTAATCTTACCTTTTCCCTCATCGCCCCAATTGGCACCTACAACCGCTCTTACCATCTGCATTCCTCCTGTCATCAAATGACACACTCATTGTAAATTTTCCGATTCCCTTATGGAATACGCCGTTATAAACACAACGGCTTACCTATTATACAATAAAATGCCTGATAAGTAAATATTGGATTTTTTTCGGTTTCAGATATCTTATACCAGAATTTCTGCCGTCAATCCAAGGAGCTCTTCATTCTCTTTCAGAACCGGATTTACGACTCCGATAATAAATTCCTCTGTCTGCTCCGGCGCACGCCCTACAAAATTTTTTGGTTCGAGCAGGGCCTCAATCTCTTCCCGCGTCATACCGAATGCAGGATCGGCAGCAATCAGATCCACCAGATTATTATCCTTCCCCTCCTGCTTCACAACTGCACCGGCCTGCATGGAATAAGTTCTAATCAGCTCATGCAGTTCCTGACGGTTCCCGCCGCGCTTCACTGCATCCATCATAATATTTTCCGTTGCCATAAACGGAATTTCTTTCATGAACCTCTGATAGATCACCTTATCATACACGACCAGACCATCTACCACATTCAGATACAGATCCAGAATACCGTCAACAGCCAGAAAAGCCTCCGGTACGGAGATTCTCTTATTTGCAGAATCATCGAGCGTCCTCTCAAACCACTGGGTTGCGGCAGTTATTGCAGGATTTAAAGCATCCACCATGACGTAATTGGCAAGAGATGCTATTCTCTCGCTCCTCATCGGATTTCTCTTATATGCCATTGCCGACGATCCGATCTGGTTCTTTTCAAACGGTTCCTCAATCTCCTTTAAATGCTGCAGCAGTCTGATATCATTTGAGAATTTATGCGCGCTCTGGGCAATTCCTGAAAGCACATTTAAAACTCTCGTATCCACTTTACGGGAATAGGTCTGTCCGGATACCGGATAACATTCCTCAAACCCCATCTTTTTTGCGATCATTCCATCTATCTTACGAATCGTATCATGATCTCCGTTAAATAATTCCAGAAAGCTTGCCTGCGTTCCGGTAGTTCCTTTAGAACCCAAAAGCTTCTGCTGTCCGATCATATACTCCAGATCAGATAGGTCAAGCAGCAGATCCTGCAGCCACAAGGTTGCCCTTTTTCCCACGGTGGTCGGCTGTGCAGGCTGAAAATGAGTAAATGCAAGCGTCGGCAGATCTTTATACTGCATAGCAAATTTTGAAAGCTCATTGATCACATTTAAAAGCTTCTTTCTCACAAGCTTCATGGCTTCCGTCATGATAATGATATCTGTATTGTCTCCTACATAGCAGCTCGTAGCTCCCAGATGAATAATGCCTGCCGCCTTCGGGCACTGCACTCCATATGCATATACATGGCTCATCACATCATGCCGGACAAGCTTTTCTCTTTCTTTGGCAACCTCATAATTAATATCCTCTGCATGAGCTTTCAGTTCCTCTATCTGTTCCTTTGTAATAACCGGCTTACCGTTTTCAGACAGTCCAAGCTCATATTCCGTCTCAGCCAGTGCAATCCACAGTTTTCTCCATGTTTTGAACTTCTTGTCCGGAGAAAAAATGTACTGCATCTCTTTACTTGCGTATCTTTCACATAATGGGCTTACATACTTATCGTTACTCATCTTTTACCTCTTTTTTCTGTATTCTTATTTCACATGAGAATTTTCCCCTCTGCGAAAATCCTCGTGATCTCCTCTGATATCCTCTGTAGGCGGCGCCATCGGATAGGTTCCGCTGAAGCAGCCATGGCAATACTGTCTGCCTCCGGACAACTCAATCAGCCTGTTCAGTTCCAGGTATCCGAGCGAATCCGCACCGATTACTTTACAAATCTCATCAACGGTTCTGTTATAAGCAATGAGCTGCTCTCTGTCCGGAATATCCGTTCCAAAATAGCAGGGATAAAGAAACGGCGGTGAACTGATCCTGACATGCACCTCTGTTGCACCGGCTTCCCTCAACATACCGACAATCCGGTCGCTGGTGGTGCCGCGCACAATGGAATCATCTATCATAATCACACGTTTTCCGTTTACTGCTTCTTTTAATACATTCAGCTTGACCTGCACGCTGGACTCTCTCTGGCTCTGCTGCGGCTTGATAAATGTCCTTCCGACATAACTGTTTTTGACAAAAGCAGTTCCATATGGGATTCCGGATTCCAGGGAATACCCAAGAGCGGCTGCATTTCCCGATTCCGGCACCCCTACTACAAGATCAGCGTCCACCGGACTGTCCTTAGCCAGACACCTGCCTGCAATCAGCCTTGAGTCATATACACTCATACCGTCAATGACAGAATCCGGTCTTGCAAAATAAATATATTCGAAAATACATCTGGCATGTTCCTTTTGGCACATCTCCCGATAGGACTGAACTCCATACTCCGGAGAAATCGTTACAATTTCACCGGGTTCTACATCCCTGATAAATTCGGCACCGATTGTATCCAGGGCACAGCTTTCGGATGCCAGGACGTATGTATTGTCCCTCTTTCCGATACACAAAGGCCTGAATCCAAAGGGATCTCTCGCACCGATCAATTTGCGCGGGCTCATAACTACCAGGGAATAAGAGCCCTGTAATTTTTTCAGCGCCCGCATAATGGCTTCCTCCACCGTTTTAGACCGTACACGTTCTCTTGCAATATGATAGGCAATCACCTCGGAATCAATCGTTGTCTGAAAAATCGCACCGGTCAATTCCAGTTCTCTGCGGAGCTCCGGCGCATTTACAAGATTTCCATTATGTGCAAGTGCCAGGGTCCCTTTTACATAATTCAAAACCAGCGGCTGTGCATTTTCAATCGTACTTGCACCTGCTGTAGAATACCTGACATGACCTACGCCGATATTTCCTTTGAGTTTTTCAAGGGATTCATGTGTATACACCTCATTGACAAGGCCCATACCGCGCAGGGATAATACCTTTCCTTTCGGGCCTTCCGTGTCTGATACTGCAATTCCACAGCTTTCCTGACCCCGATGCTGAAGGGCAAACAACCCATAATAAATAGAATTTGCCACATCGTTGCCGTCAAAATCATACATGCCAAAGACACCGCATTCTTCGCGGATCTTATCCTCTTCCATGCAGGATGAATAAATATTATCTTCCATGTTGTGCCTCTCGTTCTTTTTTCTTTTATCTCCAGAGAATTGCGGAAACCGGCTTACTCCACCGCATAACCTCTCTCCTTGATCAGATTTACCATCCGGTATACATATTGATTGCATAACTCATCCGTTTCAGCTTCTGCCATAACTCGAATCACAGGCTCTGTTCCACTCTGTCTGAGCAAAAGCCTGCCGTCATTACCAAGTTCTTCAGAAATAGAATCTGCAAGCGCCTGTATCTCCGGATCCTGTATGACAGCCTCTTTGCTCGTTACCCTGACGTTGACTAAAAGCTGCGGGAAAATAGTCAGGCTCTTAAACATTTCTGAGAGCCGGCATTTCCGTTCCAGAATGACCTCCATAATCTTTAGCGAAGTCAAAATACCGTCCCCGGTAGTTGCATATTTTGAGAAAATAATATGACCGGACTGTTCTCCGCCAATCGAGTGTCCGTTCTCCATCATATTTTCAAATACATATTTATCCCCGACTGCCGTCTTCTCATACCGGATGCCTTTCTTATCCAGCGCTTTATAAAGTCCCAGATTGGACATAACCGTTGTGACGATCGTATTATTATTCAGTTCCCCACGGTCTTTCATATATCTGCCGCAGACATAGAGAATCTTGTCACCATCCACGATTTCTCCCTGATCATCCACACAGAGGCAGCGGTCAGCGTCACCGTCATAGGCAAATCCCACATCCAGTCCCTTTTCCAGAACGAATTTCTGAAGCTGCTCAATATGCGTGGAACCGCAATTCTGATTGATATTCGTTCCGTCCGGTTCATTGTAGATTACATAGGTCTTCGCTCCCAAAGCATCAAATACTGCCTTGGCAACCTGATAGGCAGCACCGTTTGCACAGTCGAGCCCCACGCGCATATTTTTAAAAGACCGCGTCGGAATCGTCATCAGATATCCCATATACCGGTTTCGCCCCATGGAATAATCCGTTGTGCAGCCTATATTTTCTCTTGTTGCAAGCGGTATCTCCGGTATCTTTCCGTCTATATATTGTTCAATTTCATCCTCAATTGCCGCTTCAAGCTTATAACCCATACCGTTAATAATCTTGATTCCGTTATCATAATACGGATTATGGCTGGCGGAAATCATAATACCGCAGTCAAATCCGTCGCTTCGGACAATATAGGATACACTTGGCGTCGGTGTTACATGCATCAGGTAAACATCGGCGCCGCTGGCTGTCAGCCCTGCAACCAGAGCATATTCGAACATATAACTGGATCGTCTGGTATCTTTGCCGATTACAACCTGCGCCTTTCCATTCGGTTTATTCCTGCCATAATAATAACCAAGATATCTTCCGACCTTAAAGCTGTGTTCCACCGTCAGTTCCTTGTTTGCCTCACCTCTGAAACCGTCTGTGCCAAAATATTTACCCATACTCCTTAACCTCGCCTATTTCTTTTTATATCATTGAGCCGCTTTCTTTATCAGACTCCGGCTGAATATCCTTCTCATCTGATTCTGCCCAGAAATTTTTTGAAATATCTTCCATTTCATTTTCTTCAGCTTCCTCCGGCTCATCCACAACCAGAATATCCAATGCTCTTTCATAAATATGAATCTCCGCCTGCCGATATTCCCCGCCAAACTCTCCGTCTACTGTCCATGCTATGGATTCACTGCTATTAAATATAACATGTTTTGCACGGAATGCCACCATATTTTTTTCACTTGCATTTCCTGTCAGTAAGGCATTCACAATCCGCTGCAGGTCGGCAACGTTATGTATCTTACGGATCAGGACGCCCTCAAATAATCCATCATCAAATTCCACGCCTTTTCTTGTAATACTTTTGATGCCGCCTATGAATACGGAATTTGAAACCATGCCGAAGATAAATTCGCCTTCCACCTTCCGATCGTCTATCCATACCTCCATCTGATAAGACGGTACATTGACAAGACTTTTAATCCCCTGCAGCACATAAGCCGCATGGCCGAAGATATTCTTCATATTCTGCGGAGTGGTATAAGATGTATCGGACAACACACCAAACGCAGCGACATACACAAAATATTTGTCATTTAAGCTTCCGACATCAATCGAAAACGGAGTAGCCGCAACGATTTTGGAAGCGGCATCCGTTGCTCTTTTCGGTATCTCCATACTATTTGCAAAATCATTCGTAGACCCGCAGGGAATATAACCAAGCGGACGTCTCATCCCGGATTTCATGAGACCTGTTACCGTGTTTCCAAGTGTGCCGTCTCCCCCGGCACATACAATAATATCATATCCGTCCCCTTCTTCTTTTACGACCCGTTCCGCATCGCTTGGAGACTGGGTCAGATAGATTCTGACCGCATAATCATTTTTACAAAAAACATCCAGCACGTCCACCAGACAGTCCTTCAGGGTCGTCCGTCCGGCCTTCGGATTAACGATAAACAACATTTTTTTCATGTACATTTCCAACCTTCTTTATAATATCTAAGGTTTACTGATGCATCCGTTTATATTCCATATACCGGTCGTATCCCCGTTTACGGAGCTTGCAGGCAGGGCAGTTGCCACAGCCTTCGCCCATAATTCCCTGATAACAGGTCAGCGTCATATCCCGGATCACATCAAGTCCGCCCAGTTCATCCGCCATTTTCCAGGTTTCCATCTTATCAATCCACATCATCGGCGTGATCAGGTCAAACTCATAATCCATTGCCAGATTCAGCGTCGTATTGAGAGACTTGATAAAAATATCCCTGCAGTCAGGATATCCTGAAAAATCGCTTTGAGAAACACCTGTAATAATATCGCTGACGCCCCGCTGTTTTGCAAATACCGCCGCAAATGAGAGGAACAAAAGATTTCTTCCGTCTACAAAGGTATTTGGGGTACCCTCCTTCGGTGCGTCCTCATCTACACATATATCGTTTCTGGTAAGAGAATTCGGCGCAAGCTGATTTAACAGGCTCATATCCAGTATATGATGCTCTACACCGAATTTTTCCGCAATCCGTTTCGCACAGGATAATTCCAGCGCATGGCGCTGTCCGTAATCAAAGGAAACGGCATATACCTTCCGGTATTGTTTCAACGCCCACAACAGACAGGTGGTACTGTCCTGCCCGCCGGAAAATACTACAACTGCTTCTTCTTTATTTTTCATAGTAACCTCACCTTTCTAAAGTTTCCACTTAATTTCACGTTAAGATTCAGGAGTTGCGGTTCATCATCAAAACTTTATTCTGCAGATTGACATCCTTCTCAAACGCTCCACGGAAGGTAGTTGTGATTGTTTTTGTTCCGGGTTTTTTTATTCCTCTTGCCGTCATACAGCTGTGATGGGCCTCGATCAATACGGCAACATCCGGAGAACCTGTTGCCTTACCCACTACATAAGCAATATCCGAACCGATCCGCTCCTGCAGCTGCAATCTTTTTGCTACCATATCGGCAATCCTTGCCAGTTTTGAGAGACCGATTACTCTGCCATGCGGGATATATGCAATGGAAACCTTCATATCATACATCAGAGCCATATGATGTTCACAATAGCTGAACACCTCTATATCTCTGACAAATACCATATCCTGCTGATGTATTCCCGATGCCCCTGCTTCAAAGGTCTTACCAAACATTTCCGCCAGTTCATCATTCGTATACTGCATGCCCTCAAAAACTTCCTCATACATTCTGGCTACTCTTGCCGGCGTATCCACCAGTCCTTCTCTGTCAGGATCATCCCCCAGGGCAACCAATATGCCCCTTACATGCTCCATAATTGCTTCTTTATCAATTGCCATGTTATACTCCTCTCGTTTCCGGACTCCAGATCAATTTGTGCATCTGAAGCTGCAGGCGGATGCCGTTCATATTATTTTCCAACATAAAATCCACAATATCAGCAGGCTCCAGCTTTCCGAATACCGGACTGATGTATACATTTGTCTTTACATCCAGTCCATACGTATACATAATCTCCCGGGCTCTTTGAAGATCGGCAGGAGAACCCGCAACAAATTTTACAACATCCTTCTTATCAATATAATTATAATTGGACAGACACATGGAAGCCTCCATTCCACTGTCCGGAAGCTTATAATCCAGGGTATAGGATATCCGGTCTGTCAAAGCTTTAAATTCCGCAATATCCACACTGCCGTTCGTCTCTACCTCTATATGCAGCGTCTCATCCATGGCAAGTGTCAGAAGCAGCTCATCTATTCCATCCTGTACCAGCGGTTCTCCACCCGTCAGCGTTACATTGGTTATCTCCGTCCGTTTAATATAATCGTAGATTTCCTCTTTGCTTAAGGATTCATATTCCGTATCCTCTGCATTTGCCCATTTTGTATCACAATAGCCGCAATTCAGATTACAGCCGGCAAAACGAATAAAAACTGCAATTTCGCCCGCCCTTAACGACTCTCCGTTAATACTGACAAACCGTTCCGCCACTTTATAAACTGCCATATTTATATTCCCCTTTCTTCCGTATAGGATGCCACATTATTCGGGGTTTCATATACACAGGCCTCGATCATGCTGTAACCCTTTTTCGCCATTTCCGTATAAAAATATTTTGCAAAATTTTCTGCTGTCGGCCGGAAATTCATCTGCACAATCTTAAAATTTTCCTCTTCCAAGGCCTTTAACGTCTGTTCCTTCAGACTGCCCTTTTCAATGATCAGGCAGTGATCCAGTTCATTTGTAATCTCTTTTAAACTTTCTTTAAAATCGGAAAAATTCGCCACCATCCCTCTGGTCTGGCAATCCGCCGCAAGCGTTTCGCTGCCTGCCGTTACCTCCGCAGTCCAACGGTGTCCGTGAATGTTGCTGCACTTTCCACGATAGCCTGCCAGAAAATGGGCACTGTCAAAGCTGGCTTTTGTTCTTAATTTATACATATGACCTTCTCTTTCTTTTTTACTGATAAAGGAAAAAGCAACCGGACAAAAAACAAGTCCGATTGCTTTTTGTCCTAGTTTTGTTTAGGGACAGGATGGTACAAATAAACTGTCCTATGCATTTTCCTTAAATCTTTAAAAATCCTTTTACTTCTTTTAACATATCTTCTTTGTCACATACTGTTTTATGAAGAACCGGTGCAGATCGGATATCCTCGATTGCCTGCGGGATCTTCACACCGGATAACTGATGAAGCGCATCCACCAGTTCAAAATCCGTTTTTGCATCATACGAAGCATCAATCGCATTCATGACACTTCTCGTAAATTTGTACGGACTGGCGGTAGAAGCAATGACTGTCGGCGTATGGTCTCCGGTTTCGGAAACATATTTGTCATACACCGCAGCCGCCACGGCTGTATGCGTATCTATAATATAATTGTCTGACTCATATATCTTCTGAATGGCTGCCGCTGTTTCTGATTCCGTTGCATAACCGCCATAGAACTCGGACAGCTTTGCTCTCATATCGTCTGTAATGGTATAGATACCTTCCGAAGTCAGTTTTCTCATCAGCTCTGCATTCCGCTCTGCATCGTTTCCGGCAATCCTGTAAATCAGACGTTCCAGATTGCTGGAAATCAGAATATCCATAGATGGAGAAGAGGTCAGAATAAACTCCCTGTTTCTGTCATACGTACCGGTTGCAAAAAAATCATACAGTACCTTATTATCATTGGATGCACAGATAAATTTTGCAATCGGAAGTCCCATCTCTTTGGCATAATAAGCCGCCAGAATATTACCGAAATTTCCTGTCGGAACAACCACATTGATCTTGTCTCCCGCATGGATCGTGCCATCCGCAACCAGACGGGTATAGGCATATACATAATATACCATCTGCGGCACCAGACGTCCGATATTGATGGAATTGGCTGAAGAAAACTGGAAGCCTTTCCTGTCCATATAGGAAGCCAGCTCTGTATCTGAAAACATCTTCTTGACACCGGTCTGGGCATCATCAAAGTTTCCTGTAATCCCGACTACAAATGTATTGGCACCCCTCTGGGTAATCATCTGTTTTTCCTGAATCGGACTGACACCGTTCTTCGGATAAAATACAATGATCCTGGTTCCCGGTACATCTGCAAAACCCGCAAGTGCTGCCTTCCCTGTATCTCCGGAGGTTGCGGTCAGAATTACAATTTCATTTTCCACATGATTCTTTTTTGCAGAAGTAGTAAGCAGATATGGGAGAATAGACAACGCCATATCCTTAAAGGCTATCGTTGACCCATGGAACAGCTCCAGATAATATGCACCGGCCTTTTTCACAAGCGGTACAATCTCCGGCGTATCAAACTTTTTGTCATATGCAGAATCAATACAGGCTTTCAACTCTTCCTCCGTAAAATCAGTCAGCATCAGCTTCATGACTTCATAAGCCACCTGCCGGTAATCCATCTGCGCCAATACCTCTAAGCTGACATCCAAAGCCGGAATGCTGTCCGGCACAAATAAACCGCCCTCATTTGCAAGTCCCTTTAAGATTGCCTCAGATGCCGTTGCTGTCTCGTCTGCATTTCTCGTGCTTCTGTATATCAGTTCCATATAGATTCTCTCCT
>CANRQE010000013.1 GCA_947632705.1 uncultured Coprococcus sp. | reverse complement strand
TCGATAGCTCAATGGTAGAGCACTCGGCTGTTAACCGAGTTGTTGTAGGTTCGAGCCCTACTCGGGGAGCTTAAAAAACCCCATAAACATTAGCGTTTGTGGTATAAGAACGGCGGCTGACAGAGATTGATTCTCTGTTGGCCGTTTTTTTGTTTTCAGAAAAAAAGAAAAGTGGTATCATAAACATGACATATAGCTGTCGTGTTTGATTGGCTATACTGAGAATGGAGCGGGAAAAGATATGAAGATAGACAGGCTGATCGGGATATTGTCGATCTTACTGCAGGAAGAGAAAACAACTGCGCCTAAACTGGCGGAGAAATTTGAGGTTTCCAGAAGAACAATAAACCGGGATATCGAGGATCTCTGTAAAGCGGGGATTCCTGTCAGAACAATACAGGGGACCGGCGGCGGTATCTGCATCATGGACGGATACCGGATAGACAGGACGATCCTGACATCAAAGGATATGCAAGGGATTCTCGCCGGACTCCGGAGCCTTGACAGCGTGAGTGGAAGCAGATATTACAGCCGGCTGATGGAAAAGCTGCAGATCGGTTCTTCGGAATTTGTCAGCGGCAGGGATTCCATGCTGATCGATCTGTCCTCCTGGTATAAAGGGTCTCTTGCTCCGAAAATAGAGATGATACAGGATGCGATCGAGAACAGGCGACTGCTTGATTTCAGGTATTATGCTCCGTCGGGGGAGAGTGCCCGGACCGTCGAGCCATATTATATTGTGTTCAAGTGGACAAGCTGGTATGTATGGGCATGGTGTGGGAAGCGCAAAGATTTCCGCTTGTTTAAGCTGAACCGCATGGATCAGGTGTCTGTTTCCGATAAAACCTTCACGTGTCGGGAGGTTCCGATGCCGGATCTGTCCAATGAAAAGATATTTCCGGGAGGCATCCGGGTAAAAGCTCTTTTTGATCCGGATGTGAAGTGGCGCCTGGTGGAAGAATTTGGCCCGCACTGCTTTACCGAGACGGATGACGGGCGCCTGCTTTTTCAGGCAGATTATACGGATATGGAGAATCTCCTTACATGGATTTTGACCTTCGGGGAAAAGGCAGAGGTGCTGGAACCGGTGGAAGTACGGGAGAGGATCTGCAATATAGCGGATGCTATGAGAAAAACTTACAGGAGGAGGTAAAATTATATGAGATATGAATGGGTGGACGAGTATCTGATGAAAAAAAGGGGTGTGACCAGAGATCTGCAAAAGGAGTGGAACTGGATGAGGTACCAGATCGGCGGAAAAATGTTTGCCGCGGTATGCAGGGATGAAAAAAACCGCCCTTATTATATTACGTTAAAACTGGAGCCGACGGAGGGCGATTTTCTGCGAAAACAGTATGAGGATATCATTCCCGGCTATTACATGAACAAAACACACTGGAATTCGGTAAAAGCGGATGGCATGGTGCCGGATGAACTCCTGAAAGACCTGTTGGATAAGTCCTATCGGATCGTATTGGAAAGCCTGAGCAAGAAAAAGCAGAAAGAAATTCTGGAGACAGCAAAAATGGACGATCTGATCAGCTGCTGCGGTGCCGATTGTGCTGCCTGCTATTGTTATGGGGAAATGTGTCAAGGATGCAGCGCCGTATACGGAAAAGTGTTCCATGCGCCGGAAGGAAAGAAATGTCCTGTTTATGCCTGCTGCAGGATTCAAAATGGCTTTCTTTCCTGTGGCAGGTGCGGGAAGCTGCCCTGCGAGTTGATCTTGGGGACGCGGGATCCGCATCTGTCCGAAGAGGAATTTATGCAGACGGTGACTGACAGAGTAAAGAGGTTAAAGGGGTGATGGGATGGCATTTGATTATAAGAAAGAATATAAGGAATTTTATTTGCCTAAGGCATTGCCGGGAATCATTACGGTTCCGGAGATGAATTATATTGCGGTTCGGGGTCAGGGAGATCCGAATGTGGAAGGCGGAGAGTATCAGGCTTCCATCGGGCTGCTGTATGGGATTGCTTTCACGATTAAGATGAGTAAGAAAGGCAGTCATCAGATTGACGGATATTTTGATTATGTGGTTCCGCCACTGGAAGGATTCTGGTGGCAGAACGGTGTTCAGAGTATCGACTATGCGCAGAAGGAGAACTTTCAGTGGATATCGCTTATACGACTGCCGGAGTTTGTCACAAGGGAAGAGTTTGACTGGGCGGTTTCCGAAGCGTCGGCTAAGAAAAAACAGGATTTTTCCAGAGTGGAGTTTCTGACCTATGACGAGGGTCTGTGCGTGCAGTGTATGCACATTGGGCCATATGATGATGAGCCGGGGACAGTGGGAGCCATGCATCGGTATATGGAAGAGCAGGGATACGCGCTGGACATCACGGATCAAAGATTTCATCATGAGATTTATCTGAGCGATGCGAGAAGATGTGCGCCGGAGAAGCTGAGGACAGTCATCCGGCTTCCGATACGGAGGATATAAAAGAGATATGCCTGACAGCGTCTTATGAGGAGCGGATGCAGGTCCTGCTGACGGGAATCCGGACAGACGCACCTTGAAAATCGAATACAGGCCAAAGTAATGCGTCCCGGCCTGTAATTCATATCATAGGTGTTTTGTCTGGATCAGGGACGAAAAAAACCGTAAAAAAACATAAGTTTTCTCTTGACGGAAAGCCATATTCGTGGTACACTGATTTCCGCTGAAAATGAAGGTCGGAAACGACCTGAACAGATAAAAATCTCCTCGTGCCGTTTGGGGCACATATTTTATCCCTGATTTTACGGTTGTAACCGTATCAGGTGGTAGAGCACCCGGCCGTTAACCGAGTTGTTGTAGGTTCGAGCCCTACTCGGGGAGCTTATAATTGATATCTGGCGCGATAGCCAAGTGGTAAGGCCCCGGTCTGCAACACCGTCATCGCCGGTTCAAATCCGGCTCGCGCCTCTAAAACCTCTGATCGATAGGATTCAGGGGTTTTTCTTTGCATAAAAGTTTGTTGAAAAGAAAAATGTTATATAATTTAAGTTGTCCGGAATATGGGTATTCGATATGATGAAGGCAAGGGGAAAATCGGAGGCTGTTATGAAAAAATACGGATATCGTTTGATTACATGTTTATTAGTACTTTCAATGTCGTTATCATTTGCGGCGTGCGGAAAAACGGAAAATAGAAATAAGAACGGGTATACGGAGGCAAGCTGTTACCAACTGGCACTTGCAATGGCCGCTTCTGAAGAGGAAAACGGAGAACTGGCAGTCACTGTATATGGGGATAGAAATTTTGATATGAGACTGCAATCTTTTTATGAATTGGAAGAAGAGATTACAGATGGCTGTATCATTTATTCCACAACGGAGCGGTCTACGGAATTTGCGGTTTTAAAATTAAAAAATAAAGAGGATACGGATGCGGCCGTATCTTCCCTTGAGGAATATATTAATGACAGGATTGGCGCTTATATCGGATATTTCCCTGAGGAAGCAGATGTTCTGCAAAACAGCTATGTATTTGCGAAAAAACAGTATGTTGTGTTGGATATCAGCCGGATGCCGGAGACGGCGCAGGAGGCGTTTGAGCGGATTTTCGGATATGATCAGAAGCAGCTTTTACAGTATGAGGAGGAATGTGAGGAACTGGTACAGACATTGGAGGAAAACGAAAGCAGGATATCACAGAATGCAGGGGCAGAGGAAGATACCGGGAAGCCGGAGGCGAACGAGAATGCGGAAGGTGAAAATATTACAGATGAATCCCAGCTGCATGACCGGGATGACAGTACATATTTTAATCAGGATATTGCAACGGCTTATCTGAATGGAACCCCGGAAATTCTTACGGATGAAAAGGATATTGCGGTCTATGACCGGATAGTGGAGATTTTGTCAGAAATCATAACGGAGGATATGACAGAGCTGGAGAAAGAGAAAGCCGTGCATGACTATATGTGCATGTATATGGAGTATGACAGAAAAGCGCTCAACTATCCGGAAGCGCAGATGCCGGATTCTGATAACCCATACGGCATGCTGGTTGACGGATATGGAATCTGTTCCGGATATGCTTCTACATTTCTGCTTTTTATGGACTGTCTGGAAATAGACTGTATAGTTGTAGAAGGAATGGCATATAATCTGACAGAACCGCATGCATGGAATAAGGTAAAGCTGTCCGGAGAGTGGTATTGCGTAGACGTCACCTGGGACGATCCGGTCTATGATGAGGAGCTGGCTATGGAGGCGGGACAGTGGTATCCGGAATATACATATTTTAACTGTTCGGATGAGGATCTTGCGAATGCGTTTCATCAGTGGAATAAAACGGAATATCCGGAAAGCCCGTATACGATGGAGGGGAACTGGTATTAAGCGGACAGAAAAACAGGAAAAATGCCCTGAACCTGATAACAAAAGGTTTTCAGGGCATAATTTTCATGTTATAATAAAATTTACAGAATTTTAGGATAAGGGGTAGAAGTATGTTTTGTGTAAAATGTGGAACGGAGATGACCGATGACTGCAGCTTTTGTCCGAAGTGTGGTACTCCTACCAGTTATGGCAGGGTGCAGAAGAAAGAAATAAATGGAGAAGCGGAAAAAGAACCTGAAGCGGAAAAAACTGCTGTGGAGAAAGAATCCGTTAAACCGGAGCCGGGAAAACAGCCGGGGCCGGAGCATGAAAATAAAAAGTTAAATATAATTCTATCCGTGATTGCGGTGATTCTTGCGGTTGTGCTGCTTGTATTGATTATTTTGTTTTTTGTCAGAAAATCGAAGCAGGCGGACGATGCCGGAAAAGCGACGGCGCCTGCAGAACAGTTCAGTGAAGAAACAACGGCTGATACGCAGGCGGCATCGGATACGGATGAGGAGACGGAAGAGCTGACGGAAACCGGACATCCGGCGGAAGCGCAGGAATATAACGGACATTTTTACATGGTATATGATAACGGCGTTTCCTGGACGGCGGCAAAGTCAGAATGTGAGGCGGCAGGCGGCCATCTGGTTACGGTATCAGATGCGGATGAAGAGAATTTTGTGGAAGGGCTGGTAAAGATGTATGGAAAGGGAGAGTATTATTGGATCGGACTTTCCGATGCATCCTCAAAGGGAACCTTTGCATGGGTAACCGGTGAGAGTGTCAGCTACACGAACTGGTCAGAGAATCAGCCGGATAACTGGAACGATGTGGAGCATTATGTCCGTTTTCCGAAAAATGATAAGAGTTATACGGATTGGAGCAATCCGGCGGGAAAATGGAATGATATAGCAGAAAACGGAGACGAGAACAATCCATTGGATTCTTTTGGTTATATCTGTGAATGGGAGGAATAGTTCAGGGAATGGCACAGGGAATAAAAGAACACAGGGTCCATTATAAACTGAATCAGGTGACCCCGGTCAACCAGTATGAGATGAATGCTTACAATGTTCCTTTCGCAGGGAATGTCAGTACCTGCAGGGAGACCTATATAAAAGGGGAACAGGTGCTCGAATATAATATGGTGGGGGATATGACTTTTGAGCAGCTTGTGATAAAACCGATTTTTCGGGATGAGCTTGTGGAATATCTGTTCAGCCTGAGCAAACAGATGGTTTCGATCGTGCAGAACGGACTGCAGCTCAACAAGGTAGTGCTGGATATAAAATACATCTATGCAAGATTGAATGATTTTACGGTACAGATCATATATTTGCCATTGGAAAAAGAGTTTCCGAAGCAGAATGTAGGAGATTTCATGCGGCATTTTCTTTCAAAGCTGGTGTACGCACATACGCCGGCGGTGGAATGTGCAAATCAGATTCTGGATTATTTTGACGATCATACGGAATTTGACGTATTTCATTTTAATTCTTTTATGAAGGAGCTTCGTTCCAGCAGTCAGCTCCTGATCATACAGAATGATATGTCAAACATGAAGCTTTCCAGAGCTTCTTATGGGCGTACAGCTTCCGGAAGGACAGCGCCAGTCCGGTATGCGGAGAGCTTTATGGATGAAACAGGACAGTTAACGGATAATCTGATGGGACAGACGGGCGGTTATTCCTACAAGCCGGTCAGGAACAGGCAGACTGAGCCGGAGGAGGATGTGGAAGCCGAAACGGTGGTGTTATCAAATGATCAGGCTATAAGTTTGGATATGCCGGTAATGGTAAGGAAAAGCACCGGTGAGTTAATCCGGATCAATAAACAGGTATTTTGCATCGGAAAAGCGGATCAGGGGGTTGATTATAAGGTTTCAGGCAATAAATCCATCAGCCGGAGACATGCATATATTACCAACATTAATGGAGTGAATTATCTGCGGGACAATAATTCCACAAACCATACTTACCTGAACGGGCAGCAGATATACAGTAATATTGATATTGTGATACCGGATAACAGTGTTATAAAGTTTTCCAATGAAGAATTTGTTTTTCATTCCGGTAGATGACAAAGTAAGATATAAAAAGTAATAATAGGAGGATTTGCAATGATTTGTGATATTTGTGGAAACATATTGGAAGAAGGCACACAGATATGTCCGGTATGCGGCAGGCAGTTTTTTAAAGAGCAGCCGGAGCCTGAAAAAGTACAAAATCTGACATCCGATGATGCAGATCCGACTGTAACGGAGCAGGACAGCGAGGATGAAGGGACAACCGTGTTGACAGGCGGAAATGATTTGGACGCTGATGAGCAAAAGACGGTTTTTCTGGATCCGGGTGAGAAAATATTTGATACTGACAAACCGGCAGGAAATATGCAAGGCGGGGTGCCGCCGATGGGGATGCCGAACGGTATGCCGCAGCCCGGAATGCCAAATGGGACGCCGATGATGGGAAGACAGGGCGGAGCGCCAAATGGGATGCCGCCAATGGGGGCGCCGCAGAAACCGGCACCGGCCGGAAAACCGCCTAAGGCAAAACAGAAAAAGAAAATGGGGACCGGCAAAAAGGTTGCATTGATTGTAATTCCGCTTGTGATACTGATAGCGGCGGGTATCGCTGCGGTTATATTTGTTCCGAAGTTCTTAAATTATAATAAAGCGCAGGAAGAGCTTGAACGGGGCGACATTGAGGATGCAATGGAGCTTTTTACCGAGCTTGGAAGCTTTAAGGATTCAGAAACCATGGTAAACGGGGGAGCGTACTATGAATATGCTGCTTCACTGATGGAACAGAGGGATTACGGTCAGGCGGCGGAATATTTCCGGAAGGCAGCGGAAAGCCAATATGAGGATGCTGCTGAAAAAGCACAGGAATGTTATTACCATTATGCAGAAAGTCTGCTGGATCAGGGACAGTTTGAGGCAGCAATGGATGCCTTTGCACAGGCGGATACATACAGTGATGCAAAAGACAGGATTAAGGAGTGCTATTATGATCAGGGTGTTGATTATATGCAAAATGGCGACTATGAGTCTGCCGTTACCTGTTTTACAAATGCGGAGGGTTATCAGGATGCGGATGATATGATCAAACAGTGCTATTATTCTCAGGCGGAGGCATATGCGGCAGAAGGAGAGTATCTGGATGCTTATGATTATTTTATCTTATCAGAGTATTCGGATTATGAGAGCCGGGCAGATGAGTGTATCTATTATTATGCCGTATCCTGTTATGACAATGCTGATTATGAGACGGCGCTTGAATATTTTGAGCAGGTGGATGCAGATTATAAGGACTGCTCAAAAGATATTGATAACTGTTATATAAGTATGGCAAGAAAATGCGAAAATGATGAGGATTATCAGGGAGCGGTTGAATATTATGAGCTTGTGAAGGGTTCTGATGTCGGAGCCTCGATCAGAAAGAATAAGGCGGCGTATATCGAATCGCATTTTGAAAGCAGTGATTCGCTGACAATGGAATATTTATGTGATCTGAAATATGCCAATTACGGCACGGCTCTGGAGGATTATCAGAAGCTGTGCGGCTGGACGGTCGGTTCCTTTGTCAATCATGCAGAAGATGATTTTGATAATTTGTCCGACAGTATCGATCTTGGAAGTACGGCATATGTCCATACGATCTTTTTGAATGAACAGGATGAAGAGGCAGTCATGAACCTGAAAGCGTATGTTGTCTATTCTGACGGAACAAAGAGCAATGAGATCAGCTTTGAATCTGTAAAATCCAATTACGGAACCTGGGTCAGTATTGAGCCGGATGCAGGCATTGCAGGTGAAGCGGTTCTTTATGTTTATAATACCGATTCGGGGATTCTGGTTGAAAAGTATACATTTACACTGACGAAGTAATAAGAGGGTATAGATGGTTACAAGAGAAGCGCTTTTAGCGTTTGAGTTTTATAAGAAGAGACCTTTTAAGGGAAGTGACAGGGGAATCCGGTATATGATCACAAAAACGGAGCCGGAGATGCTGACCGCTTATATATGGCCGGAGCCATTTTGTTTTGAGGCGACTCCTGATGAACAGAAAATCCATTGTAGTTTTCCTTTTTCCGAGGAAGGTCTGTGCGAGGCCGCAGACTGGATTAACCGGAACAGACAGCAGGTTTTGGATCGTTAGACGGTGGAGGGCAGAACGTTGAAAAAGAAGAAAAAAGGAATCATCATTACAGTTATTGTGTTTGCTGCTTTGCTTGGAACGGCAGCCGTTATTCTGCATTTTCTGTTTTTGCCGCAGGTTCAGGTGGTGGATGCGATGGTCAATACTTTGTCTACTGCCAGGGAATCCGGAATTGACCGTCAATATGGCGGATATGATATGTTGTCAGGAATTATTGACGGAAATTATGATTTTGAGGTGAACTATGGAGACAGCCGGTTAGGCGTACGCAGAAATAAGGAGCAGCAGAGGTTTTTGATGTTTGCGGATATGGAGATTTCCGATACGCTGTCGCTGGATGCGCAGTTTTATGTGGATGCCGAGACATCGGTGCTTGCTGCGAAGGATCGGAGCATCCGGATTGATTATGCGGATCATATGGCCGAGACCATGCCGGATTTTCTGAAGCTCCTTTCTGATATTGCACCGGAGGACTGGAAGACGGGAGCGGGTATCTATGTTGATCTGATGGAGGCGCTTTCCGGTACGGCGGAAAAGGACAGTAATGTATTTGACCGGCTGTATGAACGGACAAAGGATGTTTTCTTGGGGCTGGAGTCCGAGCGACTTGATAAAGAACTATTTACCGTGAACGGAAAAAAAGTAAGATGTCAGGTTTATCAGATTGTATTTAATGCAAAGGATCTTGCGGAGTATATTCAGGATTGCTATGAGATATCCTTTTCTACGGGAGAAAGAATAAACGGGATTGTAGAAGCAGTTTCCGGATATACGCTGGACGAATTGTTTGAGATGGCAGATAACGAAGCGGAACAGATGCAGGATTTGTATCTGTATTTTGCCGTTAATCATAAGGGTCAGCTGGTCAGCATATACGGTGAAGATCTTACAGAGGACCAGCTTGATATAGAGCTGAATTTTCTGGGCGGAGATTATCTGTGTGATGAGGTGGAATTTCATATGCAGGATGCTGCAGGGAATGAAATAACAGTCCGAAAGGATGATATATCAGTGGATGGATCTCCTGCGATGGAATATACATATACGAACCGGACGGCAGAAGGCGAAGTGCAGGAAAAGAGCCTGACCTATACTTTTGAGGATGACACGGTCAGTGTCAGAATAGATGACGGAGAGAAACCGGTTCTCTATTCTATGGACATTACAGGGTATGAGAAAGGAAGATATATAGAACTGCAAAATGAAACAGGTGTTGTCTATTATTTTGGGACAGAGGTAAAAGACATCGAAAATCCTGAGAGAAATGAAAATCTGAATCTGTTGGATATGGATATCATTTCAGCATATTCTTTCTTTTCAGATCTTTTAAAGGAATAGTTCACAGAAAGGCAGATTTACGATATGAGTACACAGAGGACAAGAAATTCTGCTCGGGACATTCAGTCAGGCAATATCAGGCAGGTAGAAGAAACGGAAATAGTATATACCTCCGGTGTGGAAATTAAGATCATGATTGCGGTTATCTTTCTGCTGGCATTTGGTCTGGTCATGATTTTCAGTGCATCGAGCTTTAACTGTTCTATCAGTGCGGATTGTAATTATGATCCGGCCTTTTATTTTAAAAAACAACTGATTAATATCACTGTGGGTCTGTTGGGATTGGTGGCAGCCATGTGTATTCCTTATAAATTGTTTAATTATAAAAAGATTCCATGGCTCATATATTTTGCGTCCATCGGATTTATTCTGCTGCTGCGGACAGGTCTGGGAAAATCTTCCCATGGAGCGACCAGATGGTTGAATTTATTTGGGATTCAGGTACAGGTTGCAGATATAACCAAAGTATGTATGATTATTTTTATGGCACATTTTATCAGTAAGAACTGGAAGGTTATCCATAATGCAAAAATCATTTGGACCTTATGGGCTCTGGTGGCGGTGCAGGCAGGAATGATTCTGTTTATTTCTTCTAATCTGAGCAGTGCCTTGATATTGCTGATGATGGTCTTTTTTCTGACTATGATTGTCAGCAGTAATATGAAGCCGCATTTTATTATGATCGGAGTCGGACTGGTCGGACTGACTTTGCTGATTGTCTGGCTCAAACGAACCATGCCGCTTCCTTCAGAGCTGGAGAATTATCCTTATCAGATTCAGAGATTTTTCGGATGGCTGGATCCGGAACGATACGCAAGCGGTATTGGATATCAGCCGATACAGTCTTTATATGCAATCGGGAGCGGCGGACTTCTGGGAAAGGGACTGGGAAACGGAACACAGAAGCTTTCCAATATTCCGGAAGCGCAGAATGATATGATTTTTTCCATTATATGTGAAGAGCTGGGGCTGGTTGGCGTTATTATACTGTTTATCATGTTTGGATACCTTTTGTATCAGATGTTCGTGATCGTAAGAGAGTCCAGAAATTTGTATGGCAGTGTGGTAGTGATCGGAGTAATGCTGCATATTATTCTGCAGATTATTGTAAATGTATGTGTAGCCGTCAATTTTTTCCCGAATACGGGTGTGTCGCTTCCGTTTATCAGCTATGGCGGTACGGCGCTTTTATTTACCCTGATAGAAATCGGGCTTGTGCTCGGTATCAGAAGACAACAGGTGCGGAGAAGGTATTCCCGGTTAAAATAGTTTTTCGGAGAAAAACCGGACAAATATAAAGAATCATGGAAAGGATACAGCAAGCTATGAAAAAGATGATTTATACTGTGATATTGTTAATGGGGATTTTATTGACAGCAGGTCTGTCAGGGGTTCGTGCGCAGGCGATGGAAGAAAAGAGTATAAGAGATACAGCCACTCCGGGTGATGCGGGATATGAACCGGAACAGCAGGACGGATGGATCATCGGACCGGGTGAAAAAAGACAGTATTATGTTGAGGGGAAGCCGGTTGCAGACCGGTTGATGGAGATTGTGGACGAGAGTGAGCAGAATGCCGCAGGATCCGGTACGCCATATTATTACTATTTTGATCAGAACGGTTATCTGGCTTATGGACTGGTTACCGTGAACGGTAATTCTTATTTCTTCGACAGTGCCGATAAGAAGCATAAGGGTGCGGCTGTCAGAGGCTGGAAAACGGTAGCAGGAAAAACCTATTATTTTGATGATGAAACCTGCCGTGCGAAGAAAGGGCTGCAATATGTAGGGACGGAAAAATGTTTTTTTGACAGAACGACAGGTGTTGTTCAGACGGGATTTGTGACTTCCAATAATAAGACTTATTATTTTGACCGGAAAACATATGCGGCAAAAAAAGGATTATGTACGATTAACGGGAAAAAGTATTATTTTGCACCGAATTGTGTTATGGCAAAGAATACGCCGGTTGTTGTAAACGGGAAAAAATATTATTTTACAGGAAACGGTACAGCGCAGACAGGATTTGCAAAGATCGGAGCAGATAAATATTATTTTGATCAGAATGCAGTTATGCAAAAAAACTGTTTCAAAAAGATCGGAACGGTAACGTATTATTTTGGAAATAACGGAAGAGCCTATCATGACGGAATCAAAAAAATAGGAAATGACTATTACTATTTTTCAAACTCCTGTGCAATGCACAGATATAAATGGATCAAATATAACGGAAAGAATTATTTTATCGGCAGTGACGGAAAGGCTTATAAAGGGGCGCATACGGTCAAGGGTTCGAAATATTATTATTATTTCAACAGCCAGGGACAGCTTGCAGGCGGAACCGCTACGGTCAATGGACTGCATTACCGCTTCAGAAGCAACGGAAGGCCATATCAGGGACTGTATACAACGCCGGAAGGCATCAAATACTATTATAACAGCTATGGTGCATTGACAAAGGGCGCAGCGATTGTTGGCGGATCTTATTATCTCTTTGGGCTTGACGGCAAGTGGGTTACGAAGCAGGGCTGGTATAATGTGAAGAATAAGAGATACTATGTACAGGGAAATAAAAGAATTGCAAGAGGATATGCCGATATCGACGGAAACCAGTATTATTTTGATAACAAGGGAGTCATGCTGAAGCGGGAATGGAAATATGTCAACGGATATAAGTTTTATTTTGGCAATGACGGTAAGCGGCTTCTGGATGTAGATGCGATTATCGGAAAGCAGGATTCCTATGAAATAGAAGTGAATCAGCAGCTGAATGTTGTAACAGTATATGCGAAGGATGGGGACAAGGGATATATCATACCGGTAAAAGCGTTCGTATGCTCAGGTGGGAACGAGACTCCGATCGGAACCTTCTACACGCTCGGAAAGTACAGATGGAATGAGCTGATCGGTCCGTGCTGGGGACAGTGGTGTACACATATTTGCGGTAATGTACTGTTTCATTCCGTGTATTATAACAGTGAAAATGATAATATGAATCTGAGCGTCAGTGCGTATAATAATCTGGGAACGACATGCTCCCATGGCTGTGTCAGACTGACAGCGGGTGATGCAAAATGGCTGTATGATAATTGTAAGGTAGGTACAAAGGTAACAATTTTCAGAAGCTCGGAGGAAGGACCGTTTCCGAAGCCGGAAGCAGTGAAGCTGCCTTCCTGGCATACATGGGATCCGACGGACCCGAATGTACAGAGCAAGTGCAGGGCAAACGGATGTCATTAGGGGATCATTATGAGTGATTTATTGAAGACATACTGGCCGGTATGGACGATTTATCTGCTGTTAGTCAACATACTTGCATTTATTATGTATGGAATAGATAAGAAAAAAGCAGCTGCCGGCAAGGATAAAAAAACAGGACGATCCGTAAAGCGGAGGATACCAGAGGCGGAGCTCCTCGGGGCGGCTCTTGCGGGCGGAGGAATCGGCGCATATACGGCAATGTTTGTGTTTCATCACAAAACAAAGCGGATAAAATTTCTGGCAGGAGTGCCAATCTGCTTTTTGCTGGATGTGTTGATTGTGATCTTTCTTTGCAGATGGTAAACAGGCAGCCCGATGTCATAAGGATATCGAAAGAAATATGAAAAAAAGAGGATATGACAATGAGAAAACGGATTTCTATGATTTGTCTGGTCATGATGATGTTGCTTTTATTTGCGGCATGTGGAAAACAGGAAATCGAGGAAAAAGTCGAAGTGATACAAAACGGACCCGTAGATTCGCCGGAAGAGTTTATTCAGCTGGGACTTCTGCTGGATATTGGTGCCGGGGATAAGGTAACGGACAAGACTTATGAAATTATACAGAATGAGATTGCGTCAGTGCAGTTTGTTTATGGCGGTCTGGATTGTGAATTAAGAGGATCCAGTGTGTATTCGGAATATGAGCTTGCGGGCTTTCCGAATACAAGTGACGGGAATGTGGTTTTGGAGTCAGTCGATGACTGCTTTGCCAGTATCTATACGCTTGATCCGGGAAGAGTTGTTTTCTGGGAGGATGGACAGATTCATTATTCTCTGTATATTTATGTTACGGCGGAGGATGATATTGTGAGGGAGATTCTGTCAAATGTTATATTTGAGAATCACTACACAGAGCGTTCGGATGTGATTCAGAATATGGACGACGCCCGTGCCGCTTTTGCAGAGAAAATTGTGTCCGTGATACAGGGGCAGGATACGGAGGCGCTGTCGGAGATGCTGTTATATCCACAGCAGTTAGGGAACGGTCAGTCTGCAGGAAATGCAAGGGAGCTGCAGGCCCTCCCGCCGGAAAGCATCTTTACCGAGCATCTGTTAAATGCGGTAAATACTTCTGCTCTGTCGGAAATGCGGCTAAATCAGGACGGCTCGGAGTATATTATCGGAGCCAATCAGTGGAATGTGCATTTTAAACAGATGGAAGACGGAAGTCTTATCATTACAAAAATTAATAATTGACGGCGGCGGTATTCATTTATCAATTTTTCATTTGTTTTTTATTGATTTTATCGGTTATTCATGTATAATAACATAGAGGCAGCAGGATATAGCCCTGTTGAAAAACTATAAAAGAAGAAAAGAGGTAGAAGAAAAGATGGCACAAATCGATTTAACAAAATATGGCATTACGGGAACCACAGAAATTGTGTACAACCCTTCTTTTGAGCTGTTATTTGAGGAAGAGACCAAGCCTGATCTGGAAGGTTATGAAAAAGGCCAGGTAAGCGAGCTTGGTGCGGTTAATGTAATGACCGGTATTTACACGGGCCGCTCCCCAAAAGATAAGTATATAGTAATGGACGCCAATTCCAAGGATACCGTGTGGTGGACATCCGATGAGTACAAGAATGACAATCATCCTATGACAGAGGAAACCTGGGCAGTGATCAAGGATATCGCTAAGAAGGAGCTCTCTAATAAGAGATTGTTTGTTGTAGATGCTTTTTGCGGTGCAAATAAGGATACCCGCATGGCAATCCGTTTTATTGTTGAGGTTGCATGGCAGGCTCATTTTGTAAAGAATATGTTTATCCAGCCTTCCGAAGAAGAGCTGAAGGATTTCGAGCCGGATTTTGTCGTTTACAATGCATCAAAGGCAAAGGCTGAGAATTATAAAGAGCTTGGTCTGAATTCAGAGACAGTCGCTGCATTCAATATTACCAGCCGTGAGCAGGTAATTCTGAATACCTGGTATGGCGGTGAAATGAAGAAGGGTATGTTCTCCATGATGAATTATTATCTGCCGTTAAAGGGTATTGCTTCCATGCACTGCTCCGCCAACACAGATATGAACGGTGAAAACACTGCAATCTTCTTTGGTCTGTCCGGTACCGGTAAGACGACTCTTTCCACGGATCCAAAGCGTCTGTTAATCGGTGATGACGAGCATGGCTGGGATGACAACGGCGTATTTAATTTTGAAGGCGGATGTTATGCCAAGGTTATCAATCTTGATAAAGAATCTGAGCCGGATATTTACAATGCGATCAAGCGGAATGCGCTTCTTGAGAATGTAACATTGGATGCAGAAGGTAAGATTGATTTTAACGATAAGAGTGTAACGGAAAACACCCGTGTATCATATCCGATTAATCATATTGAGAAGATTGTACGCCCTGTTTCTGCAGCTCCGGCAGCTAAGAATGTAATCTTCCTGTCAGCAGATGCTTTTGGTGTACTTCCTCCGGTATCCGTACTGACTCCGGAGCAGACACAGTATTATTTCCTGTCCGGATTCACGGCTAAGCTTGCAGGTACTGAGCGTGGCATTACAGAGCCTACTCCTACCTTCTCGGCCTGCTTCGGTCAGGCGTTCCTGGAGCTGCATCCTACAAAGTATGCAGAGGAGCTTGTTAAGAAGATGGAAGCAAACGGCGCTAAGGCTTATCTGGTAAATACAGGATGGAACGGAACCGGCAAGCGGATTTCCATCAAGGATACCCGTGGAATCATTGATGCAATTTTGAACGGTGATATCTTAAAAGCACCTACAAAGAAGATTCCATACTTTAACATTGAAGTTCCGACGGAGCTTCCGGGCGTAGATACCAATATTCTGGACCCTCGTAATACTTATGCAGATGCTTCAGAATGGGAAGAAAAAGCGAAGGATCTTGCCGGAAGATTTATTAAAAATTTTGCAAAATACGAAGGCAACGATGCTGGTAAGGCTCTGGTTTCTGCAGGACCTCAGCTGTAAACAAAGACAGTTCATATCAAATAATAATGTTCAATGCAAGGCAGGCAGCTCTGTTTATACGGGGCTGTCTGTTTTTTATGTCAGCCGTAATTGTATGTGAAAAAGGGGAAATCCTGTAGAAAAATAGAGGACGATAAGAATTGTAGGAGCGCCACGATTTAGGTAGAATTTTTGTAAAGATATAGAAAGAGGAGGGCTAATATGGGCGAAAAAAAATATCTGATCAAGGAAGCTGCCAGACTGGTGGAGGTAGAGCCGCATGTACTGAGATATTGGGAAGAGGAATTGGACATAAAGATAAAAAGGAACGATATGGGCCACAGATATTATGACGAACAGGATATCAGAATCCTTCAAAAGGTAAAAGAATTAAAGGACAGAGGCATACAGCTGAAGGCCATTCATGAGCTTGTAAAAAAGATGTATGAGCTGCTGGAAAAAAATGAGCAGCAGGCGGCATCTGCAGACGCTTCGGATGTGAAAGAGGACAGGCAGACAGAAGAATCGGATGAGGATTCAGGATCTGCAGATAAAAAGGATCAGGAGGATACATCCGACGAGAGAAAGGAATCGCCGGCGGACGCCTTTGCCTCTTATGATTTTACGAAGGAGCTTGTAAAGGAGGCGACGCAGGTAACAAATGTGAATGCGTCTGATGGCAGAGTGGTTGATTTTAAGCTTGCACAGTTTCAGGCCATGATGACAAAGATTATCAGCAATTCCATGAAAGAGAGTATGAAGCCGTTCAGTCAGGCCGTTGCAAGCAATACGGTGGAAGATGTTGTAAAACAGATGGATGTGTTGTTAAAGGAACGGGAGGAACGGGAAGAGGCCAGATATAAGAAGCTGGATGCAACTCTCCGGGAAATGCAGCAGACCAGAAGAGAAATTGCGGCAAGTGAAATGAAACGGAAAAAGAAATTCGGGTTCAGGAAAAAGTAGCAGGCAATAGTTTATAAAAACTTCATATTCATATATGTATGTCCCATGGTATAATTGAAAAAAATGTCAATGCTACATATTTAAAAAAGGTGCATACGATGAAGATAACGAAAAAGGTAAAATATATTCTGATCGCGGTATGGATATTTTCCCTGCTGATTATGACAATCGGAACCTTATATATCGGCAAACGATATATGGATGCGGTTTACGGGAATGAACGTCCGACGAATGCATTATATAAATTAAAGGATCCGGTTATGGAAATTTACCAGAACCTGTCTGACTTTCGGGGAAATCTGAATCAGTCCATGCAGGAAACGCCGGAGATTTTCATGGATGAGGATTATCTGAGGGACTTAAACCGCAAAAGCAGGGCGTGGAATACGTATGTTGTGGTAAAAGTAGATGACGAATACCTCTTTTCAGGAATAGGTACGCTGGATGAAGAATTAAAAAAACAACTGGAGGATGAAAGCAGCCGGACAGATGCCGGGCAGGAGACGGATCAGGAGAGAGAGACAGGCTTTTCTGAATTTATCCTGCAGACACCGAATCTCTATTTGTGCAATCAGAAGACTTGTTATACAGACGGACATAGGATTACCATTTCACTTCTAACCTATTATGGGAATTATATTCAGCAGTTTCGTCGTACGGTTATCAGATATGTGATTCTGATGCTGCTGTTAATGTTTATTTTAAGTGCGGTGATATCCGTTTTGGTTTACAGACAGTTTGTAAAACCGCTGGTAAAGCTAAAGGATGCTGTTGACGAAATCGGTGCGGGGAATCTGGACGTGGATATTGAAATTGACCATAACAGAAGGGACGAAATCGGTGAATTGTATAATTCCCTTGAGGATATGCGGCAAAGGCTTTCTGAAACGGTAAATCTGAAGATGCAGTATGAGGCTGAAAACAGAGAGCTGATCAGTAATATATCCCACGATCTGAAAACCCCGATTACAACGATCAAGGGATATGTTGAAGGAATTATGGATGGAGTTGCAGATACGCCCGAAAAGAAAGAACGATATCTGAAAATGGTCTATAATAAGGCTAATGAGCTGGATGTGCTGATCAATGAATTATCCTTATATACCAATATTAATAATAATGCGATTCCGTATGAGTTTCACCGGGTATTGGTAAAAGATTATTTTCAGGACTGCATGGAAGAGGTTCAGGCTACTCTGATGTCGCATAACATGACATTGACATATAAAAATTATTGCCATGATGACGTCCGGGTGGTAGTTGATCCGGATCAGCTAAAACGGGTGATTAATAATATTGTTATGAATGCGATCAAGTATTCTGATAAAGAACAGGGGAAGGTAGAGATCTATATACATGAAGAGGGAGATATGGTCAAAATTTCCATTTGTGACAACGGGAAGGGAATTGAGGAAGAAAATCTGTCCCATGTATTTGACAGGACCTTCCGGGAGGACAGTGCCAGAAGATCCAGTGGCGGAAGTGGTCTGGGGCTTGCTATCTGTAAGAAGATTGTAGAGGAACACGGCGGCACTATATGGGCACGGAGCCAGAAGGGATATGGCACGACAATTCTGTTTACACTTAAGAAATACATAAAGGAGGAAAGCATAGATGAATAAGATACTGATAATCGAAGATGAACTCAGTATTGCGGAATTGGAAAGAGATTATCTGGAACTGCATGAGTTTCAGGTGCAGATAGAAACAAACGGAGCCAGAGGTCTGGAGCAGGCGCTGAATGAAGATTATAAATTGATTATTCTTGATCTGATGCTGCCGGATCTGGATGGATTCGAGATATGCAGAAGGATTCGTGAGAAGAAGGATATTCCGATCATCATGGTTACGGCGAAAAAGAATGATATAGATAAGATTCGCGGTCTGGGACTGGGAGTTGACGATTATGTAACCAAACCGTTTAGTCCGAGTGAGCTGGTAGCCAGAGTAAAAGCGCATATTGCCAGATATGAGAGGCTGATTGGTTCTACGGCAACGCAAAATGATGTTGTTGAAATCAGAGGACTAAAGATTGACAAAACTGACAGAAGAGTTTATGTTGATGGAGAAGAAAAGATATTTACCAATAAGGAGTTTGACCTGCTGACCTTTCTTGCCACGAATCCGAATAAGGTATTTTCCAAGGAAGAGCTGTTTAACAAAATCTGGAATATGGAGAGTATCGGAGATATTGCAACCGTAACGGTGCATATCAAAAAAATCCGGGAAAAAATAGAATTTGATACGTCCAAGCCCCAGTATATTGAAACGGTCTGGGGTGTGGGATACAGATTCAGGGTGTAAAAGGGTCTGGTATATAGTCTGTAATTTTTATGAAGACAATATTGCTGTTAGAGGATGACGGGGGATTAAACCGGGGTATTTCTTTTATATTAAAAAAAGAAGGATATCAGGTTTTTTCTGCATTTACAATTGAAGAAGCAGAGGCAATCTTTTGTACGGAAAGGGTAGATCTTGTAATCAGTGATATTACTCTTCCCGACGGTAGTGGTCTGGATTTTGGAAAAATGGTGCGAAAGCAGGGAAAGACGGGATTGCTTTATCTGACTGCGCTGGATCAGGAGACTGACATTATCAATGGCTATGATACGGGGGCTGATGATTATGTAACGAAGCCTTTTTCTCTTGCGGTGCTGACCTCAAAGGTAAATGCGTTGATGAGGAGGATTACAGATCAAGAGACATGCATTCTTATTTCCGGAGATATAGAGGTGCATATGAAAGAAGGCAGGGTATATAGATCCGGCGAGGAACTTGTACTGAGCAAAACGGAAATGCAGCTGTTGGTTTATTTATTGGAAAATGCCGGTCAGATTATTTCTAAAGAATCCATTCTGGATAAGATCTGGGGTGTGGACGGACAGTTTGTAGATGATAATACGGTGACTGTAAATATCAGCAGACTAAAAAACAAACTGAAAACAAAAGAGATTTCGAATATAAGGGGACTGGGATATTTATGGACCGGACAAGTAATAAGAAAATAGTTATGTATCTGCTTCTCTGGTTTGTATCTGCAGTCATTCTGACATGCAGTTTTATTGTTTTTGCAGCCTGCAATGAAGCTGCGAACCGGAGGCGTATTACAGAATTCATACAGGAACATCCGGAAGCAGAGGCGGATATTATAGAAAAATTCCAGACACCCTCCAGGATAACAGGCATGAATGGAGATACAGAAGAATCCATTCATATCATTGAAGAAAAATATGGATATGTCTTTTATAAGAGTGTACTTGCTGCACCTGTTTTTTATTTATGGGGATTTTTATTCATATGCTCCTTGATTTGGCTTTTGCTTGTAATATACAGAGAAAAGAAATGGGAAAAGCAATCGGCTGTTTTGCAGGAAGCTTTATTGGAGATGCTGGCAGAAGAGTTAAAGAGATTTCAAAAAGGCGAGTATCAGTTATCGTCAGAAAGTCTCTCTTTGATAGAGGAATCAAAGTTATCAGACAAATGGATGCATGTAATAGAATCCCTAAAGGAATTAGGATATTATTTTAATGATCTAAAAGCGCAATTGCAGGAAGAAGAAAACAGTACCAAAGCATTAATTACGAATATCTCGCATCAATTAAAGGTTCCGCTTGCTTCCCTGCATATGAATCATGAGCTTGCGATGGCAGAGGGCCTGACAACCGATGAGCGCAGAGAATTTGAGGAACAGGAGATGCATGAAATTCAGAGGATGGAAATGCTTCTGGAGGAATTGGTAAAGGTATCAAAGCTGGAAAAGCATATGATTACGCTTCATCTAAAAAGACAGGGTATCCGGCAGACAATTGCAGATGCCGTCAGTCAGGTGTATGGCAAGGCAAAGAAAAAACAGATTGATATACAGGCTGAAATCAGGCAGGATTTTTCTGTGCTGCATGACAGAAAGTGGACGACTGAGGCTCTGTCAAATGTTATGGATAATGCAGTGAAGTATTCTGAAGAACAAAGTACGGTTTGCATTCATGTTCAGAAATTAACCTCATGTCTGTTAATTGAAATTGAAGATGAGGGAATTGGAATTCCAAGTGGAGAACTGCATCACATTTTCAAACGGTTCTATCGTGGTAAAGATGCCGTAAAAAAAGTGACGGACGGCGTTGGGGTAGGACTGTATCTTTCCAGAACAATCTTAGAGCAGCAGGGCGGTACCATCATGGCAAAAAGGAAGCCGGACAAAGGAACGGTTTTTCAGATTACATTACCAATATAGATTTTGATAGACCCTTACAAAACTGTAATAGTTTTTGTAAGGGTTTTGTAATGTTTGGATGTTATAGTAGATAAAAAGGCTATAAAAGAAATTTTTGTTTTTATAACGGAATATGCAATTCAGGAAGGAAATTATATGAGTATTATTGTCAGGGTTGAAGATTTGGTAAAATATTATGGGTCAGGAGAGAATCTGGTCAAGGCGGTAGACCATACAAGTCTTGAGTTAGAACGCGGAAAATTTACAGCCATTGCAGGTCGTTCGGGTTCCGGAAAGTCTACGCTGTTACACTTGCTTGGAGGGTTGGACAGACCGGATTCAGGAAAAGTCATCATTGAAAATCAGGATATTTATTCTTTTAAGGATGACAGACTTGCAAAGTTTCGAAGAGAAAAAATTGGTTTTATTTTTCAGGACTATAATCTGATCCCGTCTCTGAATATCTGGGAAAATGTGGTGCTGCCTCTGGGTCTGGATAATCGCAGGGTTGTCAAAGAGGAAGCGGAGCATATATTGGACAAGCTTGGTTTATCGGACAAAAAGAAGGTTATGCCGAATACATTATCCGGCGGTCAGAAGCAGAGAACTGCAATTGCAAGAGCCCTGATAACGAATCCTGCAGTCATACTGGCAGATGAGCCGACGGGCAATCTGGATTCCCAGACAGGGCTTGAGGTTATGCATTTATTAAAGCAGTGTGTGTCGGAATTCGGACAGACGCTTGTCATGATCACACATGATGAAATGATTTCCCAGATGGCAGATGTTGTAATTGTGATTGAAGATGGCAAGGTGGTGAACCGGTCATGAAAATGGTAACCAATATTGCATTTTCTAATGCGAAGTATTACCGGAGTAAAAGTATTCTTACCGGAGCTGCTGTTTTTCTTGCAGCCTTTTTATTATTCATTGTTCCTACTATTGGAAAGGATATGGTGGATGCCGAGTATGCTATGGTAAATGATACTTTTCCGCAATATCATGCATGCTATATGGATGTTGATTCAGATAAGGTAAATGCATTGTCTGCCCATAATGATATTGGTTCATGGGGACTATCCTGTTATGCAGGCTCTGTCTTAATGACGCTTCCATTGTCAGAAAATGCGATGGAGAATGTAAAACCGGATATGATTTACATGGATGAAAACGGAGCAGCCTTGTCCAAAGCGGAGCTTTCGGAAGGTAGGCTTCCGACAGGTGAAAATGAGATCGTTGTTTCAAAAGCGGATTTGAACCTGTTTGGTTTAGAAGGGGAAATAGGAGATACGGTTACCCTTTCATATCAGATTTACCGGGGAGGCGGGCTGGATTACAGACAGGAGCATAATTTTGTTATTTCAGGATTTTTAAAGCAGGAAGAAAGAGGAATGATTCTGGTTTCAAAACAATTTTTAGAGGCATCGGTTCCGGCGGAGGAAATCCGTTACCAGTTCCTGTTTCAGGTTGCAGGTGTAGAGCATGCAATGACAGATGATGTAGAGGATACAATTTCCCGGATTGCAGAACAATTTGCCATACCGGAAGCGGATGTTGCGGTCAATACCCCATATCTTGAGTCGAATTATATAGACCCATCGTTTCTATGGATTGTGATTGTTATTATGCTGATTGTAGTGTTTGCAGCTGTCTTAACAATTTATAGTATCTATTATGTTTCTCTGGAACAGCAGGTACAAGAATTTGGAAGGCTGAAAGCGATCGGAGCGACAAATAAACAGATCAGACAGATTGTTTTACGGGAGGGATTGCTCGTTGCTGTATGTGCGGTTCCAATCGGTTTGTTGTTTGGCACTCTGATGACAAAACTCTTACTTTTTTTACTTGTAAATATGATGGAAGGGAATTTGCTGACGGAGGTTAGAATCAAAGAGATAATAGCAGGGCATAGAATTCCATTTTATCATTGGTGGATTTATGGACTGACAGTTGTAGTAACCTTTATTACTGTATATATATCTTTATTAAAGTCTATGCATATGGCAGAGAAAATACCGGCAGTTTCCGCAATGCGGTTTCAGGGAAATGCACGAACCCCCGCAGGAGTAAGAAACGGGTATGCAGACCTGACAATTTGGCGGCTGGCAAAAAATAATATTTTAAGCAACAGGAGAAAAAGTCTGACCACGATTTTATCCATGAGTATGACAGGTATCTTTATTATGATAGTAGCAAGCGTGTTATCCTGTACGAATCCGGAACAGATGGTAAATGAGAATTTCAACGGACAGTATGAGATTGTTCTGGACACTGTGGAAGGAGATAAAGAGCATCCGAAATGGGCATGGGAGGAGGTCCGGAAAAATAATCCGTTAAATGATGAATTCCTGCAGGAAATAAGAGATATGGACGGAGTAGAGAATGTAGAAGCTTTCAGCCGTGTAGATATCGGCGGAGGGATTTTTGATCCGGAAGAGCCTCATTATATTTCCGGAATTCCTGAATCTTTTGCGGATGAATTGGAGAAGGGAATTACCAAAGGCAGGGCAACATATGAGGATATAAAATCAGGAGATAAGGTTGTTCTTGATCAGACCTTTTTTTACTGGTATCCGGATTTGAAAGTGAATGTTGGAGACACATTCACATTTACGGTGTATGATGGGGATCATGAATACGAAAGGGAATTAGAGATTATTGCAATAGGAGATTTTCGTCAAGGTCTGTCCGGTGGAAATTGTCTGATTATGGCAAAGGAAGGGGCGGATGGGCTGTGCACGGATAATATAAATAGAAGAGTTTATGTGTATGCAGATCAGGATTATGATGAGAAGCTTGAGAATAAACTGAACGAAATTATATACGAAAGGTCAAAAGGTTTGCTTGACATGCGTACGAGGCGTTCAGAATATGAATTTGATAAAAGTTCTATGCATTTTATAAACAGTGTTTGTTTTATTTTTCTGGGTGTTTTGGGAGCAATCTGTATTATGAATCTGATCAACACTATGATCAGCAGCGTAAATACGAGGAGAAAAGTATTTGGTATGATGCAGGCAGTCGGAATGTCTGATAAACAGCTGCGTAAAATGCTGTTTTCTGAGGGACTGTTTTATACCCTGGGTACATTGCTGATTTCAATAGGTGCGGGAAGTATTCTGGGGTATGGAGCCTTTTTATGGGCGAAGCATAATTACATTCTTGATATCAGAACATTCTCATATCCGTGGATCATGGCCTTGGTTGTAACGGTCGTTATGATATTTGTTCAGATATTTCTGGTGTTGATGCTTGGAAAATCATTAAAGAAAGAGTCTGTCATCGACAGGGTGCGTTTTTATGAATGATACGAGTAAAAACCGATACAGCCATGAGCTGTTTTGTTATCTGTTTTTTAGGCAGAAGAAAGCAATATGCAAAAATGTATATTGCTTTTTTTCGTTTACTATGTCATAATGGATGTATCACAGAAGATACACATATTATAGAAAAGGGGAATTGCCATGGATTACATGTACGGAGACGGTGAAGAACAGATTCTGGTCGAACAGACGTCCAAGAGGATTACGGACGATATTGTGAATCAGCTGGTAGCTTATAGGAAGTATATTCATATGACGCAGCAGGATGTCGCGGATATGACGGGAATGAAACGTGCAAATATCGCAAGAATAGAGGGAAAACGGAGTGAAGCCTCTCTTGACAGCCTTGTGAGGTATGCAAAGAGCCTGAACCTGAGGGTGAAGCTGAGTTTGGAAAGCGATGAAAAGAAAACTACAAATGAATAGCAGAGGGGATAATTACGAAATATGAGAATGGAGAAAAGGTTGTTTATATTAATGAAATTCTCTTTAAAGGAAGGCGAAGGATCAATTGGAAAGAGGTAGAAAAATATCTGAAAAAATATGTAGGCAGTAGTTTTGTAATTGCTGAGACCTTAGAGGAGATACATATAGGGACCGATTTCCCGGATGAATTTTGCAACTCAAATGATACTATGCGTTTAAAAGGAACTGCGGCTAAAGCAAAAGCAAACGCAGCACAAAATATTTCAGCACTTATAGAAATTGCGGGTAATAAAAGATTTCAGGAGAATTTAAAGAGAAAACATGCAATCGATGCGAAATATGGATGGTATAGATATACTTCAAATTTTGCTCTGCCTGTATTTGATAAGCAGGGAATTATAATCCGCTATAATTTTTTTCAGATTGAAATATTGATTCGTCATTCAAGTGATGAGAAGTTGTATTTGTATGATGCTATAAATATAAAAAAGAAATGAGTACCCCGCTTGAGCAGTAGCTGTACGGTAACAAACCCATTTCTTTTCTATGATATTATATTGTAAGGGACTAAATGTCAAGATACTTTTTGATTGGAAATAACGATTAGTAAAAGGAAACTTAAAATAAAAAAATGAGCACCCTGCTTGAGCAGTAGCTGTACGCAATATCGTTGAAATAAAATAAACGTATGTAAGAAAGGGGATAACGAATGAAGCTGAATATATTATACGAAGATGACAGTATCATTGTATGCGTAAAACCATATGGTGTACCGTCACAATCCGACAGGACAAATTCTGAAGACATGATCAGCATGTTAAAGCTTCGGATTTATGAACAGGAAAAACGGAGGGAAGAGCCTTATCTGGCAGCAATTCACAGATTAGACAGACCGGTAAGCGGAATTATGGTATTTGCAAAGACGAAGGAGGCAGCAGCGGAACTGTCAAGGCAGAGTGAAGATGGAGAGATGACAAAATATTATCAGGCCATTCTGACCGGAGAGCTTCCGGCAGAAGAAGGAGTATTAAAAGACTATCTGCTTCATGATGCAAAGAAGAATGTAACAACAATCGTGTCCAGGGATACGCCGGGTGCGAAATATGCAGAACTGGAATATGAGATATTGGATGTGATGGAGACGGATCAGGGGGTTTTAAGCTATGTTCTGATTACGCTGGTGACAGGGCGGCATCATCAGATCCGGGTTCAGATGGCAGGCAGAAAGGCAGGGATCTGGGGAGATACCAAATATAATCCAAAGTTTCAGAAGGTCAGAAAGGAATATAAGCAGATCGGTCTTCATGCATCCAGACTGGAATTTGATCATCCGGTGACAGGAGAGCATATGGTATTCAAGGATGAACCGACAGGAACGGCATTTGAAGTCATTGAACTGGATGAATTTTAATTAAAAGGAGGGGATCCTCCGGCATCGTCTTTATGCTTCAGAGATTTTTCAAGTCCATAAAATTTTCTTGAAAATATAGAAACGACTATATATAATGATACTATTATTACGAGGTGGTTTCCACCATAGATTGTTGAAGGAGAATTATCATGGCCAATGATAAGAAATTAGTAGAAGCAATTACTTCCATGGAAGAGGATTTTGCCCAGTGGTATACGGATGTTGTAAAGAAGGCAGAGTTGGTTGATTATTCAAGCGTCAGGGGTTGTATGATCTTACGGCCGGCGGGATATGCCATTTGGGAAAATATTCAGAAGGAGCTGGACCGGAGATTTAAGGAGACCGGGGTAGAGAATGTATATATGCCTCTATTTATTCCTGAAAGCCTTCTTCAGAAGGAAAAGGATCATGTGGAAGGGTTTGCACCGGAGGTTGCATGGGTGACTCATGGCGGGCTGGAGGAACTGCCGGAACGGTTATGTGTAAGGCCGACATCCGAGACATTATTCTGTGATCTGTATTCTAATATTGTCCAATCATACAGAGATTTACCGAAGCTGTATAACCAATGGTGTTCTGTTGTCCGCTGGGAGAAGACGACCAGACCGTTTTTACGTTCTATGGAGTTTTTGTGGCAGGAAGGACATACAGCGCATGCCACGGCGGAAGAGGCCGAAGAGAGAACGATTCAGATGTTGAACGTATATGCCGATTTCTGTGAAGAAGTCCTTGCAATTCCGATGATCAAGGGGCGTAAGACAGATAAAGAGAAATTTGCGGGAGCTCATGCCACCTATACGATAGAAGCGCTGATGCATGACGGGAAAGCATTACAATCCGGAACAAGCCATAACTTCGGGGATGGATTTGCACATGCATTTGACATTCAATATACGGATGAGAACAATAAGCTGCAATATGTACATCAGACTTCATGGGGAATGTCTACCAGAATTATCGGTGCCATTATTATGGTGCATGGGGATGACAGCGGGCTGGTACTTCCGCCGAGAATTGCACCGACGCAGATCATGGTAATTCCGGTCAATCAAAGAAAAGAGGGTGTACTGGACCGGGCATATGCACTTCGTGATGAATTGTCTTCCCGGTTCTCCGTTAAGGTAGATGATTCCAACAAGAGTCCGGGATGGAAGTTCTCTGAGCAGGAGATGCGCGGAATTCCGGTACGTATTGAGATCGGACCAAAGGATATTGAGGCCAATCAGGCTGTCGTTGTAAGACGTGATAACAGAGAGAAGACAATTGTTTCTCTGGATAATATTACAGAAGCAGTTGCGGCAATTCTGGAGCAGATGCAGGCAGATATGCTGGCAAGGGCAATTGCCCATAGAGATGAAAATACACATGAAGTAAGAACCTGGGATGCTTTTACCGATGTTCTGACAAGAAAGCAGGGTTTTATCAAAGCTATGTGGTGTGGAGAGCGTGCCTGCGAGGAAGCAATCAAAGAAGAGACGGGTGCAACCACCAGATGTATGCCGTTTGAACAGGAAAAATTGTCAGATGTGTGTGTACATTGCGGAAAGCCTGCAAAGGTAATGGTTTATTTCGGTAAAGCATATTAAAATAAAGCAGGATATAGCGGCAGCTTTCTGGTATAAATAATGATAGGTTGGGTGTAGGTATGAAGATTGATATGCCGGAAAATGCAAACAGAATCATTACTACTTTAGAGGCGGCAGGCTATGAGGCTTATATTGTAGGCGGCTGCGTAAGGGACAGTATATTGGGACTTATACCTGAGGACTGGGATATTACAACCTCTGCCAGACCGGAACAGGTCAAGACCCTTTTTAGGAGAACTCTGGACACGGGTATTAAGCATGGGACCGTAACCGTGATGTTTGGAAAAGAAGGGTATGAGGTGACGACCTATCGGATTGACGGAAAGTACACGGATCATCGAAGACCGGAGCAGGTAGAATATACGGCGAGCTTAAAGGAGGACTTAAAGCGTCGGGATTTTACAATCAATGCCATGGCATACAGCCATAAGCAGGGCGTGATTGATTTGTTCGGAGGGCGTGAGGATCTGGAGCGAAAGCTGGTCCGGGCTGTTGGCTGTGCTGCGGAACGGTTTGACGAGGATGCCTTGCGTATCTTACGGGCCGTACGTTTTTCAGGACAGCTGGATTTCGAGATAGAATCGGAGACAAAAAAGGCAATGATGGCACAGGCAAAATATCTGACCGGTATCAGCGCGGAGCGAATCCGGGAGGAGCTTACAAAGCTGTTGCTTTCTGCGCATCCGGAGAAACTTGTAGATGCCTATGAAATGGGAATTACTTTTTATATTCTGCCGGAATTTGATGCTATGATGAAGCAGTCACAGAACAATCCGCATCATCAGTATACGGTGGGGGCGCATACCATAGAGGTGATAAAGGAAGTAGAGCCGACAGTCGTCTGCCGTTTTGGAGCTTTGCTGCATGATGTGGGGAAGCCCGCTGCACACAGTACCGATGAAAACGGCATTGATCATTTTTATAAGCATAGTATTATAGGTGCTGAGATTGCTGAAACTGTTTTGAAACGGCTGCGTTTTGACAATGATTCTGTCAAAACGATCTGTAAGCTTGTGTTATGGCATGACTATGGAATGGGTGAGTGCCCCGGAAAGAAAAGCTTCCGCAATGCGCTGAGTAAGATGGGAACGGATTTTTTCCCATTATATGTTCAGATCAAACGGGCTGATATCATGGCTCAGAGCAATTATCATAAAGAAGACAAATGGAATACACTTAAAACAATGGAGTCGATGTACCAGGAGATTCTGGAGGATGAAGACTGTCTGAAAATCAGGGATCTTGCTATTAATGGAAATGATCTGATTGCTCTTGGCATAAAGCCCGGAAAAGAAATGGGAGATATTTTGTCAGGGCTGCTTAACAGTGTTTTGGAGGATCCTGCGTTAAATACAAGGGAAGCCCTGCTCGAAACAGTCAGGTGTCAGTATTTAAAATAAAACCTCAGAATTATTTTTAAGATGCTTAGAATTATTTTACCCTTCTGTTCATACAATTATTTATCGGTATCATTAAGGATGAAAGATTCATAAATACCGTTAGGAAAATATGAACAGGAGGGGATTTTTTTGCCTGAAAAAATGTGTGAGGTATACGAAGCATACGATATGGATGTGTTGGGCATAGGAAGAGGACGAGGTGCGATTATACTTAAGACAGACAAAGGGATCAGGCAGGTGTCGCCTCTAAGTGGCACGGAAAAAAGACTGGAGGAAGAAAAGGAGTTTAAGGATCATCTGTATGATGTAGGATTTATCCATATCGAACGGTGTATAGAGAATAAGGATGGGGAACTGGTAACATGGGACAGGTATGGCAATCCTTTTGTTGTCAGAGAGTATTTTGAGGGCAGGGAGTGTAATCCCGGAAATTTAAGTGATCTGGGGAAGGCGGCTGAAAATCTTGCGGAATTTCATATAAAGGGACGGGAACTGTTTTCCCGTGAGGATAAGACATATGCTTATAAGACACCGGGGAATTTTCAGAAAAAGCGGCAGGAAATGAAAAAAATCCGGAATTTTATTTCCACGCGTTCTGCCAAAAATGATTTTGAGTTGATGTATATAAAAGCATTTGACTATTTTTATCAGCAGGCCGCAGAGTGTGAATCCATGATGGAGCAAAGCAGCATGAGCTCTGTTCTGGGACGGATCGGCTATTGTCACGGGGGATATAATTATCACAGCGTATTGTTTTGTGACGGGTTTGTTGCAACAACCAATTTTGACAGATTTCATGCCGGATATCAGCTGATCGATCTGTACCAGTTCATCCGAAAGGTTATGGAGAAGAATAATTACAATTTTAATCTGATTGTAAAGATTATTTCTGAATATGAAAAAGTGATTCCATTGAATGAAGATGACTATTCTTTTATATATATGATGTATCGATATCCTGAAAAATTCTGGAAAATCAGTAACCGTTATATGAATTCCAAAAAGAGCTGGATATCACCTGCCAATATAGAAAAGCTGGAAAAAGTTATTGAAGATGAACAAGAAAAACAGAAAATTTTAAATGAATTTTCATATTATTACGGGGTTCACAAGATGACAAATTAAGGTTATAATATGGGATATCGGACTTTGTTATTTTTACAATAGCAGCTCGCAGGAGGCAGTGTGATGAATGAATATAATTATAAACAGGTGTATGAGCAGTGGGTCAACAATCCATTGTTTGATCAGGAGACAAAGGATGAGCTTGCAGCTATCCGCGATGATGAGAAGGAGATAGAGGAAAGATTTTACTGTGATCTGGTATTTGGTACTGCAGGCTTAAGAGGGATTATCGGTGCAGGAACAAACAGGATGAATAGATATGTCGTACGCAAAGCAACACAGGGACTTGCCAATTATATTAAAAAAGCAGGTAAGCAAAATCAGGGCGTTGCGATTGCATATGACTCGAGAAAAATGTCTCCAGAGTTTTCTATGGAAGCGGCTCTTTGTCTTGCTGCAAATGGAATTAAGGCATACAGATTTGAATCCTTGAGACCTACGCCGGAACTGTCATTTGCTGTCAGATATCTGGGATGTGTTGCCGGAATCAATGTAACGGCCAGTCACAATCCTCCGGAGTATAACGGATATAAGGTATACTGGGAAGATGGTGCGCAGATTACGGCTCCCAACGATACAGGTATTATGGCGGAAGTGAAGGACATCACAGATTTTGCCGACACAAAGACGATGGATATGGACGAAGCCATACAGGCTGGTCTGCTGATTACGATCGGTTCTGAAGTGGATGATGCATATATAGCAGAGCTGAAGAAGCTCGTATTACACAAGCAGGCAATCGATGAGGTTGGAAAAGATTTAAAAATTGTATATACACCGCTTCACGGAACGGGAAATATTCCGGCAAGAAGAGTGCTTGCGGAACTCGGATTTCAAAATGTTTATGTTGTTCCTGAACAGGAGCTGCCGGACGGGAATTTCCCAACCGTTGCATATCCGAATCCGGAAGCAAAGGAGGCATTTACGCTTGCTTTGAAGCTGGCAAAAGAGGTGGACGCCGATCTGGTACTGGCAACGGACCCGGATGCAGACCGACTCGGAATCTATGCAAAGGATACGGCAACAGGCGAGTATAAGGAATTTACCGGAAATATGTCGGGCAGTCTGCTGTGCGAATATGAAGTCAGCCAGATGAAAGCGCTTCATGGACTTCCTGAAGACGGAGCGATCATCAAAACGATTGTTACAACGAATCTGGTAGATGCCATTGCAAGATATTATCAGGTGGACTTGATCGAATGCTTTACAGGCTTTAAGAATATCGGCCGGGAGATCCTGAAATTTGAACAGAAGGGGAAAGGCACATATCTGTTTGGATTTGAGGAAAGCTATGGATGCCTGATCGGTACTCATGCCCGGGATAAGGATGCAATTGTTGCAACCATGGCGCTCTGTGAGGCAGCCGCATATTATAAAACACAGGGCAAGACCTTGTGGGATGCCATGATGGATATGTATGAGAAATATGGCTATTATGTGGATGATATTCAGACCATTACTCTAAAGGGAGTGGAAGGCTCCAAGAAGATCGGACACATTATGAATGTGCTTAGAGAGGAACCGCCGCTTAGCATCGCCGGTTATAAGACAAAGGTCATCAGAGATTACCGTCTGGAGCATATCAAAAATCTTGAAACCGGAGAGGTAAAACCAACCGGCTTTGCAAATGCGAATGTGCTGTATTATGAATTGGAGGAGGATGCATGGCTGGCAGTCAGACCATCCGGAACGGAACCAAAATTGAAATTCTATTATGGTGTGAAGGGTGATTCTTATGAGGGAGCACACAAGCTTTCCGCCGATTTTGGCGAGAAGGTTATGGAGCTGATTCATGATATACTGGAGAAATAGTGCGGTTTTATTTATTACAGTGATGCAGCAGAAAGCTATTGTGATAGATTTTCTTATATCATTGAAACAATGAAATTGCCGGAGGTTGTGCAAAGGAATCTGTACAATCTCCGGCAATTTTTAATTTATCTTTTCCACATTTTCTTTATTCGTCTCTGAAATAATATAATGGGGACGTTTTTTTACTTCCATATAGGTTTTGGACAGGTATTTGCCCATAATGCCTATACAGAGAAATTGTAAGCCTGCGACGAACAAAATGATGCAGACCAGGGATGGCCAACCGGCAACCGCATCTCCGAAAGCCAGTTTTCGTATGATGATAAACAGAATCATGATAAAAGAAATGGCGGTGCAGGTAACACCCAGTCCTGACGCTATTGACATAGGGGTTTCAGAAAAATTGATAATCCCGTCAATAGCATATTTCAGCAATCCCCAAAAGTTCCATTTTGTTTCTCCGGCAATCCGATTCACATTTTCAAATTCTATCCATTTTGTTTTAAATCCGATCCAGCCGAAAATACCCTTGGAAAAACGGTTGGATTCACACATGGAGACAATTGCATCTACCATATTCCTTTTCATCAGACGGAAATCTCTTGCACCGTCCACAACATTTGCATCCGATATCTTATTGATCAGTTTATAAAATGCTCTGGCAAAAAAGGAGCGGATTGGCGGTTCTCCAAGTCTGGTTACCCGTCTGGTTGCAACACTGTCATAATCTTCGGTTTCCAGACAGTGTAACATCCGGGGCAGCAGCGACGGCGGATCCTGCATATCGGCATCCATGACCGCCACATAGTCTCCGTCGGAATTGCAGAATCCGGCATACATTGCCGCTTCTTTACCGAAATTCCTTGAAAAGGAGAGATATTTATAACGGGAATCTTTTGTACAGATATCCTGCATGACCTGCAGGGTGGCATCCGTGGATCCGTCGTTAATCAGCAGAATTTCAAATTCATATGCCTGACCGGATACATCCCTGTCATCCTTTATTCCGGAAATCTCTGTGCCGCCTGATTGCCGGGAGGCGGAATGATCATCTGCGGTATTTAGTTGTTCCATTACTTTGTTCAGCTCCCCTGCAAACAGAGGAAGGGCTTCTTCCTCATTGTAGCAGGGAATGATCAAATTGACTTTTTTCATCTTTTTCCTCTTAAGGTCTTAATTGCTTGGATTGTATATCCTTTGTGATAATTGCAATAAACGCATCAATACTCATGGATCCCATGTCTCCGTCCTCACCACGTTTTCTGGCTGATACAGTATGGTTTTCTTCCTCATTGGCGCCTACCACAAGCATGTATGGAAGCTTGTCAAGACGTGCTTCCCGAATCTTATAGCCGATCTTTTCAGAACGGGTATCAATGGTCACATCAATTCCGGCTTTTCGGAGCGCTTTTTTCACAACCTCTGCATAGTCAAGGAATTTATCAGAAATCGGAAGAATACGAACCTGTTCCGGGCATAACCATGTCGGGAATGCACCGGCATACTTTTCAATCATCCAGGCCAGAGTTCTTTCATAGCATCCGATGGACGTTCTGTGAATAATATATGGACGTTTCTTTTCACCGTTTGCGTTGATATAGTACATGTCAAAACGTTCAGCCAGAAACATATCAAGCTGTATCGTGATCATGGTATCTTCCTTGCCATATACATTTTTTGCCTGAATGTCAAGCTTTGGTCCATAGAAAGCAGCTTCGCCGGCTTCTTCTGTATAATCAATACCGATTTCGTTCAGGATTTCACGCATGGCGTCCTGGACAATATCCCATTCGGCAGCACTTCCCAGATATTTATCAGGCTTATCCGGGTCCCATTTTGACATACGATAAGTAACGTCTTCTTCCAGACCCAGAGTTTCCAGACAGTATTTTGCGAGGGCGACACAGTTTTTAAATTCATCTTTAATCTGTTCCGGAGTACAGATCAGGTGCCCCTCGGATATTGTAAACTGACGTACCCTTGTAAGACCGTGCATTTCACCGGAATCCTCGTTACGGAACAGGGTGGAGGTTTCACCCATCCGATAAGGAAGATCTCTGTAAGAATGCTGTGTTGCCTTATAGACATAGTATTGGAACGGACAGGTCATAGGACGCAGAGCCATAATCTCTTTTCCGGAAGCGCTGACGCCGTTTTCATCCTCGTCATCTTCACCTAACAGGAACATGCCTTCTTTATAATGTCCCCAGTGGTCGGAGATTTTATAGAGGTCAGATTTTGCCATAAGCGGGGTTTTGGTTCTGACATATCCCCATTCGTAATCCTCTAAATCTTCGATCCAACGCTGGAGCTTCTGGATGATTTTGGTTCCCTTTGGCATAAAAAGGGGCAGCCCCTGGCCGATTACATCGACGGTGGTAAAAAGCTCCATTTCACGTCCCAGTCTGTTATGATCCCGCAGTCTGATATTTTCAAGATATTCCAGTCTTGCCTGCAGATCTTCTTTTTTGGTATATGCCGTCCCATAAATCCGGGTCAGCATTTTATTGTTTTCATTGCCTCTCCAGTATGCGCCGGAGGAGGAGGTCAGCTTGAAATATTTTATATATTTTGAGTTCATCAGATGAGGTCCCGCACAGAGATCTGTGAAATCCCCCATTTCATAGAAGCTGATTTCCGCATCTTCCGGCAGATCATTGATCAGTTCAACCTTATATGGTTCCCCTTTTTCTTCCATGAATTTAATTGCTTCTGCACGGGGAAGGGTAAATCTTGTGATTGGATCTCCGTTTTTTACGATCTTCTTCATTTCAGCTTCGATTTTGTCCAGATCCTCCCGGGTCAGGGAAGGCATATCAAAATCATAATAAAAGCCTTCGTCGATAGAAGGACCAATGGTACATTTGGCGTCCGGATACAGATGTTTGACTGCCTGTGCCAGTACATGGGAAGCAGTGTGGCGGAAGGCCCGCTTTCCTTCCTCGCTGTCAAAGGTCAGAATGTTTAAAGATGCATCCTGATCTACCATGGTTCTGAGGTCAGCTGTTTTTCCGTTGATTTCTGCAACGCAGGCGGCGCGTGCAAGTCCTTCGCTGATGTCTTTTGCAATGTCAATGACGGACATTGCCTGTTCATACTCCTTTACGGAGCCGTCTTTTAATGTGATCTTCATTTTTACTACTCCTGTTCTTGAAAGTCTATGTCTTTTCGACAAATGTTGTATTAGGGACGAAGCAAAAAATCCCTGACACAGCAAAATGCTGCATCAGGGACGATTGTTCTTCGCGGTTCCACCCTAATTCCCTCCGTTCTGCAGGCAGTAATATAAAACCGGCAAAATAAGAGGACTCTCAATAAGATTATAACGTAATCGACGTTCCGTTTTCAAACGGACAGCTCGAGGGTGGTGTTCAGATAACGTCCGTATAGCTTTCTTTCACCGGGCGAAAGCCTCTCTGGATACATCCTGTCATCTTACTGTTCCTGTCATAGCCTTTGATATATTTGCATTTTAATGCATAAAAAGAAGTCATGTCAAGGGAAAATAGAGGAATGGGCAAGAAAATAACAGAATTCTTTGATTTCTATTTTTTTTTTGTTATAATGCTCGTAGGCACTTCATTCTAAACGGATGAAATAAGGATCAGGAGGACGAATAATGTCTTACAGTGCGAAAAACATAGAAGTTTTAAAGGGGTTGGAGCCGGTCAGGCTCAGGCCCGGTATGTATATTGGAAATACGGGAAGAAGCGGTCTGAATCATCTGGTGCAGGAGCTGATTGACAACTCGGTGGACGAGCATATGGCAGGTTACTGCAGTGAGATTTATGTCAGTATCAACGAAGACGGTTCGGCTACCGTGTCGGACAACGGACGCGGCGTTCCTGTAGATATTCATGAATCAGAGGGAATTCCTGCGGAGCGGGTGGTATATACCGTATTGCATGCGGGAGGAAAGTTCAACAGCAATACTTATAAGATCAGCGGCGGACTGCATGGCGTAGGTTCGGCGGTTGTCAATGCTTTGTCAAAAAAGCTGATTGTAGATGTTGCAAGAGACGGATATCTGCATCATGACACCTATGAGTACGGCGTACCCACAACAGAGCTGGTGGACGGGCTGCTTCCAAAAACAAAGCTAAAGGAGAGAAGGACGGGAACAACGGTAACCCTGTACCCGGATGATACGATTTTTGAAACTGTCAAATTCAAAGCAGATGCCATCCGGCAGAGAATTAAAGAAACGGCCTATCTGAATCCGGAGCTTACGATCACATTTGAGAATAAAAGGGACGGCAAGGATCCTGTGGTCTATCACCAGCCGGGAGGTTTGTCAGCATTTGTCGAGGATATCTCTGAGGGACTGACAAGAACCTCTCCTGTTATTGCAATTCAGGGAGAGCGGGACGGCATTTCAGCCGATATCGTTTTGCTGATGACGGAGGACGGGGAAGAGAATATTATCGGATTTACGAATAATATTACGAATCCTGAGGGTGGCACGCATGTTACCGGATTAAAATCCGCGTTTGCAAAGCTGATCAACAATTATGCCAGAAATGAGCTGGGACTGTTAAAGGAAAAGGATGCAAATTTAAGCGGTGCGGATATCCGTTCCGGTATGCAGGCAATTATCTCCATCAAGCATCCGGATCCGCAGTTTGAGGGTCAGACAAAAACCAAGCTGTCCAATACGGATGTTACGAAAGCGGTCGATGATATTGTAAAAGAACAGCTGACCGTTTACTTCGACAGAAATTATGAGGTGTTAAAGGATATTGCGGACAGAGCCGTTTCATTGTCCAGAAAAAAAGCACTGGAAAAATCAAAGATCAATATCAATAAATTTTCTTTTGAAGGAAACGGAAAGCTTGCAAAGCAGGAGTCAAATGATGCCTCCAAATGTGAGATTTTTATTGTGGAGGGCGATTCCGCCGGCGGTTCGGCAAAGACCGCCAGAAACAGGAAATATCAGGCAATCCTTCCGCTTCGTGGCAAGATTCTGAACGTAGAAAAAAAGCCGGTGTCAAAGGTGCTTGAAAATGCAGAGATTAAGGCGCTTATCAATGCATTTGGCTGTGGCTTCCTGCAGGGATACGGGAATGATTTCGATATCAGCAAGCTCAATTACGATAAGATTATCATCATGACGGATGCAGATGTTGACGGTGCTCATATTGCGACCTTGCTTCTGACGTTTTTCTATCGTTTTTTCCCGGATCTGATCAACGAGGGACATATATATATTGCAATACCGCCTCTTTATCGGGTAGGAGAGGGAAAAAATATAAAATACCTTTATTCGGACGACGAGTTGAACCGTTATAGAAAAACTCACACAGGGAAGTTTACGATACAGAGATATAAAGGTCTTGGCGAGATGGATGCCGATCAGTTGTATGATACGACCATGAATCCGGAAAAACGTGTGCTCAAGCAGGTCTCTATCAACAGTATCATAGAGGCAAACAGCCTGACCCAGACTTTGATGGGAACGGAGGTTGCGCCGAGAAGAGAATATATAGAGGCGCACAGTATGGATGCGGTATTGGATATTTAATATCCGGAATTCTGAAGACAGTTTTATTTATCAATAAAAGTAATTTTGCAGAAATGAGGACGTTATACAATGTCAGAAAAAATTTTAAGTGTTGATTATGAAAGTGAAATGGGACAATCCTATGTGGATTATTCCATGAGTGTCATAACGGAGCGGGCCCTGCCGGATGTCAGGGATGGATTGAAACCGGTACAGCGGCGGATACTGTATTCCCTGGACGGACTTGCAGGTTCGGATAAGCCTCACCGGAAATGTGCCAGAATTGTCGGTGATACAATGGGTAAATACCATCCGCATGGAGACAGTTCTATTTATGAAGGACTTGTAAATCTGGCACAGAGCTGGAAGCTGCCGATTCCGCTTGTAGATCCGCATGGAAATTTCGGGTCCGTGGACGGCTCGGGTGCCGCGGCTATGCGGTATACAGAGGCAAGGATTTCAAAATATACGGAAGATGTGTGTATGAAAGATCTGGGCTTTTTCAAGGATCAGTTCGTTCCGAACTTTGACGGGACGGAGACAGAGCCTACCTTTTTGCCGTTTCAGGTGCCGAATATTCTGGTCAGCGGTTCGACCGGAATCGCAGTCGGTATGGCAACGAATATTCCAACACACAATCTCGGAGAGATCATTGATGCTACAAGGCTCTATCTGGACAATCCGGATGTTACGTTAGAGGAGCTGCTGGAGGTTATGCAGGGACCGGATTTTGCAACGGGCGGAATTATCAATGCCTCCCGGGACATGCTGTTGAGTGTATACGAAACCGGAATGGGAAAGCTGAAGGTACGCGGCAAGGTTGAGGTCAGGGATATCGGATATGGCAGAAAAAGTATCTGTATAACAGAAATTCCGTTTACTATGATCGGTGGTACCGCAAGATTTCTGGATACAATTGCAGAGCTTGTAAGGAACAGGGAGCTTCCGGCGGTAGTTGATATTGCTGACAGGGGAGACAAAAACGGAGAGTGTTTGTGCATAGACGTAAAAAAGGGAACCTCTGATGAAGAAATCCGTAATATGATCAATATTCTATATAAGAAAGCGGGTCTGGAAGACACCTATGGCGTCAATATTAACTGCATTCACAATGGAAAGCCGGAGGTCATGGGCTTAAAACAGATTCTGAAGATTTATACGGATTTTAAATATGACCTTTATCATACAAAGTATACGAAGCTGTTAGAGCAGCAGCAGGATGTCAGGGAGATTAAATCAGGATTGTTGGAGGCCGTGGATGTCATTGATCTGATTATTGAGATTCTGCGGGGCTCCACGAAGGTAGCGGATGCAAAAGCCTGTCTGATGCACGGAGACACCTCTCAGATCAAGTTCAAATTTAAAGGTTCGGAGATGGATGCCAGAGAACTGCATTTTACGGAGAAACAGGCAGATGCAATTCTTGCCATGCGTCTGCAAAAGCTGATCGGTCTGGAGCTCGATGTTTTAAAAAAAGAGCTTGCCGAAGCAGAAAAGCTGATCCGGAAATATACAAAGCTGCTTTCCGGAAAAAATGCCATGAAACAGCAGATGATCGAAGACATGATGGAAATAAAGAAAAAATATGCGATTCCGAGACTGACAAAGATTCAGGACTGTGGGGAGGTAATTGTAAAGAAAGCTGAGACGGCGGCTTCAGAGGTGGCTGTACTGTTAGACCGTTTCTACTATATTAAAGTTGTGGATGCGAATATATTTGATAAGAACATAGAGCAGATCACCCGGGATTACCGGTTTGCATTTAAATGCAAAAATACGGAGCGGATCGGCGTATTCGCCGACAATGGACTTATGTATTCCATTAAGGTGCAGGATATCATTAAGCTGCAGGCAAAGAAAAATGCGGTTAAGAGGAAGGATAATGGTTCGGGTCTGATCGGAAGGCTGTCTGACAAGGGTATTCAGATATTTGAATTCTGTAACATGGAAGGCACTGAAAATATACTGTACATGGGATGTATGGAGCAGTTTATCAGCAGGACATTCCTGTTTGTCAGCAAAATCGGGGACGCCAAGCGGGTTTCCGGTACGGAATTTGATGTGAGCAGGAAATCAATCTCTGCATATAAACAGACGGAGAGCATGGCGTATATCGGAACGGTGGAAGAGGATGAGTTTGTTGTGGCAAAAAGCGCAGAAGGCTATTATACCCGAGTTGCCGCGGGAGAAATACCGGAAAAGGGAAAAGGCGCAGCTTGTCTCCGGTTTATTAATCTTGCCGATACCGATATGCTTGAGCAGGTGGCTGTCGGTTCGACAAAGGATCATCTGACGGTAAATGAAACAGAGGTGGCGTTTACCAGGATCAAGGCCGTAAAGCGCGGAAGCAAGGGCACCAAGCTCCGTCTGTAAGGGAAAAGTTCCCATCCTGTAATTGACAAATAAATCAACACTTGTTACACTCAAGTTTAGTGTAAAATATAGAGAAATAGAGAAGGGAATTAAGAAAATGTACGATAAAGTATCTACCAAACTCAATTTCGTGGAGCGAGAACAGAATGTACTGGATTTCTGGAAAGAAAACAGGGTATTTGAAAAAAGCGTAGAAGAGACAAAAGACCTGCCGACCTATACATTTTATGACGGACCGCCGACGGCAAACGGTCAGCCGCATATCGGGCATGTGCTGACCCGTGTTATCAAGGATATGATTCCGAGATACCAGACCATGAAAGGACACAAGGTTGTACGAAAAGCCGGCTGGGATACGCATGGACTGCCGGTTGAACTGGAGGTCGAAAAGCTGCTCGGCATCAATGGAAAGGAGCAGATTGAAGAATACGGACTGGAACCCTTTATCCAGAAATGTAAGGAATCTGTCTGGAAATATAAAGGCATGTGGGAAGAGTTCTCCGGAAAGGTAGGCTTTTGGGCCGATATGGAGAATCCATATGTAACCTACCATAATGATTTTATTGAGTCAGAATGGTGGGCACTGAAAAAGATCTGGGATCAGGGACTCCTTTATAAAGGTTTTAAGATTGTTCCTTATTGTCCTCGCTGTGGCACGCCGCTTTCCAGTCATGAGGTTGCACAGGGATATAAGACTGTCAAAGAGCGTTCTGCAGTAGTCAGATTTGCGGCAAAGGGAGAAGATGCTTATTTTCTGGCATGGACGACAACTCCATGGACGCTTCCGTCCAATGTGGCGCTTTGTGTAAATCCGGATGAAGCATATGTAAAGGTAAAGGCAGCAGACGGATATACTTATTATATGGCTGAGGCACTGCTAGATCAGGTGCTTGGAAAACTGGCGAAGGAGGATATGCCTGCCTATGAGATCCTGGAGCGTTATACGGGAAAGGATCTGGAATACAAGGAGTATGAGCCGTTATTCGACTTTGTAAAGCCGGTCTGTGAAAACCAGAATAAAAAGGGACATTTTATTACCTGCGACAGCTATGTCACCATGACAGACGGTACCGGTATCGTTCATATTGCACCTGCCTTTGGTGAAGATGATGCAAATGTGGGAAGAAACTATGACCTTCCGTTTGTGCAGTTTGTTGATGGAAAAGGAAATATGACAAAAGAGACGCCGTATGCCGGATTATTTGTCAAGGATGCCGATCCGAAGGTTCTGGTGGATCTTGACAGCAGGGGACTGTTATTTGATGCGCCGAAATTCGAGCATGAGTATCCGCACTGCTGGCGGTGTGACACTCCGTTAATATATTATGCCAGAGATACCTGGTTTATCAAGATGACAGCAGTCAGGGATCAGCTGGTTAAGAACAATGATACCGTAAACTGGATTCCGGAAAGTATCGGTAAGGGGCGTTTTGGCGACTGGCTGAAGAATGTACAGGATTGGGGTATTTCCCGTAACCGTTATTGGGGAACGCCGTTAAATATCTGGGAATGTGAATGCGGATGCAGACATTCCGTCGGTTCTATAGAGGAACTGAAGAAAATGAGTGATAATTGTCCGGAAGATATCGAGCTGCATCGGCCGTATATTGACGCCGTAACGATTCAATGTCCGGACTGCGGAAAGGAAATGCACCGTGTACCGGAGGTAATCGATTGTTGGTTTGATTCCGGGTCCATGCCATTTGCACAGTGGCATTATCCGTTTGAGAATGCAGATATTTTTGAGGATCAGTTTCCTGCCGACTTTATCAGCGAGGCCGTTGATCAGACCAGAGGATGGTTTTATTCCCTGATGGCGATTTCAACTCTGTTATTCGACCGGGCGCCGTTCAAAAATGTAATTGTGCTCGGGCATGTGCAGGATAAAGACGGACAGAAAATGAGCAAATCCAAGGGCAATGCGGTTGATCCGATGGAGGCTTTGAACCGGTATGGAGCGGATGCGATAAGATGGTATTTTTACAGCAACTCTGCACCGTGGCTTCCAAACCGGTTTCATGAGGATGCGGTTATTGAATGCCAGAGAAAGTTTATGGGAACGCTTTGGAATACCTATGCATTCTATGTGCTCTACGCCAACATTGACGCATTTAATCCATTAGAGCATGATCTTTGCTATGACAAGCTTTCCCTGATGGATAAGTGGCTGCTCAGCAAGCTGAATACGGTGGTAAAAACAGTAGATGAAAATCTTGGGGCATACCGGATTCCGGAGGCTACAAGAGCGTTGGAAGAATTTGTGGACGATATGAGTAACTGGTATGTGCGCCGGGGACGTGAAAGATACTGGGCAAAGGGTATGGAGCAGGATAAGGTGAATGCTTATATGACTCTTTATACGGCACTTGTTACGATTGCCGAGACGGCAGCACCGATGATTCCGTTTATGGCAGAGGATATTTATCAGAATCTTGTTCGTAATATTGATCCGGATGCACCGTTATCCGTTCATCTTTGTGAGTTTCCGCAGGCGAAAGAGGACCGGATAGATACGGAGCTTGAAGCGGCAATGGACGAAATCCTCAAGATTGTCGTTCTGGGACGTGCTGCAAGAAATACTGCAAACGTGAAGAACAGACAACCGATCGGCACTATGTATATAAAAGCAGATCTGGCACTGTCAGCGGAAGAAATTGCAATTATTGAAGATGAGTTAAATGTAAAGAAGGCAGTATTTACAGATGATGTATCTGCATTTACCTCTTATAGCTTTAAACCGCAGCTTCGGACAGTGGGACCGAAATATGGAAAACAGTTAAACGGCATCCGGGCATACCTGTCCGGACTGGATGGAAATGCAGCCATGGCCGAACTGAAGGCAGACGGAGCTCTGAGGTTCGAGACAGACGGAGTAGAGATTGTACTGACTGAGGAAGATCTGCTGATTGAGACAGCGAAGATGGAGGGGTATGTATCCGAGGCGGACAATCACATTACGGTTGTTCTTGATACCAACCTTACAGAGGAGCTGTTAGAAGAGGGCTTTGTCCGTGAGATTGTATCTAAGCTTCAAACCATGAGAAAGGAAGCCGGTTTTGAGGTTATGGATCAGATTACTGTTTATGCAGATGGAAACGAGAAGGTGACGGCGATTTTGTCCGGAAATGCCGACAGTATCAAAACGGACGTTATGGCTTCTGATATCGTATGCGGAGCTGTAGACGGCTATTCCAAGGAATGGAACATCAATGGAGAAACAGTAACCTTTGGCGTAAAGAAGAATGATTAAAATATTTTATGGATTTATTTATATTTGACATTTCCCGGCAGCTTCGGCTGCCGGGTTTTTTGTCTGCTGGATTCATTTTTTTGTTTTTTAGACCATTTTTTTCCCAATTCTGCAAGATTTGTTCCAATTCTGCAATATGGGTTGTTTTTATTTTAATTTTTTTTAGAATTTATATATGGAGGTACAATTCATATGGAGAAAATTGCAACCAGACTGGTAGACAGACTTATCATGGACAGTTATCTTTTACAGGAAAACCGGGATATGTATATTTACGTTTTTCAAAAAGCTGTCTATGCTCTTCCATAGGGATATATCTTATATTTGTTTTATGGGTATATTCTGTCAGGATGGTGCACATATGGGTGATGTTTGGAATGCTGATAGTTTCAGTGCTGATCATAATCCGAATTGGCGCTGCAAGTCCCCCAATATGGCATGGAATAGAAAAGTCTTATGATATGCTGTATTGTCTTTCTATGCTGCTGTCCACGAAAATCGGGTTGACAGGGAGACTTACAATATCTCCAATCTGAATATCAGTACCGGTGATGTCGATCATACAGGAATTCATTCCGATTTTTCCAATCACAGGAAAAGTCTGATCCTGATAAAGGGCGTATATACGTTTTGGAAACAAAATCTTTTTGAAAAAATGACAGATTGCTCCCGGTATATTTTTTATCTTTGGATTGTCCATGGTACGATGTACTCCTAAACCATGGGAATAGCCTGCGGAAACAATGGCAATGGTAGTTTTTTTCTTTGCAATATAGGAATGCCCATATCCAATGCCCTGTCCCGTTGGAAGAGTATGGATGTCAGAGACAGCTGCTTTTAATTCTCCAATTGGCTGGTATCCCCATTGATTAGAAAAGGGGAGCCTGCCGAGAAAGGCGGAACCAATGCGGACGGCGTCCAGTCGGGTTTCAGGAAATTTTAACAGACCGCAGGAAGCTGCAATATGCCGGGTACCGATAAAAACAGAATGTTCTTCCAAAGCATCACAAAGGGAAGTGAATCGTTTAAATTGTTTAATGGTGGGCTTTTTTCTTTTGCAGGCAGAGGCATAGAAATGAGAATAGATACCGGTTATTTCAATATGCCTCATATGTTTGACAATATCCAGGATGCCTTCCGTATCCTCATATGAGAAACCATAGCGGCCAAATCCGGTATCAATGCAAAGATGTGCTTCATTCCAGATGGAGGCTTCTTCTGCCACCTGTTCTGCCAGACGACCACAGGCGGGGGAGGCAATATTCAGTATTACATCATGGCGGAATGCTTCCAGGATATCTGTTTTCTTGTAAAGAGGGCAAAGCAGGAGAATATCGCACCTTATGCCGGATTCACGGAGAGAAATTGCTTCTTCAATACTTGATACCGCCAGGGTTTCGATTCCACACTCCATTAGAAGCTGTGAAAAGGGGAGAAGCCCCAGTCCGTATCCATTTTCTTTTACAATTCCGATTATTTTTGCATCTCCCGCAAGCTGCTTTGTTATCTTAATATTTTTTATCAGTGCTTTTTGATCGATATATAGTGTTGGCATATATGCTCCTCCCATATTTCATGATTCTGTATAGAAAAGTAGCACGCAGAGACATCATATTTGTAGCAGAAACAGAGCAAAAGTGAAACAAAAAGGCATCAAAACAGGATACTGAATCTTGTTTTCTATTGTCATTTTGTTAGTTTTATTTGACCTTTTTCTGATTTTTAGGTAGTTTCTAACAAAAATAAATACACATATTGAGAATTAAGTATATTTTTGATAATATTAAACAGGATATGACTTAAGGTCAGAATTCATACAAAGAACGTAACGGACGATGTCCTGTGTTGTTATTTGGTAAATGTTATTCAAGGAGGATATTATAAATGAAGATGTTAGCGGATTTCGATAAGGAAGGCTTCAAAAAAGAGGTCATTACGAATGTAAAAACACTCTATCGTAAATCTATTGAGGAAGCAACCCCACAGCAGATTTTTCAGGCTGTCAGCTATGCCGTAAAAGACGATATTATTGACAGATGGATTGCAACTCACAAAGAGTATGAAAAGAAAAATGTAAAAACGGTTTATTATTTATCCATGGAATTCCTGATGGGAAGAGCTTTAGGTAATAATCTGATCAATCTGACCTATTATGATGCCGTAAAGGAGGCATTGGATGAATTGGGCTTTGACTTAAATGTGATCGAAGACCAGGAGCCGGATGCGGCGCTTGGAAACGGTGGTCTGGGCCGTCTTGCCGCCTGCTTCCTTGATTCTCTTGCAACACTTGGATATCCGGCATATGGCTGTGGTATCAGATATCGTTATGGTATGTTTAAGCAGGGTATCAAAGACGGATATCAGGTAGAGCTTCCGGATGACTGGTTAAAGGATGGAAATCCGTTTGAGATGAAACGTGCGGAATATGCGGTAGAAGTAAAGTTCGGCGGATATGTCAGAGTAGAAAACCGGGAAGGAAAGAACCACTTTATTCAGGAAGGTTATCAGTCCATTCGTGCAGTACCGTATGATCTGCCTGTAATCGGATACGGAAATAATGTTGTTAATACATTGAGGATCTGGGATGCCGAGGCAATTCAGGAATTCAATCTGGACTCCTTTGATAAGGGCGAATATCAGAAAGCTGTTGAGCAGCAGAACCTTGCAAAAACAATTGTCGAGGTTCTTTACCCGAATGATAACCACTATGCAGGTAAGGAGCTGAGACTCAGACAGCAGTATTTCTTTATATCAGCTTCTGTCCAGAGAGCAATTCTGAAATTCAAGGAAAATAATTCTGATATCCATAAGCTGCCGGATAAGGTTACATTCCAGATGAACGATACACATCCGACGGTTACCGTTGCTGAGCTTATGAGGATTTTAATGGATGAAGAATGTCTGGAATGGGATGATGCATGGGATATCACATGCAGAACCTGTGCATATACGAATCATACAATTATGTCGGAAGCATTAGAGAAATGGCCGATTGAGTTATTCTCAAGACTGCTCCCTCGTATTTATCAGATTGTTGAAGAGATCAACAGAAGATTTGTCTTAAAAATACAGAGCATGTATCCGGGAAATCAGGAGAAGGTCAAGAGTATGGCGATTCTTTATGACGGTCAGGTCAAGATGGCGCATCTTGCTATCGCAGGTTCTTATTCTGTAAACGGCGTTGCAGCGCTTCATACGGAAATCCTGAAGAAACGTGAACTGAAGGATTTCTATGAGATGAGACCGGAACAGTTCAATAATAAGACCAATGGTATCACGCAGAGACGGTTCTTATTACATGGAAATCCGCTGCTTGCAAGCTGGATTACAGATAAGATTGGGGATGAATGGATTACAAAGCTGACACATTTAAAGAAACTGAAGGTCTATGTCAATGATGAAAAGTGCCAGCAGGAGTTTATGAATATCAAGTATCAGAACAAAATCCGTCTGGCAAGATATATCAAGGAATACAACGGTATAGACGTAGATCCCCGTTCTATTTTCGATGTTCAGGTTAAGAGACTGCATGAATATAAGAGACAGCTTTTGAATATCCTTCATGTTATGCATCTGTACAACCGGTTAAAAACGGAGCCGGATTTCGATATGTATCCGAGAACCTTTATCTTTGGAGCAAAGGCGTCTGCCGGTTATAAGAGAGCAAAGCTGATCATCAAGCTGATCAATTCCGTTGCAGATGTTGTAAACAATGATGAATCTATTGACGGAAAGATTAAGGTAGTATTTATTGAAAATTATCGTGTCTCCAATGCTGAGATGATCTTTGCAGCAGCAGATGTCAGCGAGCAGATTTCTACAGCATCCAGAGAGGCTTCCGGTACCGGTAACATGAAGTTCATGCTAAATGGTGCCGTAACCCTTGGTACAATGGATGGCGCAAATGTGGAAATTGTAGAAGAGGTTGGAGAAGAGAACGCCATCATTTTCGGCCTGTCAGCAGATGAGGTTATGAAGTATGAGCGTGAGGGCGGATATAACCCGATGGATATCTACAACAATAATCAGGCAGTCAGGACTGTTCTGACCCAGTTGATTAACGGAACCTTTGCGCCGGATGATCCGGATCGTTTCAGGGATTTGTATGATTCCCTGACCAAAGAGGATGTTTACTTTATTTTGAAGGATTTTGACTCCTATGCAGAAGCGCACCTGAAGGTAGATGCTGCGTACAGAGATGAGAAGAAATGGGCAAAGATGGCTATGTTAAATACGACATGTGCAGGTAAGTTCTCATCAGACAGAACCATCGAACAGTATGCAAAGGAAATTTGGAACTTAAAGAAAGTAAAAGTGACATTATAATTTTTCTGACAGAAGATAAAAAGCCACCGGCCGGCAGTCATATGAGGATTGTTCATCATACAGGCTGCCGGCCGGCGGCTTTTTCATGTCTGAATATGACAAAGAACGTCAGGGCTGTTTGTCACTTATTGAACAGCGATTACGTTTGCCGCTCTTTTCTTTGCCGCATCTTTTGGATCTGCCTCTACTTCATAAGTCACTTTCTGACCTTCCTTTAATGTTTTGTAGCCTTCTCCTACGATTGCTGAGAAATGTACGAATACCTCTTCTGCGGTCTCGTCATTGGAAATAAAACCATATCCCTTCTCTGCATTAAACCATTTTACTGTACCGTTGTTCATGAGGGTACCTCCTGTAAAAAAATATATTCCGGAGCATTGCTCCTTTGTGTACCCAATAAAGCAAGCCTCATATAATAGAAAAACATTGGATTCCTAATACATAAAAAAATCGTTCATATGCATCCTGAAAATTACAATGACTGCATATCAACGAGTTCATAGTTAACTTATCTTGAATACTCTCACATCATAGTACGGATTTTAAAGTTTGTCAAGAATCAGAACGTATTTGCATATTCTTATATGAGAGTAAGCAGTGTAAGGAGAATTTTATGAAACGATGCGTACCTTTGGAAAAGGCAGCAGAAATTGTATGTGATCAGAGTGCGATTCCGCCGCTTATATTTACGCTTCCTCCGGAGCAGGGAAGAAAAGTATTGGAGGAGGCGCAGGATACACCTGTATACAAATATCCTGCCAATATTTCAATTGCTGAAATTCATACCGGGAGATGGGGTGCCGTTTCTGTCTATTTTATTTCCCCGGAGTGTCCGCAGCCGGTTCAAAATGTAATTTTCTATATTCATGGAGCCGGATGGGTATTTGGAAGCTTCCATACGCATGAGAAGCTTGTCAGGGAGCTTGCTGCAAGGACAAATTCCCTGGTTGTATTTCCGGAATATTCTTTGTCGCCGGAGGCAAAATATCCGGTGGCAATTGAGCAATGTTATTACATATTATCAAATATCCGGAAAATAATCGGGGATGAAAATGTTTGTCTTAACAAAAGTACTTTAATGATTGCAGGAGACAGTGTAGGAGGCAATATGGCAATTGCAATGGCGTTAATGATAAAAAAGAACGGTGGACCGAAGCTTCGAAAAATGTTGTTATATTATCCGGTTACCAATGCCTGTTTTGATACGCCATCCTATAGGCAGTTTGCCGTTGATTACTATCTGTATCGTGCCGGAATGCAATGGTTCTGGCAGCAATATACGACCTGTGAAGCGGACAGAAACCAGATCACGGCATCTCCGCTTCGGGCAAATCTTGACTGCCTGAAGGGGTTACCGGAAACAATGATCATCAATGGACAGGCGGATGTACTTCGCAGCGAAGGCGAGGCTTTTGGAGAAAGACTGCGCCTTGCCGGGGTACCGGTTACGGCAATCCGTGTACAGGGAATGATTCATGATTTTGTCATGTTAAATTCTCTTGATCAAACAAAAGCCTGCCGTACAGCAATGGATGCCTCAACGGCCTGGATCAATCGATCGGATTTTTTTCATATTTCAGGTAATCAATGAATAGAATGGTTATAGAAGGACACGCCGGCAGCATCAGGTGATGTAAAACAAGCTGCCAATTACAGCACTGATAGACCGGATACAGAAAAACAGAACGGGGAATTTATATGGGTGAAAAAATAATTATGATCTGTGCGGGGCTTGTAGCTGCATTTGCCATACCATATATCATTACCAGTATTTTTCAGACAGGTAATTATCAGGAAAAGGTGGATATCAAAGGGTTAAAAAGCGGAAGAAGCGTATGCATTTACAGTCAGGGAGAATATGAACTGATTGATGTCGAGGAATATGTAGTATATACGCTGGCCGGACAGGCCGATTTGTCATGGGAAGATGAAATGCTTAAAACCATGGCGGTGATTATCCGGACTTCCATTTATTATCAAATGAACGAGAATGCAGATACTTATACGGACAGCGGCGCACGTCTGATTAATGAGGATCAGCTGATCGAGATACGATATGAAGACGGGGATTTGAGACAAATGTGGGGGAGCGGCTATGAAGCGAATCTGTATCGGATCTATCAGGCAGTTGCAGAGACCGAAGGGCAGGTGATAACTTATTCATCAGACTGTATTGTACCGATGTATCACAGGATCAGTGTAGGAAATACAGCCAGTGCATCCGAAATTTACGGGATTGATCTGCCCTATCTGCAAAGCGTGGAAAGCAGCATGGATATAGAGGCAGATAATTTTTCCGTTTCTGCCATGTACAGTGAAATCAGGATCAAGAAAATATTTTCAGATAAAGGATATCAGGCTTTTGATACGGATTCAGGTGAAAATCAGAATGAGGGGAAGCAGCAGGATGTGCCCGAACAGTCCGGCGGCAATACGGAAACGGCCGAGGCAGATATTGATCCGGCGGCATTAAAAGTAATAGAAGCGACGACTTCGGGCTTTGCAAAAAAGGTCAATGTATTTGGAACTGTTATGTCAGGAGAAGAATTTGCCGGGGTCATGGATCTTCCGTCAACAAATTTTCATATTGACTTAGTGGACGGCAACTTCAGGATCATTACAATCGGGGAAGGTTCCTGCGTAGGGCTATCCTTATATGGAGCAAATGCTCTGGCAAAAAAAGGTGAGGATTACATTACAATTTTAAAATATTATTATACAGGAGTGGAGATTGGGAATTAAATCTCCACTTTTATTATGGAGATGAAAATGGTAGAATCAAAATAAGCAGTGTATGGATGGTTGAATTGAAGCAAAATAAAAGCATAGTCACACATGAGTTGAGAGATGCAAGTATACTGGAGAAAGGGTCACAACATGAAAATTCTAATAGTAGATGACGATCAGGATTTATCCATGATCATTGCAGATATGCTGGAGGATCAAGGGCATGAAGCACTTCATGTTACCAACTTAGAAGAAACCTACGAACTATTGGAACGGGAAAAGGTGGCATTGATATTACTGGATATCAATTTGCCGGATGGTACTGGTTTTGAGTTGTGTGAGGAACTGCGACGTGTATCAGAAGTGCCTGTGATTTTTGTCAGTGCAAGGACGAGCGAGGATGATAAGATTATAGGTCTGGATATGGGTGGGGATGATTATCTGGCGAAACCATTTTCCTTAAAGGAGTTAATGTCCAGGATCAATTCCTTGCTTCGAAGAACTTATGGCTATGGAAATGCTTCAAAGGTTCGGGAGTTACAGGCGGGAGAAGATAACCGGATCCTTATAGATGAATCCAGTCGGACTGTAACCAGAAATGGGGAGCAGGTATCTCTGTCTCCTATGGAATATGATTTACTGTTATATCTGACAAAGCATGCAGGAATAGCCTTACCAAAGGAGAAGATTTTAAATGAAGTGTGGGGAGCATTTTCTCAGGTGGAACCGTCTACTTTAACCGTTCACATCAGATGGCTTCGAACGAAACTTGAAAAAGATGTATCCAATCCAGAATTGATCAAAACCGTCTGGGGAGTAGGATATATGCTGCAAGGAGAATCAAACCTATGAATACTACATCCGGAAGAGAAAAAGTTTGAAACTAAGAGGTAGCGGATAGAGTATAAATTTGAACATCACAAATAAGCCATCATATGGTGGCCCAAAAT
>CANRQE010000012.1 GCA_947632705.1 uncultured Coprococcus sp. | reverse complement strand
CCGGTCCGTTCGTCTGTTCTTTGAAATTCTCTGCTTGGAATTTCAGGGTTGTCATGTTGTTCGTTTTTCAAGGTTCTTTTTCACTCAATACTAAGTATATCGTGAACGGAGAAGGAGGGATTTGAACCCTCGCGCCGCTATTAACGACCTACTCCCTTTCCAGGGGAGCCCCTTCAACCGCTTGGGTACTTCTCCCAGTATCAAGCGCTTAAACTTTTCGTTTTCCGAAAAGCAAGCGGAGAGAGAGGGATTCGAACCCTCGCGCCCTTGCGGACAAACGGTTTTCAAGACCGCCTCGTTATGACCACTTCGATATCTCTCCATGCTATATCTCAATTTTATAAATGTCGCCATTTCATCAGCGACTTGTTTATATTATCACTCATCTACATTCATGTCAACAACTTTTCCCAAAAAAATTTCCGCAAATTTCAAATCCTCCGGGGTTGTTATTTTGAGATTAAAATAGCCTCCTTCAAGGACTTTGGCGCTTATATTTTCATACTGTTCCACAATCATCGTATCATCTGTCACATGCGTATTTCCGGTACGGAGCATCGTGTCATATGCATGCCGCAGCAAAGCATATTCAAAGGTCTGCGGCGTCTGGATCTGCCACAGTGTCTTCCGGTCGGGAGTCGCCACGCCCTTCATCTCTTCATCTACGATTTTAATCGTATCCTTGACCGGTACGCCGACGGTACAGGCTCTGCTTCTTTTTACCTCTGAAAGGCTGTCCCGGATCATCCTGTCCGTTACAAAGGGTCTTGCCCCGTCATGAACGATCACATAAGAACAATCCTTCAGACTGCATAGGCCTTTGTATACGGATTCATACCGCTCCTTTCCGCCTGCAATCACTGCCGCTACTTTCCGGAATCCATAACGCTCCACAATCTCCTGTCTGCAATATGGAATATCCTTTTCTCCTGTAACAAGCAGAATCTCATCTACCGGACTGTTTTCAAAAGCCGCCAGAGAATAATATACTACCGGATAATCACCCAGTAGCATAAACTGTTTTTGTATGTCACTTTTCATCCTGCTGCCCTTTCCCGCAGCCAGAACAATTGCAGATATTTTTTCTTTCATCTTGCCATTCTCCTGTCTTTTTGTTCACACCGGCATGATTCATGCTTTATTTCCTATTTATATATCATCTTTGGCCGGGATCATTCACCCAGCTTCAGATTAGGTACTGCGTTCAGATCCCATCCATGCCTGATTCCCTTTTTATATTCGTAATATCCGGCGGCACCGATCATGGCGGCATTATCTGTGCAAAGTAACGGCGACGGATAATACAAATGTATGTTTTCTTTTTTACACGCCTGATCCATGGCTGCCCGGAGTGCGGAATTGGATGCCACGCCGCCTGCCAGCGCCAGCTTGTCCATATCAAATCTTTTCGCTGCCCATACGGCGTGCTCTGTCAGCACCTCCGTGACCGCCTTTTGAAAGGAAGCTGCCACATCTGCTGTCCGGATGGTTTCTCCCCGCATTTGCGCCTGATTGATATAGTTTAGGACTGCAGATTTCAAACCGCTGAAACTGAAATCAAATTCAGAATCGGAAATCTTCGCTTTTGGAAACACTATGGCATCAGGATTTCCCTCTTTGGCCAGCTTGTCTAACTTGGGTCCCCCCGGATAGCCCAGTCCGATTGCTCTCGCTACCTTATCAAATGCTTCCCCTGCCGCATCGTCCCTGGTAATTCCTAAAATATCAAAGCTGCCGTAATCCTTCACCCTGACCAGATGCGTATGTCCGCCTGATACCACCAGACACATAAACGGCGGTTCCAGCTCCGGATATTCTATGAAATTGGCGGCAATATGACCTTCAATATGGTGTACGCCGATTAGCGGAAGCTTCTTTGCATAGCTGATTGCCTTTGCAGCGCCAAGCCCCACTAACAAGGCACCGACCAGTCCGGGTCCATAGGTAACTGCAACTGCATCGATATCATCCAATGTACATTTTGCTTCTTCTAACGCTGCACGGATTACCTGATTGATCTTTTCCACATGCTTTCTGGAGGCAATTTCCGGAACCACGCCACCATATACAGTATGAATCTCGATCTGTGAATATATAATATTGGATAACACCTTCCTGCCATTTACCACAACCGCTGCGGATGTTTCATCACAGGAGGATTCAATGGCAAGAATCTTTACATCGTCTTTCATATCCCGTTCCCTTTAATCTTCAAATTTCAGTACCGTCTCCATTCTGTCCTTTGCCGCAACCGCTCTTGGAAAAATTGCCCTGACCTTGTCCATATACTGGGCAGGTCTGATCAGAGAAGGACTGTAATGGGTCAGCCACAGTTCCCCTACATCTGCCTCTGCGGCAATTTCTGCAGCCTCATACATGGTCATATGCTTATGCTCCAGTGCTTTCTGCAGCTTTTCGTCTTCTCCGTACATACCCTCGCAGATCAGCAGATCTGACTGAGCCGCATGTGAAACGATCAAAGGCGTCGGTCTGGTATCCGTGCAATAGGTGAGCTTCAATCCTTTTCTCGGCGGACCAAGCACCATATCCGGCGTATAGGTCTGCCCATTCAGCTCTATGGTATTTCCTTTCTGCAGTCTGTTCCAGCAGGGAAGCGGAATGGCAAGGGCTTTGGCTTTTTCCGCATCAAATTTTCCTACCCGGTCAAGACTTATGGAATATCCATAGCAGGTCACATTGTGAAGCACGCGGAATGCTTCTACCCGCAGTCCGCAGACATCAAAGCTCTCTTCTTCCTCCGAAAGCTCCTGAAACTGTATCTCAAACGGCAGCTCGGGTGCAATGATCCGCAGGGCATTCACGACACGTTCCAGTCTCTTCGGACCGATCATCAGGAGGGGCTCTGTCCGCTCTGCATTTCCGATCGTCAAAAGCAGGCCCGGCAGTCCGCTGATATGGTCTGCATGAAAATGCGTAAAACAGATCGCATCAATTGATTTGAAGCTCCAGCCCTGCTGCTTGAGAGAAACCTGGGTTCCCTCCCCGCAGTCGATCAGAATCGAGCTTCCATTATATCTTACCATCAGGGATGTCAAAGCCCTATGCGGCAATGGCATCATCCCACCTGTTCCAAGCAAACAGACATCCAGCATTTTTTCTCCTCCAACAATCTGTTACAAATATTCCACAGTATGCTTCTTTTCAACAGGGATGACAAAATTTTCAATCCACTTGTCATAACAGTCTTCGCACAGGCAAAAATGATGAATTTCTCCATCCTTCTTAGAAAAGTATCCCCACTGCTTTGTCACGGAAAGTGTATCCTCCATCAGAATATCTGACTCTGTCTTCTGTTTTTTACCGCACATATTGCAAAAAATTTCCTGCATGCTCTTCATCTCCTATGATTTTCGACTTTTTTACACATCCGATTATATCGGATGTTCATCCGGAATCCTAGTGGAAATGTTTGCAAGCTTCATGATCCTTGCATCCTCCTGCGGTTCTCTGTAATATCCTTTTCTCCTTGCAATTTCCTCAAACCCGAATGACTCGTATAAGGCTGCCGCCGTCTGATTGGAGGACCGCACCTCAAGAAGGATATTTTCACCCTGTTTTTCTTTACAGTACTTTATCATCTGCGTCATCATTGCTTTGGCAATCCCCCTGCCTCTGTAATCCGGGCGGACTGCAATTCTGTATAATTCACAATCCTCACAATGGATTGCGAAAATACAATATCCGAGTACCTGTTTTTTTCCGGACGGCGACGCTCCTACAGCAGTGAAAACCATATCGTTCGTTCCATATAAGGACGCCGATATCATCTGCTCATTCCAGGGCGGCTGAAATATGTCTGCTTCCAGTTCTGCAATCTCCGGAAGCTGTTCTTTTCCTGCCTCCTGAATTCGTATGCCTGAGGCATCACTTATCTCCTGCCGCTGTTGTATCATGTCTGTTTTCCTTTTCCCTTTCACTGCGTTCCCGTTCTGCCTGTGAAACCCTGAGGTAAACCGGTTTATGGTCGTCTCCGTTCTCGTAATATCCCTGACGAAAACGGATGCATCCGCAGACGGCAACGGAAGCGGCTCTCTGCCTGTTCATATGGGCAGGGGCAAATGTGTACGGAATCTTCATCCCGTCCACAATCTTTTTGCGATACGGTACGACTCCGTCTCCCAGAAAGATAACCTTCCGTCCTTTCCGGTTAAGGAGTGCAATCAGTTCCTCCATATCCATTGGAATCTGATCCATCTCCATTATAAGCTTTTCATTTTGGTCAAAGGAATAACAGCCTGTATATACCTGATTTCTTCTGGCGTCCATGATCGGACAGATCAGGCCGTCACTTCCCCAAAGGTTATATGCCAGAGCTTCCAGCGTCGGCACCGGAATGACCGGGATATCAAGGGCAAGAGCCAGACCTTTCACGGTTGCGGAGCCTATCCTGAGTCCCGTAAAGGATCCCGGACCTGCGGCTATGGCTAAGCCGTCTATTGTATCCAGCGATATCTCAGCCATGGCAAGCATCTCGTCCAGCATCGGGAGCAGCGTCTGCGAATGGGTTTTTTTATGATTCATTGTATATTCCGCTATCAAGCTGTCTTCTTCTACAACAGCAACAGACGCTACAAGCCCTGAGCTGTCAAATCCCAGAATTCTCATTTTAAACCTCTTCTATCTCCATTTGTCTGTAATCCGGTCCCCGTTCCGTATTCTTCTCAATCGTAATCTGAATATAATGCGGAGGGAGAATTTCTTCAATCAGATTTGCCCATTCGATCAGACAGACCCCGTCTCCGTCTATCATGTCCTGATATCCGATCTCTTCCATTTCATCCACGTCCCCGATGCGGTAAACATCGAAATGATACAGCTTCAATCTGCCTCCCTCATATTCCTTTACAATCGTAAAGGTCGGACTGTTTACAACATCCCTAATGCCGAGTCCGTCAGCAAAGCCCTGGGCAAAAACGGTCTTTCCGACCCCCAGATCTCCGTATATGCAATATACCTGTCCGGATACCGCCTGCTGTCCCAGTTCCTTTCCAATCCGATAAGTATCTTCTTTACAAAAGCTTTCTTTCATCTCTCTATCTCTCATTATTCTTATAGAAATCCTTGAATTTCCACTTATTCTCGGATGCGGCCTGCCGGATTAGTACAAGCAGACGCTCCTTTTCCTCACCCGCCTCTGATAAAGGCAGGATGAATGCATGCTGCTTTGTATCATAAATTGCCAGCATAGACGCTGTCAGAACCATTTTCTTCACCTTGTTCCAGGAAAGGAACTCATTTTCATTATCCTGCGTGATCACAATTCCCTGAGAATCAAAAGAATAATGCATCGGCTTCCGGTAGCAGGATTCATTCTTCATAATACTGCCCGCCTGAATATACAGCATCCATGGCTTCAGCAGCAAAAACATACAGCCAATCAGTATCAGCACCGCTATCGCAGGCACACCCAGCTTCGTGTGATATAAGCCGGCAAATATCCATGCTATGATTCCAACCAGAATACCGGCAAACCCTGCCGGACTGACATAGCCGTTGTAAAACAAAAACCCCAGCATAACTTTTTTATTCATACCTGCATCCATCTCTAAATGATTACCGCTCATGTGATCCTCCTATAGATCAAATGTAATTTGTTTTCCTTTTACTTCAAAGGCCCTGTATGTAACGCCCGCCAGATCAAACATACGCTTGGAGGCTATCGTGCTCTCCGTATTTGCATATTTGTCTGACAGATAAATAACCTCTTTGATTCCACATTGTATAATGGCTTTTGCACATTCGTTACATGGAAACAGAGTGGAATATACATGTGCATCCTTGAGATTGCCGCCACGATAATTTAAAATCGCATTCAGCTCCGCATGGCAGACAAAAAAATATTTATTTTCCAACGGGCTGCCTGTCTTACCCCACGGCATGACGTCATCCTCACAGCCGGACGGCATACCATTGTAGCCAACTGATAAAATTCTGTTGTTATCATCTACGATACATGCCCCGACCTGCGTGGACGGGTCCTTGCTTCTCTGGGCTGACAGCATGGCAATTCCCATAAAGTACTGGTCCCAGCTGATATAATCAGTTCTTTTCATTCGCATACCCTCCCTGAATATGACGCCGGAGCTTATCATAAAAAAACCGACTGGCTTTTCTATGGAAACTCCGGCGCTTCGTTCATAATATTGATTATTTTTCTCCAAGTGAGAATTTTTCATGGATTGCATTCATGGCACGTTCTGTATACTGTTCGTCAATCAAAACGGTAACTCTGATCTCTGATGTGGATATCATTCTGATATTGATATTTTCATCATATAAAGCCTCAAACATTTTTGCCGCAACGCCGGCATTGGACTGCATTCCTGCACCGACAATGGAAACCTTCGCAACTGTCTTATTAACATCCACGCTTTCCAGCTTGCCCATACACTGTCTGATCACCTCTGCAGCCCTGTCTGCATTGTCTCTGCCGCAGGTAAAGCTGATATCCTTTGTTCCGTGTCTGCCTACAGACTGTAAAATCATATCGACATTTATATCATTTTTCGCCAGAGCATTAAATAACTTAAATGCTATACCAGGCGTATTCTCTAATCCTATGACTGCAACTCTTGCTGTATCTGCATCTGCGGCAACTCCGCTTACTAACATTTTCTCCATTCCGGTTTCCTCCTTCACTATTGTCCCTTCCGATGTATTAAGACTTGACCGTACAACCAGCTGTACGCCAAATTTCTTTGCTAATTCTACCGAACGATTGTGTAATACTCCTGCGCCTAAGGTTGCAAGCTCCAACATCTCGTCATACGTTACGGTGTCAAGCTTACGGGCATTTGGTACCTTTCTCGGGTCAGCCGTATATACTCCGTCAACATCCGTATAGATTTCACAGGCATCCGCATTGAGCGCCGCTGCCAGTGCAACGGCTGTCGTATCTGAACCGCCGCGTCCCAATGTGGTGTAATCGTCATATTTATTGATTCCCTGAAAGCCGGTGACAATCACGATTTTTCTCTGTTCCAGCTCATGTCTGATTCTTTCTACATCAATTCTTTTTAAACGTGCATTTCCGTATACTGACGTGGTATGCATTGCTACCTGAAATGCATTGAGGGAAACTGCCGGAACCCGGAGTTTGTTCATTGCCATTGCCATTAAGGCTACCGACATCTGCTCTCCGATTGTAAACAGCATATCCATTTCTCTTTTCGGTGGATTCTCATTTACCTCTTTTGCCATAGCAATCAGTTCATCCGTATATTTGCCCATCGCTGATAAAACAACTACGACATCATTTCCCTGCTGCCAGTCCTCAATACATCTTCTGGCAACATTAAAGATTCTTTCGGTATTTCCGACGGAAGTACCACCAAACTTCTTTACTATTAACATTTTGTCCTCCTGCCTGCTATTTCGCAAATAATTTATCTATGAGCTTATGTCCGCACGCAACATAAATGCCGGACTGCTTTGCTTCTCTTTCATTATATTGATAGCTGTTTTCATAAACAGCCGTGCTGTCGTACAACAGATATGGTACAGGATCGCTGGTATGGGTCCGTTTTACAATCGGGGTCGGATGATCCGGAAGAACCAAAAGCCTGAGAGGCTCGTTCCTCTTATCAAATTCCTCCACAATCGTCCGGATGACCTTTGCGTCCAGATTTTCAATGGATTGTATCTTCTTTTCCATACTGCCCTGATGGCCCATTTCATCCGGCGCTTCTACATGAATATAGGCAAAATCATATCCGTCCTCACACAAGGCGGTCACCGCCGCCATTGCTTTTCCAACATAATTGGTCTCAAGCCCTCCCGTTGCGCCGGGAACCGTAATATTCTTCAGGCCTGCGCCAACCGCAATTCCCTTCAATAAATCCACGGCAGATATCATCACGCCGCGTTTTTTATTCTTTTCTTCAAAAGAGGACAATGCAGGTCTGGTCCCTGCACCCCAAAACCAGATTGAGTTTGCAGGATTTAAACCCGCTGCCTTTCTGGCAAGATTAATCGGATGATTAACCAGTATCTCATAACTCTTTTTCATCATTTCCCGCAAAGCCTGATCTTTCGGAAGATACTGTCCGATCTTCTGCCCCAGTACATCATGCGGAGGCGTCAGCTCCAGTAATTTGCCGTGATCCCAGATAGTCAGGTGCCGATAGCTGGTTCCTACATAAAATTTGTAGGTTTCATTTTCCAGCTCAGCTTTCACGGCATCCAATAGAACCGCCGCATCCTCTGTTGAAATTTCTCCTGCGCTATGATCTATGATCGTCCGCTCCTCGTAACTGTCTTCTGTCTCTGATAAAGTTACGATGTTACATCTGAATGAAATGTCGGTAGGCTTCATGTCCACCCCGATACTTAACGCTTCCAGCGGGGAGCGCCCGGAATAATATTTTTTCGGATCATATCCGATCACGGACAGATTCGCCGTATCACTTCCCGGACTCATACCTTCAGGAATGGTATGAACCAGCCCCACCTCCGATACAGGTGCAAGGCGGTCAAGTGTTTCTGTTTTTGCATATTCCAGCGGGGTTTTTCCGTCTATGGCATCTAACGGATAATCTGCCATACCGTCACCCAGTACAACAACATATTTCATTTTTGTGTCCTCCGATTTCATATATCGTAAAGCTGCCGTCCGGCAGAAGGTCTTACATACTATATCATTTCCATCCGCTAGAACGCAACCCGGATTACATTTTTAACATCTGCAAGTCTGTTCTTAAGCACTGCAAAGCTTCCTTCCGTCATAGTCTTCGTCAGAAAAGCCTTCTCAGAAGAAATTCCCGCATCCACAAATTCTACATCTCCGAAAATTTCCTTAACAGTCTCCTCTGAATCTGACGCCGTCCTTACAAAAAACCGGTTGACCGCCTGACTGAAATCTCCGATCTCAAGCGGTTCCGCATCCCAGATCGTCATAATATTCTTACCCATGTGCTTTACTGCATCCACAACATCGGAAACCACTGCGGAAGCTGTCGGAAGCTTACCGGCTCCTCTGCCATAGAACATGACATCGTCCAGTACATTTCCATGAACAAAGATTCCATTGAATACATCATCAATACCGGAAAGCGGATGTCTGCTGTCAAGCATCATCGGTGCGACAAACGAATACAGGACGCCATCTGTCAGCTTTGTCGTTCCGACCAGCTTGATTGCGGCGTCTAGCACCTTTGCATACTGAAAATCTTCCTTTGTTATATTTGTGATTCCTTCTGTATGGATTGTGGTATAATCCAGATTCTTACCATATACAATCGAGGATAAAATAGCAATTTTACGGCAGGCGTCCCCGCCTTCTACATCAGCTTCCGGATTTCTCTCGGCGTATCCGAGTTTCTGTGCCTGTGCCAGTACATCTGCATAGTCCGCGCCTTCATTGGCCATCTTAGTCAGAATATAGTTGGTGGTTCCATTCAGAATACCGGTAATCTCCGTTACTTCATCCGCTGTGATAGAGCTGTTAAGCGGTCTGATAATCGGTATTCCGCCTCCGGCAGATGCCTCAAACAAAAAGTTTACCATATGATCCTTTGCCAGAGCCAAAAGCTCCGGGCCATGCGCAGCTACCAGTTCCTTATTCGAGGTTGCAACGCTCTTGCCTGCCTGAATGCACTGTTTTACAAAGGTATACGCCGGCTCCACGCCGCCCATTACCTCTACAACCACTTTTACCTCTTCATCCTTTAAGATCACATTGAAATCGTGTGTCAGGATCTGTTCTACCGGATCCCCCGGAAAATCTCTCAAATCCAGTACATATTTAATACGGATTTCCTGCCCTGCCCTTTTGTCGATTATTTCTTTGTTGGTATGGATGACTTCCACAACGCCCGAACCAACTGTACCATATCCTAAAACTGCTATATTTACCATCTGGTTGTCTCTCCTTCAACTTTCTATGCGTACGCTTTTTTGAATACTTAAGTATCTGACGATTCCTTTTGGCTGCTCCATTTTAAATAGGCATTCATGAAATTGTCAAGCCCTCCGTCTAAAACTGCGGTAACATTTCCACTTTCCTCTCCGGTCCGGTGATCCTTTACCAACGTATACGGCTGCATGACATATGAACGAATCTGGCTTCCAAATCCATTCTCCAGAATCTCACCGCGAATATCGGATATCTTATCCAGATTTTCCTGCTTCTTGATCAGATACAGCTTGGATTTCAGCATCTGCATAGCCTTATCCTTATTCATGTGCTGTGACCGCTCATTCTGGCACTGTACCACAATACCCGTAGGCAGATGGGTAATCCGAACGGCGGACGAGGTCTTATTGATATGCTGTCCGCCCGCTCCGCTGGAGCGATAGGTATCAATCCTTAAATCATCGTCGTTAATCTCTATCTCCAGATCTTCTTCTATCTCCGGCACCACATCGCAGGAGGCAAAAGAGGTCTGCCGCTTACCGGCGGCGTTAAACGGAGAAATGCGGACCAGACGGTGAACTCCTTTTTCGGATTTCAGATAACCATAGGCATTCTCCCCGTTGACCTGTATGGTCACGGACTTGATACCCGCCTCATCACCGTCCAGATAATCCAGTACCTCTACTTTAAAATTATGCTTTTCCGCCCATCTGGTGTACATTCTGTATAACATACTGACCCAATCGCAGGATTCGGTTCCGCCTGCCCCTGCATGCAGGGTAAGCACTGCATTATCAGCATCAAATTCATCTGATAAAAGCAGTCTGATCCTGAAAGTTTCCAGTTCTGTCTGAAAGGTTTCAAGCATCTCCTCTATCTCAGGAATTAAGGAAGCATCTGCTTCCTCCTGTGCCAGAAGAATCAGGGTCTCAATATCCTGATAATCGGATTCCAGATTCTGAAAATCCTCTACCTGAGTCTGCAGTTCTTTCAGTTCCTGTGAAACGGTTCCGGAACGGCGGACGTCATCCCAAAACCCGGGCTGTTCCATTTCATATTGTAATTTTCCTATCTGATCTTTTCTGCCGGGGATGTCAAAGTGAATCCCTTACTTCCGTCAGTGGTTGTCTATATGTGTTCAGAGTCATTTTAAGCTGCTCTAATTCAATCACCAAACTCACCTGCTTTTCTATTCATTTCTACCGCAGCACTGCTTATATTTTTTGCCGCTGCCGCATGGACATGGGTCATTTCTGCCCACTTTCTTTGCCTTTTTGACCGGACCCTTTGATACGGTATCATCCTTATTGGTTCCTGTCACTTTATTGACCTCTTCACGTTCTACCTTCTGCTCTACACGGACACGGAACAGCAGCTTAACCGTCTCTTCCTGAATCGACCGTGTCATGGCATTGAACATGTCATAGCCCGCAAATTTGTATTCTACAACCGGATCTTTCTGACCCAGAGACTGCAGGCCGATTCCCTGCCGCAGCTGGCTCATATCATCAATATGATCCGTCCATTTTCTGTCTATGGTTTTCAGAAGAATCACGCGTTCGATTTCACGCATCCGCTCCGCATCACCGATTTCTTCTTCTTTCTTTTTATATAATTCTGCCGCCTCGTTATACAACCGGTCTTTCAGGGACTGAATATCCCCCTTCTTTGCTTCGTCCTCCGTAAGTGCAATCGGCTTCTCATATGGAATGATGCTTCTGAGCATATCGTCAAGCTCTGCGATATTCCATTCGGCAGCATCCGATTCTGTGGAACATACCTGATCGACACAGCCTGCAATATCATCCCGGATCATTTTCAAAATGACTTCGTGCATATCCTCGCCGTCCAGAACCATCCGGCGTTCCTTATATATGATTTCCCTCTGCTCGTTGTTGACTCTGTCATACTCCAGCAGATTTTTTCTGATTGCAAAGTTATTGCTCTCTATTTTCATCTGCGCCTTTTCCACAAAGTTGGAAATGGTCTTATGCTGGATTTCCTCTCCTTCCGGAATCTTGAGTGTATCATAAAGGCTCATCACTCTTTCCGATCCGAACAGCCGCATCAGATCATCCTCCAGAGACAGATAAAACTTGGACTCACCCGGATCTCCCTGTCTGCCGGATCGTCCGCGCAGCTGATTGTCAATACGTCTGGACTCATGCCGTTCCGTTCCGATAATCCGAAGTCCGCCCAGCTCTGCGACACCTTCCCCAAGCTTGATATCGGTACCACGGCCTGCCATATTCGTTGCAATCGTCACGGCGTTCTTCTGTCCTGCAAGCGCCACAATCTCCGCCTCCATCTCATGGAACTTGGCATTTAATACCTTATGCGGAATTTTTTTTCTGCTGAGCAGGTGGCTGATTTCTTCAGAAGCATCGATATTGATCGTACCCACCAGCACAGGCTGTCCTTTCTGATAGCTCTGGCTGATCTGTTCAATAATGGCATTCAGCTTTTCCTTCTTCGTTTTAAATATAGAATCCGGATGGTCAATTCGCTGTACCGGAAGATTTGTTGGCACGACAACAACATCCATGCCATAGATTTCTCTGAATTCCTGTTCCTCCGTCTGGGCCGTACCGGTCATACCCGCTTTCTTCTCAAACATATTGAAGAAATTCTGGAAGGTAATGGTTGCAAGATCCTTGCTTTCTCTCTTTACCTTAACATTCTCCTTTGCCTCAATCGCCTGATGTAAACCGTCTGAAAATCTTCTGCCGGGCATAATACGTCCGGTAAACTCATCGACAATCAGTACCTGATCATCCTTTACAACATAATCTCTGTCCTTAAACATCAGATTATGGGCGCGCAGCGCCAGAATGATATTGTGCTGGATTTCTGCATTTTCCGGATCGGAGAGGTTCTCAATATGAAAGAACTGCTCTACCTCTTTTACTCCGTTGGCAGTCAGCATGATATACTTGTCCTTTTCATTTACAAGGAAATCTCCCGTTTCTTCTATATCCGTCTTCATGATCAGATCCATCTTGGAGATTTCGCCGTCACCCTCGCCGCGTTTCATACGTCTTGCAAGGTAATCGCACATCTTATACAATTCCGTGGATTTACCACTCTGACCCGAGATAATCAGCGGCGTTCTGGCTTCATCGATCAAAACAGAGTCCACCTCATCAATTATACAATAATGCAGTCCCCGCAATACAAGCTTTTCCTTATATATAACCATGTTATCTCTCAGATAATCAAAGCCCAGCTCGTTATTGGTCACGTAGGTAATATCACAATTATAGGCCTCCCGTCTTTCATCGGTCGTGGTACTGTTTAATACAACACCGACCTTCAGCCCGAGAAACTCATGCACCTGTCCCATCCATTCTGCATCACGTTTTGCCAGATAATCATTGACAGTGACAATATGCACGCCTTTTCCTTCTAAGGCATTCAGGTATGCCGGAAGGGTAGATACCAGCGTTTTACCTTCTCCTGTCCGCATCTCGGCAATCCTGCCCTGATGCAGGATCATACCACCGATTAACTGAACCCTGTAATGCTTCATGCCCAGTACACGAAACGCTGCTTCCCTGACTACTGCAAATGCCTCAACCAGCAGGTCATCTAAAGTCTCGCCCTGTGCAAATCTATCCTTAAATTCCTGTGTTTTTGCTTTTAATTGTTCATCGGACAAAGCCTGCATCTGTTCATCCAGCGCTTCTATCGCATCTATCGTAGAGGATATTTTTTTCAGCTCCTTCTCGCTATGCGTTCCGAAGATTTTTTCAAATAAACCCATTTTCACACACTCCTACATATTGTTATTCAGGGTACATTCTAACATTATATCCAATTTATAGCAAGGCTTTATTTTCCCTTGTCCAAAAACAAAAAAGACGGTACAGATTTATATCTCCGTACCGTCCGGTCTCTTCTTATATCAGAATTTCTTTAATCCTCCGGTTCAATCAGTCCATAAGTATTTCCTTTTCTCTTGTAGACTACATTGACCTCATCTGTATCTGCATTTCTGAATACAAAGAAGTTATGTCCCAGCAAATCCATTTGTATACAGGCATCTTCCGGATACATCGGTTTTACCGGAAATTTCTTGCTCCTTACAATCTGAATCTCATCATCATCTTCTATATCCTCTTCCACGAAGGTATGCTGCAGATATGATGCGTTCTGCTCCTTATCGATCAGCTTTTTCCTATGCCTTGTAACCTGTCTTTCAATAACCTCCAGTACAAGATCGATTGATACATACATATCGTCGCTTACCTGCTCGGCACGGATAATATGTCCCTTCATTGGAATCGTTACTTCTATTTTCTGTCTGTCTTTTTCTACGCTGAACGTAACCTGTGCGGATGCGTCCTCCGCAAAATATTTCTCCAGCTTGGACAGCTTGTCATATACTGCGTTTCTTAAGCCTTCTGTAATCTCAATATTCTTTCCACTGATTATGTAATTCATGATGCCCACTCCTTCTGCTTGATTTTGGCGTTCCATCTACCGGATGTCATAAATATGTCTCATATTTACGGCCCGTCCACAACATCCGGCAAAGGATCTGCCTGCTCTTACTCCTCCAGAAATTCACGATACCTTTCAAGTATCATATTCTGCAGGCGTTCTCTGGTCTCCGTGTTGATAGGATGTGCGATGTCTCTATATTCTCCGTCAGCGGCCTTGCGACTTGGCATGGCAATAAACATACCCTTATCACCTTCGATAATTTTGATGTCATGAACTACAAATTCATCATCAATCGTAATCGATACAACGGCCTTCATTTTTCCTTCCTTTTCAACGCCTCTGATTCTAATATCAGTTATCTGCATCGTATACCCCCTTTGTTACTTATCTCTACAATGCGTATCTGAAATTCTTCTCAACAATAACCTTTATTTCCTCAGGAGTGCCTTGATGAACCGTATTGGCGCGAAGCGTATCACGACTTTCGACAATACAATTTTCAATGACAGAATTATCCCCAATATGAACATCATTAAGAATAATCGAATTCCTGATCACGCAATTGTTTCCAACGTAAACCTTTTTAAATAACACTGAGTTCTCTACAGTTCCATTTATGATACATCCACTGGCAATCATACTGTTATTTACAACAGCATCGCTGTTATATTTTGCCGGCGGAAGATCTTCAACCTTGGAGTAAATATCCGGATGCTGTCTGAAGAAATAATTCCTGACATCCTTATTCAGGAAGTCCATGTTGGTTCTGTAGTAGGATTCTACCGTTCCGATATTTCTCCAATAAGAATCCATCATATAAGCATAAATTTTCTTTACATTTTTATATCTTACCAGAATATCTCTGACAAAATCACTTCTTCCCTCATTGGCGCAAGTCTCTAACAGCTCAATCAGCTGTCTCCTTCTGATGACATACACCCCGATTGAAACTGTATTGGTCTCTGCAATCAACGGTTTTTCTTCAAGATCGATCACGCGGCCCTCTTCATCCGTCTTGACTACTCCGAAACGGTTGATGTCATCCTCATCCGGTGCCATCTCCTTGCATACGATCGTGATATCCGCTCCCTTGCTGATATGTTCCTCCAGTACCTTATTATAATCCATCTTATAGATGCCGTCTCCGGAAGCAATGACAACATACGGTTCATGACTTTCTTTTAAAAAGTTGATATTCTGATACAACGCATCTGCCGTTCCTTTATACCAATAGCTGTTGGTAGCCGTAATGGTAGGCGTAAACACATACAGTCCTCCCTGTTTTCTGCCAAAATCCCACCATTTGCTCGAATTCAGATGTTCATTTAAAGAACGTGTATTATACTGGGTAAATACAGCTACCTTCTGGATATGGGAGTTCGTCATATTGGAAAGTGCAAAATCAATTGCTCTGTACCCGCCTGTAATCGGCATGGCTGCAACTGCCCTCTTTGCTGACAGATCACCCATTTTATTACTATTTCCACCTGCTAAAACAATTCCTAATGCTCTCATATCTATTCACCTGCCTTTATAATACTGCCGCCGCTCTTTAAGGCCCCGTCCGGGTAATCCTCCGGACCGGTCTTACCAAAAATAGCAGTATTCTTACCTACGGAAACTCCGGCCGGAATCGTAGAGTTCTCACCAATTGTAACCAGACCGAATGAATAAATCTGTGGTTTCAGTTCATTTACGGCTTCCTCGCCTACGCCAAGTCTGACATTTGCACCTACATCCACATTTTCAGCAATGATCGCCTTATCTATATATGCGCCGTCTCCAATGGTAACTCCATTCATAATGATGGAGTTCTTAACGACCGCTCCTTCACCGATTGTTACACAGGAACCGATAACGGAATTCTCAACATCTCCATATATCTCTGTTCCCTCTCCGATGATACATCTGCCTACTTTACTGCTCGCTGCAATGTACTGTGGAGGGATGGCGTCTGACTTGGTATAGATCTTCCAGTATTCCTCATACAGATTGAATTCCGGAACGATATCCACCAGTTCCATATTGGCTTCCCAATAGGAACCGAGTGTCCCTACATCCTTCCAATAGCCTCTGAAATCATATGCACAGATCTTCTTACCGTTATTATGGCAATATGGAATAATATGCTTGCCGAAATCACATTCCGGCTGATCTTTCATTGTAATTAAGGCTTCACGCAGCACCTTCCAGCTGAAAATGTAAATTCCCATAGACGCTTTGTTGCTTCTCGGGTTCTTTGGCTTTTCCTCGAATTCTGAAATAATTCCATTCTCATCCGTAATTACAACGCCGAATCTGCCCGCTTCCTCCCATGGCACCTGATAGGTTGCCAGTGTGATATCCGCATTGCAGGATTTATGATAATCCAGCATATGCTCGTAATCCATCTTATAAATATGATCTCCCGACAGAATCAGTACATAATCAGGATTATAGTAATCAATGAACTCCAGATTCTGGTAAATCGCATTTGCCGTTCCCGTATACCATTCACTGTTGTCACTCTTCTCATATGGAGGCAGAACCGTCACGCCGCCGATATTTCTGTCCAGATCCCACGGAATCCCGATTCCGATATGCTGATTCAGCCTGAGCGGCCTGTACTGGGTCAGAACACCGACTGTATCAATGCCTGAATTAATACAGTTACTCAATGGGAAATCGATAATCTTGTATTTCCCGCCGAATGCAACTGCCGGTTTTGCAAGATTAGAGGTAAGTACACCTAAACGGCTGCCTTGTCCTCCGGCAAGAAGCATGGCTATCATTTCCTTCTTAATCATATAGTCACCCCTTCGTACGTAATTTATTTTTATTATAGCATCATTTTTATGATAAGCAAAGTTTTTTATGCAAATTCACAAAATAAATAAAAAATTTACAACTTTTTTAATCATTATTACGAAAAATCAATATCTTTTTATAACATTTATAAAACAAAGCCAATAAAATTACCATACTTTTTTATCCGGATATATCTTTTTCAATGTCAATTTTTAATAGTCATTCATGATAATTATAGGCTATTTGTTTACTTATATACTTACAGAAGGAGGTTTATAATCATGATCATCAAGACAGCCGATAGAATCAAAGAATTACGTCAAAACAGGAATATCTCCCAGTCTGATCTGGCAAGAGCCATGTTTGTCACACGTTCCAGTGTCAATGCATGGGAAATGGGCATCTCCATTCCGTCTACTGAAAAGATCATGGAGCTTGCATCCTTTTTCCATGTAACCACAGATTATATTATGGGACAGGATGACCGCAAGCTGATTGATGTTTCCCTGCTCTCCGCAGAAGAACTGAACATTATTCACAGACTGTTATTCTATTTTGACAATATCCGGAACAAACAATAACCTTTTCCTGAACTTTCGTCTCTAACCGATTGAAATTCCCGATTAACAAATGTATAATCAAGACAGGTTTTAATTGGAGGAGTGAGGGTTATGTCAAAAATATTAGTAAAAGAATACCGCGGAGATGTTGTGGAAAATGTTCACTACGGTTCCGTTGCCATTGTGGCATCTACGGGAGAAACCATTGCCTATACCGGAGATATTGAAAAGCAGACGTACATGCGTTCTGCCAGTAAGCCGATACAGGTACTGCCTACCCTGCTTGCAGGTCTGCATGAAAAATTTCAGTTAAACAGTGAAGAAGTTGCTATTTTCAACTCCTCTCACTGGGGCAGCAACCACCATCTTTTTGTTCTGAACGACATTGTAGAAAAAACCGGTTTAAATCCGGAAGATATGATTATGAATCCCTGCGGCTCCACTTCTGCGGCTTCGATTTCAGACAAGCTTGCCATGGGTTCTAAGCTGAATCCGGTTCCGGGCAAAAGCAAGCTGCAGCACTGCTGTTCCGGCAAGCACCTGAGCCTGATGCTCCTGCAAAGAGAGCTGACCGGCAATGTCAAAGGATATCAGGATCCGGATTCCCCGGTACAAAAACAGATTATCTCCTTTCTATCCATGTTAAGCCAGACTCCTACCTATAAGATTGCAACAGGAATTGACGGATGCGGGGTTCCTGTCTTTGCCCTGCCTATGCGTAATATTGCGCTGGCATATGCGAAGCTGGCTGATCCGTTCAACCTGCCGGAGGATGTTGCAGATATCATCTCCTATGACTTTGAATGTATTAACAAACATCCTGAAAAAATCAATGATTATTATACTCCGTCCTACTATATCAACAAGAATCCTGATTTACTGATGAAGGATGGTTCCCGCGGAGTGATCTGTATGTCTGTCCGCAGCAGAAAGCTTGGTATCGTTATCAAACTGGAGGATGGATGGAGCGATGAATTCCAGGGCATTATCATTGCAAGAATCCTGGAACAGCTCAAATATGAGGATACCGAACTGATCGCGCAGCTCAAAAAGTGCTATAAGACAACCCTGTATAATGACTGCCTGGACGAGGTTGGCCACGCAGATGCAGATTTTGATCTGAATATCGACGCCTCCTATTTTGATGACCTGTATGGCATCACGAATGATGAAGAGAATGAAGAGGAGGAAGATCCGGAGGCACTCGCCGAACAAAAAGCATACCGCAACCGCAACTCCATTCTTGGTAAGAACGTGGTACTTCCAAAATCAGAAGACAGTGACACATATATCAGAAATCCTATGACAGAGCCTGCCCGTCCGGTAAAATCCGCAAAAATCATTTCTACGATTACAGAAAGCAGCGAAGCGCTGGAAGATTCGCTTGATATGGATGAAAATTAAACGTAAAAGACAAAAGCCGCAAACAGGAGACATCCTTACGAAGTCTCCTGTTTACGGCTTTTGTTTTTATTGTCTGCATTCCGGACAGATACCGTAAAATTCCAGACTATGTTCAAGAATCTGAAAGCCGGAATCCGCCTGTTTTCCAAGCTCCGTAAAAGCAGGGTCATAGGTCATATGGCTGTCAAAGATACGCCCGCAGTTCCTGCAGATGATATGGTAGTGCCTTTCTAAGGTTCCATCGAAGTGTTCCTGTCTGTCATCCGTAAAAACACTGCCAATCAATCCTTCCTCCACAGCATCGGACAAGACTCTGTATACCGTGGATTTTCCAATCTCATACCCTCTGCTTTTTAATTCCTCAAACAGCTCCGCAACAGTCGGATGATTTTTCTGTTCCCTGAGCACCTGAAAGATAATCTGTTTCTGCCTTGTATTCCTCTTCTCGCTCATAGCTGTCAACTCCATTCTTGATAGAGCAGTCTGTCAAACTGCCGGCGGCAGCCCGCCTGCATACCAGAGTATCCTATCTGTTACCTATAAGTATATCATCTAACTTTAAGGATTTCCACCTGTAAATATTTCTGTCCTCTGTTTTCCCAAAAACAGCTTTTAGGGAACGTCAGTCTGTCATTTTAAATTTTTTTAAATTTTCTCTTGACATATCTATTTTACTAGTGTACTATTTGTCTAGTACAGTAATTCACACACAATTTCAGAAAAAGGAGGAATATTATGGAATTTAAATCCAATATTCCCATATATTTTCAGGTAATCCAGGATATCAAACGACGGATTCTGTCCGGCGAACTATCTCTTGGAGCAAAGCTGCCATCTTCCAGAGAGCTGGCTGTCGAATATCAGATTAATCCGAATACGGCGGCAAGAGTCTATAACGAAATGGAATATATGGGACTTTCCTTCACCAGACGCGGCATCGGAACTTTTGTAACGGAAGATCCGGCTGTCATCCAAAAAATCCGGGAGGAGCTGACAACAGAGGTACTGTCCTACTTTCTGGAACAGATGACTGCGCTTGGATATGGTACGAAGGATATGATTGAATTACTCAAACAATATGATTCCAATAAAACAAGGGAGGATAATCAATAATGTTAAAATGTGAAAATCTGGAAAAAAGATATATGACCGTAACTGCTATATCGAATCTGAATCTGGAAATGGAAAGCGGCAGAATCTACGCCCTCTTAGGGCCGAACGGAAGCGGCAAATCCACTCTTATGAAAATGATTTCCGGGCTGGCAAAGCCAAGCAAGGGAAGCATCACGCTGGACGGGGAACCCCTTACTTACAAAACGAAAGCCCGGATTGCCTATATGCCTACTGAGGCTTATTTCTTCGGATACATGAACTGTATGCAGGCCGGTAATTACTATGCGGACTTTTTTGATGATTTCAATTTCAAAACTTACCTGAACCTGCTGGCCGAGATGGATCTGAATCCTGAACAAAAAATCAAAGAAATGTCTTCCGGTATGATGGCAAAAATGAAAATTGCAATCACGCTGTCCAGAAACAGCAAAGTCGTTATGCTGGATGAGCCTTTAAATGGTATTGATATTATTGCACGGGATAAGATTATCAACACGATTATCCAGCATATCTCCGACGATACCATCGTAATCATATCCAGTCATCTGGTGGATGAGCTGGAGAAAATTGTAGACAATGCAATCTTTATTAAGTCCGGATCCTGCGTCCTTACCGGAGAAGCTGAAGCATTAAGACAGCAATATGGAAAATCCATTGTTGAGCTGTATAAAGAAATTTATGCATAGTTAGGAGGAAAACTGAAATGTTAAAAATGATAAAATATGAGTACAGAAAAAATTTATTTCCTTTATTGGTTGTATTTTTTATATTCGGACTGCTGCAGGTTTATTTCACCGTGGCAACACTGATGAATAACGAGAATCATTCCGTCATTGCCGCATCTCTGCTCATGCTGGCTGCATCCTGCGGTTTTATCTTTGTTCTGCTATATGGTATTATCTCCTACAGCGCAGACCTGAAAAATAAATCCGGCTATCTGGTATTTATGGCTCCAATCTCCACCTATGCCATCATTGGGGCAAAGCTGATTACCACCCTTATTACCGGTATCATCCTGGTTATTATCATCGGCGGACTGGCTGTGATCGACTATTCCATAGCGGCAGACGCATACGGACTGGAAAGTCTCATAGAACTGATTAAAGCGGTATTTGCTTCTATAAACATTCCGTTTACTTCTCTGCTGTTTAATATTCTGTCCTATATCCTGATCCTTCTGGTTGGTTTCTACACAATGATTACCGTAGCATACCTGGCCGTTTCACTCTGTTCGACCGTTCTGCAGAATAACAGGCTGAAGGGGTTCATCAGTTTTATACTGTTTATTGCACTGATTGTAATCATCACAAAGATCGGCGATGCTCTGCCGGCCATTTACAAATTCAACGAAATTGATACATTTTCAAAGCTTTTGATCAACGCCCTTCCACAGACAATCTTCTATTTCATCTGTACTGTAATCAGCTTTTTGGGAAGCGGTTACCTTCTGAATAAAAAAATCAGCCTGTAAGGGCACTTCATACAACACGGGAGGCGGACAAGAATCCGCCTCTTTTTTGTAATGCGTAATGGTGTTTTCTCATTGTATTTTTGCGGGATTCATGTTATCATAATAGGTACTTAACAAAAAATACGAACGGCATATCAATGCCCGGTAATATTTGAGATGTTCTTAAACAGAAAAAAGGGTTCAACAGGACAGACGGGGTTACACATGATCAGAATGCACTTTTTCAGGATAAGAACCTGCTATATTTCTTTTAAAGGGGGCTACGGATGAAACAATATGAGATTATCTATCAAAACGAAGCAGATTTTATCAAAGAGCTTGAGGATCTGAAGCAGAAATGTAATACTGCCGGAGCATCCAATCTGATGTTCCAGATATTTTCCGAAATATTGGAAGAAGCTGTCATAAACAGACTATGCCAGATGATTGAGCAGATTTTCCCGGAGGCTCCGTACTTCGGATGCTCTACCAGCGGCAACCTGATCAACTGTCAGCTTTCCGGAGAAATCATAGTCACTGCTACCATTTTTGAATACGAATCATCACAATTCAAAATTTTTCAATATGATCTCCACAGCAAACCGGTGGAATGGATTACGGAAGCAATTACAAAAGAGGCCGAAAACAGTCCCTGGCTCAGGGCAATCGAAATGTATTTTACCATACCGGAAAGCTCCTATACCAGATTCTGTGAAGGTCTGGACCGCATACGTCCCGATATACAGATGTTTGGCGGCGTAGCCTGCAGTGATGATATTACCAGCGACGCTTCCTGCGTATTTTCAAAAGACGGAGGTTTCTCGGAAAGCTCCATCGTGATTGTCTTTTACGGCGGTAAGGATTTCCATGTGGACTCCATCAGAGTCAGCGGATGGAAACCGCTCGGAAGAAAATTTACCGTTACAAAATCTGACGGTTCCATTCTTCAGGAGCTGAACGGTATTCCTGCCTATGATGTTTATTACAAATATCTGCATATTAATAACGACGAAAACTTTTTTTACAATACTCTGGAGTTCCCATTGTTCTATGAGCATAACGGTACAAATATCGTCCGTGTACCGGTGGCCAGCAATGCTGACGGTTCTATCGTCATGTCCTCAGATATAGACGTTGGTTCGACTGTCAGCCTATCCTATGGTGATCCCAGAACCATTCTAGAAATCATTGCAGAAGACAGTAAGAATATCCGCAGCTTTTGTCCGGATCTGCTGCACATCTTTTCCTGTGCTGCAAGGCGTACATTCTGGAATACGAGTGAACCGGCCTATGAACTGGAACCATTCAAAGATATCGCCTCTTCTGTCGGCTTCTTTTCTCATGGGGAATTCATACGGACCAACAATTATTTGAATCAGCATAACGTCACTCTGGTCGTTGCTGCCATGCGGGAGGGTCCTAAAAAATCCGCTGCAGCCCCTGCACCTTTGAAAAGTAAGGAGCATTCGTCCAGGATTCCGCTTGTTTCCCGTCTCGCGATGTTTATCAGCGCGACTTCCCTGGAATTGGAACAGGCGAACAACAATTTGGAAATTGCAAATAAAAATCTGAAGGAGGCTGCCATTACCGACGGCATGACCGGATTGTTCAACCGTACGGAAACCCAAAGACGGATTGCGGAGCTGTTAGACGGTTCAGGTGAACGCAATTTTTCTCTTGTCATGCTGGATATCGATAATTTTAAACAGGTAAATGATAATTTCGGCCACCAGGAGGGTGATACGGTCATCATTTCACTGGCAGAAATTCTGCACAATGAGATTATGCGCAAATCTACAAAATATGCTGCAGGAAGGTGGGGCGGTGAAGAATTCATGCTGGTTCTTCCGGATACAGATATCTCAGCCGCATCCCTGGTTGCAGAGCTGACCCGCCAGTGTTTTGCAAACACCTCATTCCCGATTGCCCGGACGCAGACCATCAGCCTTGGCGTAACGAAAGCAAAGAAGGATGATACATTAGATACGCTCTGTACAAGAGTAGATACAGCCCTATATCAGGCTAAGAAAACAGGCAAAAATAAAGTCGTTATCTTATAAAGTCCAATACGGGACTGCCGGCTTGCGGCAGTCCCGTATTCTATATCCGATTCTTATTTTCAAATCTATAGCTATTTTCATTTATACCTGTTTTAACTCCGTGATATGCGCAAGCAGCCAATCCCTGATATCTGCAAATGTCCTTTCGTATTCCAGCTCATTTAAAACCTCATGTCTGGCGCCCTCATACAGATAACAGGATACATCTGCGCTGATTCTTTTTCTGTATAACTCATACAGTTTTCTGACATCCTTCCCATAATGTCCAACCGGGTCCTTTTCTCCGGAAGTAAACAACACCGGCAGTTCCTTTGGAATGCGGTCAAGGTTTTCCTCCTTCTGGATAAAGCGGATTGTATTAAACAGTGTTTCAAATCCCTTAACGGTAAATATAAACTGGCAGTAAGGATTTGCAAGATAGGCATCTACCTGTCTGGTATCCCGGGAAATCCAGTCCTTTGTGGTACGATATCTTTTTACGCCATTTTGAATGATAAACGGAGGAATACCAAGATTATAACCGGAAAATGCAAGAAATGTCAGCAGCCTGCTCCTGTATCTTTCTCCTTTGATTTCTTTTTCTATCCATGTAACTAGTCTGGCTATCAGAAGCACAAAATCCGGCTGGCTTCCGGTTCCCATGCAGATAAAACCGTCAATGCTGGCGTTCGGCGTGAACGCAGACGGTCTCTTCCTATCAAACCCATACTCCGAAAGATATCTTCTTGCCAGAAAGGAACCCATACTGTGTCCTAACAGGAAAAAAGGTACATCCGGATAAGCCTTTTTCAGGCATACCGTTACTCTGTGCAGATCACTGACAATGGCGCTGCTTCCGTCATATGCATTCATATATCCAAGCTCCTCTGCATTTTGAGCAGTCTTTCCATGCCCCAGATGGTCATTGCCGGCAACGACAATTCCATATGATGCAAGATATCTGGCAAATTTGTCATAGCGATCGATCAACTCGATCATGCCATGTGAAATCTGCAGAACGGCTTTAATCTCACATTGAGGTTCCCATACAACAACATGCAGCTTATTTTTTCCATTGGAAGATAAGATTCCGGTTTCTTTTCTTTTTACTTTGATTGTCTGATTCATAGAACTACACTCCTTCTTTGACTGTCAGATGGCATTCTTACGCCATCGTATGTAGTTTCAGTGGTTTGCACACCCTTGATACTGTCTCAAAAATCATCTGACGGAAAAAATCTCCATCTGAAAAAATTATAAAAGGAACAGACAAATTTGGCAACCGGAAATTTTTTAATACCAGTCGTGCTTTTCATTTCTGTCCAGCGCATTCATACGGTTTATCTCAGATATTTTCCAAAAAAATCCGCCAGTTTATCAAACGGAATGGCGTTCTTGCCGCCGCCGTCATACAAGTCCGTATGAACCGCATCAGGAATCAACAGCAGTTCCTTGTTGTCCGCATATCTGCTGTCCTTTACCATTGCGGCATAAGCATCTTTGCCGAAATAACAGGAATGCGCCTTTTCACCGTGCAGAATCAGAACTGCGCTGCGGATTTCACTGCTGTATCTCAGAATCGGTTGATTCATAAAGGACTCACACCCAATTACATTCCAACCGCCGTTAGAATTAAGAGAGCGTGGATGATAGCCTCTTTCTGTCTTATAGTAGTCATAATAATCTTTGACAAAAAATGGAGCATCCTCCGGCAGAGGATCGACGACACCGCCGCCCAGGGTATATTCGCCCGCCTTTAAATCTGCAAGCCTTTGCGCACACATTGCCGCCTTTTTCTGATAGCGGACTTCCTCGCTGTCCTCGCTGTCAAAATATCCATTGGCGTTGACACGGGTCATATCGTACATGGTGGAAGCAACTGCTGCCTTGATCCTTGTGTCCAGCGCCGCAGCATTCACTGCCATGCCGCCCCATCCACAGATACCGATAATACCGATTCTGTCCGGATCGACTTTATCATTCAGTGACAGAAAGTCTACCGCCGCCATAAAATCCTCGGTATTGATGTCCGGAGACGCCATATACCGGACATTTCCTCCGCTTTCACCCGTAAAAGACGGATCGAATGCAATGGTAAGGTATCCCTTCTCCGCCATGGTCTGTGCATAAAGTCCGGCACACTGCTCCTTGACTGCACCAAAGGGACCGCAAACGGCAATGGCCGGAAGCGAATCTCCCGCCTCCTTCGGCACATACATATCTGCCGCCAATGTAATCCCGTAACGGTTTACAAACGTCACCTTACTATGATTAACCTTTTCACTTTTCGGAAAGGTTTTGTCCCATTCCTGCGTCAGTTTTAATTCTTCTTTTTTTATCATGGTCTTACCACCCTTTCTATTTTTTTTGCAATTCTGCTACCTGTCTGATCAGATAATCCATACAGTCCACTCGTTTCTGACTCTCGTGCATTCTGTCAAGCAGGACAGCGCGGCATCTTTTGAGATGCTTTACCAGTTCTTCCATGCTGCGGGCCTCAATCAGCCGTCCGGCTCCCTGAATCTCTTCTTCACTGCAACCCGCATCAGCCATTCCTGCAAGCAGATTTTTGAATTGTTCATTCATAATGCCACCCCTTCTGTATGTATTTTTCTGATTATATATACTATAGTACCTTGTTATTTATTTTTCTAATAGTTATAATTAATATCGTGATATTCTTTTTATGAATATCAATTTCATTCAGGAGGGAATACAAATGGAAATTCGTACTTTAAGATATTTTCTTGCCATTGCAAGAGAAGAAAATATGACAAAGGCAGCGGAAACTCTGCATGTTACACAGCCCACGCTCTCCAAAACGTTAAAAGCCCTGGAGGATGAACTCGGAAAAAAGCTGTTTATACGACACAGCTTCAGCATTTCGCTGACCGAGGAGGGTATTCTTCTCAGAAAACGTGCAGAGGATTTAGTTTCAATGGCAGATAAGATCATTGGTGAATTTGTGTCATTAGATGACATCACCGGCGGTGATATTTATTTTGGCTTGGCTGAATCATACCAGATTCGTTTTCTTGCGCAGGAAATCAGGCACCTGAAAACAATGTATCCCAATCTGCACTATCACATCAGCAGCGGCGATACAGAGCAGGTAACAGAAAAGCTGGACAAAGGCGTTCTTGACTTTGCCGTGCTTGCCGAAGAACCGGATACAACAAAATATCATTTTCTCTGTTTTCCGCATGCAGATATCTGGGGACTTGTGATGCCTCATGACTGTCCGCTTGCGAAGAAGCAGCGTATATGTGTTGACGATATCATCGGGCTCCCACTGTTTTGTTCTGAACAGGGATGGAGAAAGGATATTCCCCATTGGTGCGGGGAACAGATTGACAAGCTGCATCTTGAGGGTTCCTTCCGGCTTTCCTATAACGGCTCGCTTTTTGTATCTGAGGGACTTGGATATCTTCTGACTTTTGACCGCCTGATTGATACAAGCCCGGAAAGTGATCTTGTGTTCCGCCCGTTAGAGCCAAAGCTGGAGACAAAGATTTATTTGATCTGGAAAAAGTATCAGGTATTTACTCCGATTGCCGAGAAATTCCTACAGGAAGCAAAGAGGCATTTTTCGCAGGCCCTGCAGGGAAACGATGTTATTTGAGCGTTTCATCTTCTCCCGTTTTCCGGTAAAGGACATATAGTTCATGAAGGGCTCTGGTACAGGATATATAATAGGCATTTCTGCTTATCACATTCTCCGGCTTTGCGCTTTCCTGAAGGACGAACACGACATCAAACTCCATTCCCTTCGCCAAAAATTTCGGCAAAACGGCCACTCCGCCCGTATAGACCGTGGATTGTCCGGTAATAAGCGTTACATCCGTATATCCGGACAGTGCCTCATAAAGGACAAACGCCTCCTCTTCACTGTCGCACAAAACGGCAATATTGTCATAATCGTCCATATCACCATACTGTAACTTTTCCGCAAGATAGGCGGCTGCATCAGAGACATCTTCAATCAGAACCTGCTCCGGTTCCTTGCCGCTTCTCATAACCGGCTCCGCTTCCGCAGGCAGCACATTCTCTGAAAAATCCCTTAATATCCCATTACAGAATTCCGTGATTTCCTTTGTGGAGCGGTATGTGGTCTGAAGCTCCGCAAGCTCAAACGGCATTGCGCTGTTATTTGTATCAAACACCTTTTTTAATATGTCCACAACCGTTTCTTTATCACTATAGAACAACACCTGATAACGGTCTCCCAGAATGGTCTTTCTGCATTTAAAAATCCGGTTCAAAACCGCATACTGGAAAATATTATAATCCTGCATCTCATCAATCAGCAGATGCCTGATATTGTCATAGGAATGGCACCCGTAAAAATAAACCTGAAGATAAAAAACAGGCAGAATATCCTCATAACAGATCTTTCCCTCTTCATTCAATACCTGTTCGATGCCCGGATAATGCTCCTTTTGGGTATCCAGAAAAGCCTGATAAAGCGCAACCAGATTCCGCTCCGCATACAGATGAATCATCTCTTTGCGGATCTGATGACCAAGCTTCTCCCTCTGTTTATCAGAAAATTCACAATTCTTCTGTTCCTCCAGTCCGTCTATAATAAAACCTGCTATTTTATCAAAGCGCTCATAGACCGGATAACGGGAAAATCTTTCACAAAACATTTTCTCCAATCGTTCCTTTTCATAGGTAAGCTTTTCAAAATGAAAATCCCGGAAATGAATCCCTGCGATATACGCATCCAGAAATGCCTGAAACTCCTCAAAAAAGGAAATGGAGGATTTGTATATCATATTCCGGACTCTCTGATTATCCGGATTACCCAGATGGATGAGCAGATCCGCCTGCTCCTGCTTTGATTCATACTCATAATCCGCAAACAGAATCTCCTCCATCAGCTCATCAAATTCCTTGGCCGGAACATAGTTTTCTCCCAATTCCGGCAGGACGGAAGAGATATAATCTCCAAACAGACGGTTCGGAGAAAGAATCATGATATGATCGGCCGTTAAGGTCTTCTGGTTAAATAACAGCCAGGCCAGTCTGTGCATGGCAATGACGGTTTTCCCGCTGCCTGCCCTGCCGTCTATTACCAAATGATAAGCAGACGTATTTCTGATCAGGCGGTTTTGTTCCTTCTGTATCGTTGCAACTACAGCCCTCATTTTGGTACTGCTGTTTTTTTGCAGACTGTCCAGTAAAATCCTGTCATGGACTGCTTCTTTCGTGTCTGCAGCATGCCTCAGCTTTCCGTTTGCAATATCAAACTGCTTTTTTTCCAGTATCGTTCCCTGTATATCTCCCTCCGGAGCCTGATAATGTGCGGCACCCGTTTCATAATCATAAAACATGGAAGAAACCGGCGCCCGCCAGTCATAGATATCCGGAAGTTCTTTGCCGGAAACATAACCGTTGCTTCCAATATAGACCGGAAGCGGCTCTTCATGGTCCCTGCATTGAAACAAAAGCTTGCCAAAGTAAGGCGAAGCCTTCTGTCTGAGTAACGTTTCCAGCCTTTTTGCCTCATGTTCGACAAACAGAGTGTCCGTATTGACATTCTGCATATTCTGCAGAAACTCTTCATCGTCCATATCCCCATGACTGTCACGCATATATTTCTTCTGTTTCAGGATTGCCCCTTTTCGATACTCAATATTCTCTGAAACCGTTTCTATATCCTGTTCAATTTCTGCTTCTATAGCTTCAAAAAAAATTTTTTCCTGATCTTTCTGCCCTTCCATGTTTACGCCTCCCTGCCTGATAGAAATAGAACCATCTATCCATGCAGAAACAGCGTATCATTTTTTCCTTTAGAATTCAATCAAATTCTATGCATTTGCCATATGCCTCTTACAACTCTATCCGCTTTTTTATCTGTTACGAATATTATTCTACATTCTTCAATGCTTCATCCATTGGAATTTTCCGAATCCGTTTCATCTGTGTGCAGGCAACAACGGTATACACAAGCATACAAAGAACAAGCATTGCCGGATAAATCAAAGGATGAAAATAAATGATCAGCCATCCGTTCACAAAATCCTTCATAATCAAGAAATACAGCATTTCAATCACTTTTTTTGAAATCGGAATAGACAATATGGTTGCAATCAGTACCATAATTGTTGTAGCTGAAATATATAGGCGATGAATCTCTCCGTTCTCATACCCCATAATCTTCACAATAGAGATTGGCACCGTATTCTTCTCTATGATCAGCTTCGTCAGCAGATAGATTACAATCATAAATAAAGCGATTGCAAATACACTAAACAAATAAAATATGCTGCCCATGGAATGATTCAGCTGCCTGGATACCTTTGTCAGGTCCTCTTTTGTAATTGTCGTAGCAATTGCCGTCTCATCAAGGTCTGTCAATTCCACATCTGAAAAATATCCGCTATAATAATCCGGATCAGCATCAAACACTTTACGAAAGGCTGTATCTGACATGAATACAGACATTGCAGAAGGATATGTAAAGATTCCTGCCACATCAAATTCATATGTTTTTTCACCATACTCCTCCTGCAAAACAATTCTGTCACCCGTCTTCAGCTTGTATTTTTCCGCATAGCCGTCCGAGATCAGAACTCCATGCTCCGGCAGGCTGCCTTTCAAGTACCGGCTGTCTTGTGCTATCCCGTAAACTGTAATTTCTTCTTCCTTTCCTTCTTTGGACTGAACAAGCTGTGAAACGCAATATTTTTCTGCTGTCTCTTCTTGTGTTTCCGCCGGAGATGCAAGTATATACTGATATTTTGCAATCATATTGTTGATCGTTTCATCCTCAAAATGTTTTAAAAGCGGCGACATCATTATCCCAAACATTAACAGAACATTTGCAAAGGATATTCCAATAAGCAGCATCAGATAACTTGGCAGATTCTGCAAAATAATCCGTATTCTGAACCGATTAAAAAATGAGAACTCAGGCAGCCTGACTGCTTTCTTTCTCCTTGCTCTGCCCAGATCATGACGGATAAATTTCAAAGGACTAAGCCGCAGCTTACTGCTGATAATCAGCAGATTTATGACAAACATCAGGATCAGAGGTACAATTGTAGTAAGTAAAAAAGCCTCTGCGTGCCATTTTGTCACATAGGTCGTAAGGCTGTAGCTCCCATAATACATCCCTGCCGCCACATCTTTAAAGAACGTATAACCACAAATATTTCCGACAATTGCCGCAAGCAGGGTAACAATCGTCGGCAGTCCCATATAATGTACTAAAAGCTCTTTTCTTGTATAACCGGATGCCCGAAGCGTACCGATTGTTCCTGCCTCCTTCAGAATCGTATTATTTGTCGTAACCGCAAAAATGAATGCCAGGATACAGATTACAATATATAACAGTGTTACCATCATAGATTTATCATGTCCCATATCATTGCCTGTAAAATTGATGGCCTGATTCATATAGCGGGGAATAAAATTTTCCAGACCGCCATGCTGATACAAAACTTTCATCAGAGCATCTGCCATCTCTTTTTCCTCTGTTTCGTCTGATGGCTCTTCATCATACTTCCATGAATAGGAATCATGTATACCACTGCGGTCAAACATCTGAAATCTGTCTTCCGTCACTACTGCCACACCAAACAGCACTGCATCAAACATTGTATCATTATTATCTGAAAATAAGGCACTGTAATCCGGCAATGCGACCAACCCGGATATCTTATAATCATATCCATCAACCTTTAGAATGCTTCCTACCTCTAGGTTGTTATTTTCTGCATACATTCTGTCAATTGCAATTTCATCCGTAGAATCCGGCAGTTCTCCTTCCATCAGGCATACAAGGTTGACATCCTTTCTCAGCTGAAATATACGAAGGGTACTGTCAGATTCGGTATCTGAATCTGCCTTCTGTTCATAATAAAAATTCTCATATATGGTGATCCCCTGCTCTTTCAGCTGAGAAACAAAATTGGTGTCCGCTTCTGCATTGATTTCAAAATTTCCGTTTTCTACATTGTATTTTTTAAAGCTATGGTCATAAGCGTATATCATACTTTTGGATGCGACCAGAAAACCGGAAATAAATCCGATACTGATTGTCATAAACAAAAAGATCAGAATGTATTTTACAATATCAGAGGCCAATTCTCTCGGAATCCGTTTCAATAATGGATTTTTCATACTCTTCCTCCTTACCAGTCAAGATCACCTGCAGGAATCTTTGCTTCATTGACAAGGTTCTTTCTGATCTGTCCGTCCCGAAGCTTGATCACACGGTCTGCCATATCCTTAATGGCCTCATTATGTGTAACCATAATCACCGTATTTCCATATTTTTGATTGACATCTTCAATGAGCCTCAAAATTTCCTTTGAGGTGTTATAATCCAACGCACCGGTCGGTTCATCACACAGCAGAATATCCGGATTCTTTACAATTGCACGGCCTATGGATGTTCTCTGCTGCTGCCCGCCTGACAGCTGATTGGGAAGCTTATGCCTGTGCTCATACAGACCAAGTGTATTCAAAATATCATCCACGTCTAGCGGACTGTCACTCAGATAAGCTCCCACTTCCACATTCTCCTTTACATTCAGGTTCGGAATCAGATTATACATCTGAAACACATATCCCAGATGTTTCCTGCGATATCTTGTCAGAGTTCTCTCATCCATATCCGCTGTTTTCTCTCCGTTAATGGATATGTAACCGCTGTCGGCAGAATCAATCCCACCGATAATATTCAACAATGTTGATTTTCCGGATCCGGACGGTCCCAGCAAAACACAGATTTCCCCTTTTGCAACAGAAAAATGAATGCCCTTTAAAACTTCTGCCCGGTTGTCTCCACTTCCAAAGCTCTTATGAATATCATAGACTGTTAAAAAATTATGGTTTTCCATTTTCATCCTCCTACTATGTTTTCCTTTTAGCGCACAATATATTTTATTATATGAACATTTATTCATATGTTTAATACCACATATATCTTTTTTTGTCAATTGCTTTTCCTTAATTTACTATATTAAATCAGGGTACGCTGAAACTATCTTTTGTTAGTCTTATCTAACTATTGAGTATTATATACCCATCTGCAGAAAAATAAAAGAAGTATATTTATTTTTTAATATACTTCTCTCTTATATATGATATAGGCGGTCTATTACCGCAAATTTTCTTGTATTCTGTCAATATTCATAGCACCGTATCTCACAGTTTTTGATTCCAAACCGGGCAAACTCTTCATTTCCCATCTCATTGAAATAAGAATGTACAGCTCTTGCAATTCCATTATGTGCAATCAGCAGATAGGTCTTCCGGTCAGCCTCTGTCCTTATCTCATCCAACAGATTATAAACCCGATGACAAAGCTGCACCATGGATTCTCCGTCCCCATACCGGTCCAGAAAGTGGGATTTTGATTCCAGAAATTCCTTGCTGTCTCTGGGCGCCGCCTCAAATCTGCCAAAGCACTGTTCCTTTAATCTCGGTTCCATTCTCATCGGAATCCCTGTTATTTCAGAAATATGTCTGGCTGTTTCTGAAGCACGAATCAATGGTGAATAGAGGATTTCATCTATGTGAAGCCCGGCTGATTTGATATATCTGCCTGCTTCCACTGCCTGCCGGTGCCCCTCATCTGTCAGGGCAATATCCGTTGCGCCGCAAATTTTATTTTCCACATTCCATACGGTCTGTCCGTGCCGGGTAAAATAAATCCGTCCCACCGTATACTACCTCTCTTCCTGTGCATTTTTTCCTCTCATCAGCCGCACGGCATTCTGAAAATCCAAAAGCACCAATTCAGGTTTTTCCTGACCGGAGAGGCGCTGCTCTCCGCTTTGCGCTGCCGCTCTCGCATCCGCACACAGCACAGCCTCATTGATAATTGCTTCAATCTGTGCACAGCTCATACCCTGAAAGGAATCTGCAAGCTTTGCCCCGTCTATGGATGTATGAAGCTTTCGTTCTCCTAAATATAGCCGTAACAGCTCCCGTCTGGTTTCTGCGTCCGGATTCGGAATCACATATTTTCTGTCAAATCTTCCCGCACGTATCAAAGCAGGGTCCAGTTCATTTGCACTGTTTGTCGCCGCTATTACCAATACTCCCGCTGCATGCTGCTCAAATCCGTCCAGCTCATTTAAAAGCGCCGTCACAATTCTGTTGTTTTCTTTATCGATGGCCTGTCCTGCATAATTCCGTTTTTCGCCCAAACCGTCAAACTCGTCTATAAATACAATACAGGGCGCCACTCTTCGGGCCTTTTTGAACAGGGATTTAATCTTTGCCGGTCCAATGGACATATACATACTCTGAAAGTCGGTAGCCTTCGTTGCAATAAAGTTCATGCCTGCCTCGCCTGCAAGCGCTCTTGCAAACAAAGTTTTCCCATTCCCCGGCGGCCCGACCAGCAAAATTCCGTGAGGCTGTCTGACCCCCGTTTTCCGATAGGTTTCCGGGTGTTTCAAAAGATCCACAAGCTGCATAAAGTCCTTTTTTACCGGCTGCATCCCCGCAATCTGATCAAAGCTGCATTTGTTATGCTTCACCAGCGGAAACTGTTTTTTTATACGGATCAGAAGGAACAGAACCCCGCCGCCCAATATTGCAATAAATACGATATCAAAGAAGATATCCATAATCAGATAAAGGAGATCGGCTCCGGTATCTTCTATTGTAACGTCTACATCATGCAGCAGCAAAAATTCCTGAAACTGCTGATATCCGGGATTGTCTGTATAATACTCCCTGTTATCTGTCCGCATACGAAAATATACGGCATCTGCAGTGATCTCTGCCTCTTTTACCTGCGTATTTTCAACTGCTGCATAAAAATCCGCATATTTCATAAATTCAGCATGATGCCGGCTCCTGCCGGATAACATCCATATACCTGCTGCCACCAGTGCAATCACACAGATGGCTGCCGTAATGATGATCACCCTATTTTTCTTTCTGTTCACTGTATCTTCTGTCTCCTTTGATGACAGGAAATCCGTCTATTTTCTCCTGCCGAAAATCATTACAAGCCGCAAAAGCTGTAGTGCAGATGCAATCATAGCCGCAACATAGGTCATGGCCGCTGCGGACAATACCTTTTTTGCCCCGCCTAATTCATCCGGATACAACATACCTGTATTGCCAAGGATATTGAGCGCTCTGTCTGATGCATTGAATTCTACCGGCAGTGTAATCAGCTGGAATATTACGATCAAAGAAAAAAGTACAATTCCGACCGTTACAAGGCCTTGAAAACTGAAGATCAGACCAATCAGAATCAACGGAATGGAGAACTTCGGTCCGATTGTTGCAAGCGGTACGATTGCAGACCGGATTGTCAACGGCACATACCCTTTGGCATGCTGGATCGCATGACCGCATTCATGTGCTGCTACTCCGATTGCCGCTACAGACGAAGATCCATATACACTGTCTGACAATCTGAGCACTTTTTCCTTTGGCGAATAGTGGTCCGTCAAATTTCCACTGATTCTTTCAATACTTACATCATAGATTCCTGCACCCTGTAAGATCATGGCGGCAACTTCCTCCGCCCGCCTTCCTGTCCTGCTGTAGACCTTGCTGTATCTGGAATATGTGCTGTTTACCATAGCAGACGCAATCATACTGAGCACAAGACCAATGATCACAAGAATATATGTTCCATCATAAAAATACATAGATATTCCCCTTTCTTTAAAATATATAATGATATATTCTTTATTATTCTATTACGAAACCCGTTTTTTTACCAGTCCCATTTTCTTACATTTATATAAATTACGGCGGTGTTGTCCATTTTATAGGATCATGGAAACAAGCGGAATTGTCACAACGGATAACAGCGTTGTCAATGCAACGCCCTTTGATGCCATCTCATAGTTTCCGTCATACTGCTGTGCCAGCATGGCAGTCATGCTTCCGACAGGCGTTGCCAACATAATGAGACAGACTCCGAGAATCGTTTTATCGGAAAGAACCTGCTTCAGCAGCAGGATCCCGATTACCGGGATTATGAGAAGCTTTACTGCAGAAAAAAGGAGCAGCCGGATATCCGTAAATAATGTCTTCCACTGAATATGTATCATAGACTGTCCGATTACCATCATGCTCAAAGGCGCCGTCAGCTGGCTGAGATATGTAATGGTAGTTTTTATCACTGCCGGAGCGGAAATATCTGACAAATATAAGATGACAGATAAAATACATGCCAAAACACCGACATTCAGGACTTTTTTTAATTGAATTTTTTCGCGTCCGGGCGTTTTCTTCATTGCCAGGATTCCATATGTGTAAATCAATATATTATATGGAAACAGGAACAAAGATGCATACATCAGCGCATCTGCGCCGTAGATTGCAGATATGACCGGGAACCCCATAAAACCGATGTTGGAAAAGATTGTCATAACACGAAAAACTCCTGCATCCTCCTTCGGTACACGGAAGATTCGGGGAAGGGCAATAGATATCAGAATCAGAAACAGAAAAACCAATACGGCAATCCCGAAGGTCTCAAGCAGCAGCATCCCCCGGATTGTTCTGTTTTCACTGATACCTGCAGACAAAATCAGGGCGGGATTTGCAATATTTACTACGATCCATGAAATCGACTTTGCCGATTCATCCGGCAGTACCTGTTTCTTTCCACAAACGTACCCTAAGATCATAAAAATGAATAATACGCCCATCTGTTCCAGCAGCAGCATTCTCTTCATCCTCTTTTCTCTTTTGTTTAACACCCATCATAGCAAATATGCGCTTCAGACGCAAGCCTTGCCATACAGAAAATCTTCTGACAGTCAGTTCTGCCTGCTATGTAAAAAAGCGGGCTGTCTTTTAAACAGCCCGTTTTTTATGCCTGCGCTATAATATCCGCCATCTGATTAACATTTTTCTTGCCGAACAGGACCTTGTCGTCATTGATGATCATACAAGGAACACTCATGACCTTATATTTATCCTTCAGTTTCGGGAAATGACTCAGGTCATACATTTCAGCGGATATCCTGTCCGAAACTGCGGCAAGCTTCTGTGCCGACATCACGGTTTCCGGACACATGGTACAGCTTAACGATACCAGAATCTTTACATTGATATCCTTGACCAGATTTCTGATCTTTTCAAAAACCTCTTCTTCAATTCCCTGTCCCGGTCCTGCAACATTATAAAGGGCTACAACAAAGGAATTGAATTCATGACCGCCGGGAACTCCATGGAACTGTACGCCGCTGCTTGTGCCATCTTCATGACACAATTCTATACAAGGCCTTACAATATGATGAGACTTCTCTTCTGCTTCCTCCCAGCTTATTCTGTCCGTCAAGCCGGCCACCTCTCTGACAAAGCCTTTCATTTCTCCGGAAAGCGGAGAATCATCCGGCCACAGTCTTAAAATCACATCATTATGGAACCGGGAGAATACCTCATCTAACTTCTCCCTTACTTCTGCTCCGATAAAGCCTTCAGAGCTTCCGCGCCTGCCCGGAATTTTGTCCGTATGCGGATGGCCCTCCTGTTCCTCCATGCGTTCGTTTTCCTCCTGCCTTTTCTTATCAGCCGGCCTTACAAGCTCCGGTATGGACAGCTTTTCATGCAGATCTGCAAGTACCTTTTCCAGTGCCGTTGCGGCCAGCGCACCGTCAGAAACAGCAGTTACAACCTGCCGCAGACTCTTGACACAGACATCACCGGCTGCATAGACTCCGTCCAGATTTGTCTTCTGATTTTCATCCGTCAGGATATAGCCCTGCTTGTTCTTTTCTACATCCTTATTGATCCACTCCGTATCCGGCACATATCCCGCGAAGATAAACATTCCAAAGCTATCTCCGTTTTCAGCCCTGTGCTCCCAGGTCGCACCCGTACGGTTGTCGATAAATTTTGCATATGTGAGCGCATCTTTGCCGCCCACTTCTACCACCTCAGTTTCAAAATGCACCTCTATATTTTTATGTTCCTTTACCTGGTCTGCCACGGTTTTTGCACAGGTAAAGTCCTCTTCTCTGACGATCATAATGATCTTTCTTGCATACTTAGTCAGAAAAATGCCCTCTTCTACAGCAGCAAAACCGCCGCCTACAACAAAAACATCTTTCCCGGTAAAGAATTCGCCGTCACAGGTTGCACAATAAGCAACCCCTCTGCCCTGAAATTCCTTCTCGCCTTTAAATCCGATTGTCCGCGGATTTGCCCCAAGGGCAAGGATGACACCCAAAGCCTGATATTCTCCTCTGGTCGTGTGGAGGATTTTGATATCCTTGGTCAATTCCATATCCAGCACTTCGCCGATCAGAAATTCTGCTCCAAAATGCAGCGCCTGTCTCCGCATCTGTTCTGTCAGCTCTCGTCCGCTGGTTTTTTCCACGCCCGGATAGTTGACAATTTCGGAGGTAATCGTAATCTGCCCTCCGATATCTTCCTTTTCTATCACCAGTACCCTGTATTTGGCTCTGGAAGCATAAATAGCAGCCGATAAGCCTGCAGGTCCTGCTCCTATTATAATTACATCATACAAATTATTATCTGTCTGCATACGCACCTCTTTATATCAATCCAACTAAATCCAGACTCGGCTTCAGTGTCTTTTCCCCCGGCTGCCATTTTGCCGGACACACCTCATCACCATGCTCTGCTACAAACTGGGAAGCCTGCACGCGGCGGAACAATTCCTCTGCATTTCTTCCTACATTTCCGGCAATGACTTCATATGCAACAATCTTTCCTTCCGGATTAACAATAAAGCTTCCTCTCTCCGCCATACCGTCCGATTCGATCATAACATCAAAGCTTCTTGCGAGCACGCCGGTAGGATCTGCAAGCATCGGATAAGTGATCTTCTGAATTGTCTTAGACGCATCATGCCATGCCTTGTGGACAAAATGGGAATCGCAGGACACACTGTATATTTCACAGCCGATCTCCTGAAAATCCTTATATTTATTTGCCAGATCCTCAAGCTCCGTCGGACAGACAAAAGTAAAATCAGCAGGATAGAAGAAATATACACTCCACTTTCCTAAAGTATCTTCTTTGCTGATCGTTTTAAATTCTCCGTTGTGAAATGCCATAACGGAAAAATCCAATACATCCTTATTAATCAACGACATATTCTGTACCTCCTTTTTTCATTATCATGTGCAAAACCCTTTATTTTCATTCACAAAAAATTCCTGTGCCGCACTTCTTCTGTGACCGCATAATACTGTTTTGCATATATTAAAACAGAGGTGCTTACAACATCTCTTCAAGATATTATATGGAGGTATAACATGGCAACATTTTATAATCAGGCTACTTTGTCCTACAATAACAATACGACCACGTCCAATATCACCACCGGTGAACTGGTAGAAGTGTTATCGGCAACCAAGGCCGCAGTTGTAGGCAGTTATGTGGCAAATGACAGTGTCACCTATGTCATCAGCATTATAAATACAGGTTCCGCACCTTTTACATCCCTGACCGTCGCTGATAATCTTGGTTCATATGTAGCCGGTGCAGCTACCGTCACACCGCTGACCTATGTAAACGGTTCCATTCAATACTATGTAAACGGTACCCTGCAGCCGGCTCCGGTTGTAACAGCAGATGCTGCCCTGACCATTTCGGGCATCAATGTTCCGGCTAATGGAAATGTCATCCTGATCTACGAGGTTCATGTCAACCAGTATGCACCTCTGGCATCAGAAAGCTATATTACAAATACTGCCGTCATCAGCGGTCCGGGAATTTCAAATGATATCGTCGTAACCGAATCCATTACAACGGAGGACATTGCGGTTCTTGGCATCAGCAAATCCATCAGCCCGACAACCGTATCAGAAAACGGCCAGTTAACATACACCTTTGTCATTCAAAATACAGGAAATGTAGCGGCTACTGCTTTAGACAATGTAGTTGTAACAGATACCTTTAATCCGGTTTTAAATAACATTACCGTTACCTTTAACGGTGTAACGTGGACTGCACCCGAAAATTATACCTACAATACCACAACCGGGGCTTTCGCCACAATTGCAGGCGCAATTACGGTACCGGCTGCCACCTATACGCAGAGTGCCGACGGAAGCTGGGTCGTAAATCCGGGTGTCAGTATTCTGACCGTAACAGGTACCGTATAAACGGACAAATGACCATTATCACGAATAACCCTTCTTCACATGGTGGGTGTGCATGCAAAAAATCTGCCTAAACGGATATTTTGCATGTACACTCATCATGTTTTTTTCAGCTCCGCACACAGCAGGCGGGGAGAATACACATTTATTTCAAATATTTATGATGCTTATATATAATGAAAATGCTATAATGAGTGCAAGCCTAAGGCGAAGCACGAATTTAGTGAGAATATATACCCACACGGAAAGGTGGAAGCATACAAATGAAAAACAAAAAATATCAGACCACTCTGCTTCAGTGTTTTGAATGGTATCTCCCGGAGGATGCTTCCTTCTGGAAACAAATTGCAAAAGAAGCAAACAAATTATCAGATATGGGAATCACAGGCGTCTGGCTTCCGCCGGCATATAAGGGCTCCGGCGGCATTCATGATGTTGGATATGGTGTATATGATATGTATGATTTAGGCGAATTTCTACAAAAAGACACCATTCCTACCAAATACGGAACAAAGGAGGAGTACCTTGCTGCCATTGCAGCATTTCACAAAGCCGGAATACAGGTACTTGCAGATATTGTACTGAATCACCGGATGGGAGCCGATGAAACCGAAGAAGTGATGGCCTGTCAGGATTCTCCGGACATGCGTAACAGACAGATTTCCGGATCTTATCCGATTACGGCGTGGACCCGATTCACATTCCCGGGAAGAAACGGCACATATTCGGATTTTAAATGGAATTGGACGCATTTCCATGGCGTGGACTGGGATGAGAAGGAAAAACGAAGCGGCGTGTTTCTCTTTCAGGGAAAGGAATGGTCACAAAATGTAGATACAGAACGTGGAAACTATGACTATCTTATGGGTGCGGATCTGGATATGAATCATCCGGAGGTCGTAGAGGAATTGAACCGTTGGGGGAAATGGTATCTCGAGACCACCGGCGTAGACGGATTCCGACTGGATGCAGTCAAACATATCAATTTCCCATTTTATACACACTGGCTTACCAAGCTGCGCGAGGATACAGGTCTGGAGCTCCCAAGCATTGCAGAATATTGGAATTCCGATCTGTCTGCACTCTGCAACTATCTGGACCGCACCGGACATGTCACAAGTCTGTTTGATGTGCCATTGCATTTCAATCTGTATCAGGCATCCAACAGTAACGGTACAAGGGATATGCGTCAGATTTTTGACGGAACGCTGACAGATTCCAGACCGGACTATGCAGTCACTTTTGTAGATAATCATGATACCCAGCCGGGTCAGGCGCTGCAGTCCTATGTAGAGGCATGGTTTAAGCCGCTTGCATATGCGATCATTCTGCTTCGGCGTCAGGGAACGCCCTGCGTATTTTACGGAGACTTATATGGCATCCCGCATGATAATCTTCCGCCTGTCAAAGGGCTTGAAACCCTGATCAAGGTCAGGAAGCTGCTTGCATACGGTCCCCAGACAGATTATCTGGATCACCCTGATGTCATTGGCTGGACAAGAGAAGGGGATGAGGACAACCATCCGAATTCCGGACTGGCTGTTTTATTAAGTGACGGTCCGGGTGGCAGTAAATTTATGTGCGCAGGAGTATCCCATGCAGGTGAAACCTTTGTGGACTGCATGGGAAACTGTGAAGAACGTATTGTACTGGACGAAGCAGGCTGCGCCGAATTCAAAGTGAATGGCGGTTCCTTAAGTGTATGGATATCGGAAAAAGCACTTCCGCTTTAATCCCTCGTCTGCTTCCACAGTCCGTGCAGGCTGCAATATTCATAGGCGGCCTGATATTCGTCCGATTCACTCAAGGCAAACTGTGCCTTTGGCGGACGTCCGGGCTGTAGGGTTTTGATTTGCCCGCCCTCTTTGGTTTCAAGGGCAATCCATTCAATAAAATGCTCATCAACAGAAGGATGCTCCACTTCGCCGACACTGACAGAGACCGTTCTTCCATCCACCGTTACCACAGGTACATGCTTTTCTGTTGCGGCATCAATCACATCAGGTACCAGCTCCTTCATGACACTGCCGCAGCAGGAAACCGGCTCCGGTGCATCCCTGATTACGAGAAGTATCTTTTTACACTTTTCACATATCAGATATTTTTGTTTCATGCTCACACTCTCCTTCCTTTAAGTAGGATGAGAAAACCGAGCGAAAAATATGCAATAAAAAACTGCCTGCCGGCAGTTTTTTTATAATATAACTATAATCTACAACAGGCACATCGTATCATGCAGGCGCTCAAACTGCACGTTTCTGACATCTCCAAGATAGTATCATCTGCATATAATACCACAGGAAAAGATACCATACTATTGCAATGCTGCATTGCTTAAAATCCCGGATAAGAAAGCATGGCAGCTTTCCAAGATGCCGTCTGTTCAAAAAGGCTTTGCGCTTTGCTGCCGGCCCGGATTTTTCTGCTTTTCCCATCTTTGCCGTCGCATTCACTATAAAATATATCATTTGTAAACGCCGTTCAATTCTTTCAAGGATCGTGTGTAAAAGTAAAAATATATTTTTCATTTTAGCAGAATATTTTTCTGTTCATTCGGGAATATTGCAGTTGAAACTTATTAACAGATGCAATGAAGGAAAGAAAGGAGGACAATGATGAGTCATCAATTAGAAAAAGAACTGGAATCGGAAAACGGTTATTCCAACAGTCAAAGAAATGATACAGGTTCACATAGTACCGAAGACTACAACGGCTCCGACCAGGATTCATCCAGATCAAAAGAAACAGTGAAGCAGGATAAGCGGAAAAGAAAAGACGGACCGGGCGGTGACTAGTTGCAAATATATTGCTATTGCATTTTTCAAGAAGGAAACGTATCGCGGTCATAGAAGACATTCCGAAAGCCCTGATACGTTTCCGAATAAAACAAAGAAAACAAATATAAGAAAGTTATAAAAGAAAGGGAAGAGCCCCTGCATTTTATAAAATCTTCATATATAATATGATATAATACATTACAATATTAAATCGAAATGATTGATTTTTATAACTGCAAATGAAACGGGGTGTTGACATGAAACCGATTATCGGAGTTTTGCCTTTGATTGATACGGAAAAGGAAAGCTACTGGATGCTGCCCGGATATATGGATGGCATCAGGCAGGCAGGCGGCCTTCCAGTTATGCTGCCGCTGACAGACAGAGAAACGGAAATACAACAACTGATATCCCTGTGTAATGGATTTCTCTTTACCGGCGGACAGGATGTTTCACCTGAATTATATGGTGAACAGGCTTTACCCGTATGCGGGGAATGTTCTATCCAGCGGGACCACATGGAAATGATGCTATTCAATAAAGCACTGCTACATAAAAAATCCGTACTCGGCATCTGCCGTGGAATTCAGTTCATCAACGTCGCTTTGGGCGGCACTCTGTATCAGGATGTTCCTACACAAACGAAAACCGGACTTGAGCACCATCAGGCTCCGCCATATGATAAGCCTGTACATGATGTATTACTTTCACCTGACACACCACTTTATCATTTACTGGGAACAGACCGTCTTTCTGTAAACAGCTATCATCATCAGGCAGTTAAAGAACCTGCACATGATTTACAGATCATGGCAACTGCAACGGATGGCCTGATTGAAGCAGTCTGCATGCCGGATATGCCTTTTGTCTGGGCAGTTCAGTGGCATCCGGAATTCTCCTATCCATCAGAAGAAAGCAGCAGGAAAATTTTTCATGCATTTGTTAAGAACTGCAGCACGCATTTAACCTTGTAAACTTTTCGAAAAGGAAGTATGATAGATACCAGAGAATGGGATATATAAAGGAAAATAAGAAAAAATGAATGAACAGATACTAATCGTGGATGACGAAAAGGAAATCACCGATCTGGTAGCACTCTATCTGCAGAACGAGGGATATCAGGTTTTAAATTTTATAATGCAGCAGATGCATGGAACTGCATTAACAGCCAGCCTCTGAGTCTGGCGATTCTGGATGTTATGCTTCCGGATATGGACGGATTTACCCTATGCCGTAAAATTCGGGAACAATATCTCTATCCCATCATCATGCTTACGGCAAAGGTAGAAGACATTGACAAAATCACCGGTCTGACACTCGGGGCAGATGATTATATCACAAAACCATTCAATCCTCTTGAGCTGATCGCCCGGGTTAAAACACAACTGCGGCGCTATATCCGTTATAATGCAAAAGAGCCTGTTCCCGCAGAGACGGACACATTTGACATTCGGGGATTACATATTGAAAAGAACAGCCACAAATGTACCATAAACGGCAAAGAAGCATCCTTAACTCCGATTGAATTCAATATCTTATGGTACCTCTGCGAGCACAAGGGAAGTGTGGTCTCCTCTGAGGAATTATTTGAAGCAGTCTGGGGTGAGAAATATCTGGATAACAACAATACCGTTATGGCACATATTGCCAGACTGCGCGAAAAACTGAAGGAACCACCGCGAAAGCCGAAATATATAAAAACAATTTGGGGAGTAGGTTATACCATTGAATAATTCAAAAAAGAAACAAAAGAAATACACATATCGCGGAAGGATTATCCGCCGGATTATTTTACAACATCTATTTGCTTTGATCGGTTTTGTTGTTCTATATATTGCAGCCCTGTTTTTTGCTGTACAGTTTCTAAGTTCCTTTACATGGTATGGGAATGAACCACTCTATCATTTTCTGTTACTCATACAAGATAATATCATCTTATTTTCTATTCTGGTCTGCCTGATCGCATGGTTTATCATTACCTATTATTTTATGGCACGGCCGCTTCGGTATCTGGATGAAATTATCAATGCATCCACACAGCTCGCAATACCCGGACAGGATCCTATTATCCTGCCTTCCGACGCATTAAAAAGTGTACAGGACGATCTGAATCAGGTAAGGGAACAGGCCTATCGAAATGCCATGTTGGCAAAAGAAGCTGAACAGCGCAAAAATGATTTGATCGTATACCTTGCACATGATCTGAAAACCCCCTTGACAAGTGTGATTGGATATTTAACTCTGTTACATGATGAACCTGAAATATCTACAGAGCTTCGGGCGAAATATGTGGGGATTGCGCTCAATAAGGCTGAACGTCTCGAAGACCTGATCAATGAATTTTTTGATATTACGCGATTCAATCTGACGACTTTGACATTAGAGAACGAACATACCAATCTAAGCCGCATGCTGGAACAGATTACCAGTGAATTTACTCCAATTCTCACCGAAAAAGGACTATACTGGAACACAAATATTATGCCTGATGTCCACATGATCTGTGACCGTGACAAATTGGAACGTGTATTTGACAATCTGATACGAAATGCAGTGAATTACAGCTACCCGGATACAGCCATCTCGCTTTCCATGTCATCAGACGGTGAGAAAATCGATATTCGGATTGCAAATCATGGAAAGACGATCCCGCCGGAAAAGCTGAGTCATATCTTCGAGCAGTTCTTCCGTCTGGACTCCTCCCGTTCTTCCTCCACAGGCGGCGCCGGACTTGGACTTGCAATTTCGAAAGAAATCGTAGAACTGCATGGCGGCGCCATTACTGCACAAAGTGAGAATGAAAGTATCTCCTTTACGGTTCTGCTTCCTGTCAATCGTCAGAAAATTGTAAGAAATTCATGACAAAACCATCAGAAATCGTATATAAAAATTTGAAGAACAAAATGCCCTGTTTTGTTACAGTAAATGTAACAGCAGGGTGTTTTTGACTTTAAATGCGTGGAAACACGCACCTTCTTTTATTACCCCTGCGGAAAGGAAGCAAAAGATGAAAAAACAAACGATTGCTATTTTTTTCGGCGGCCCATCCTCTGAATACAGTGTTTCACTGGAATCTGCATATTCTGTTATCAAAAATCTGAATACAAAAGAATATAATGTAATTCCTATCGGAATTTCCCGGAATGGGGACTGGTATTATTTTACAGGTGATATTGAAAACATCAAATCAGACTGTTGGCTGCAACCAAAAAATTGTATCCCGGCCGTCCTATCCCCGAATCGAAACACCGGAAAGCTTCTGCTCTTCTATCCGGAGGCCGTCAGACAGCTTGAAATTGACCTTGCCTTCCCTGTAATGCATGGACGGTATGGAGAAGATGGCACCATACAGGGTATGATTACACTTGCCGGTATTCCTCTGGTTGGATGCGGGGTTTTGGCATCCGCACTCTGCATGGACAAGGACCGTGCACATAAGCTGGCAGAATGTGCCGGTGTAGCCGTACCAAAATCCATATGTATCAATTTTAACTATGATGTAAAAGAAGTTAATTCCTTTGGACAAGTCGTTGGATATCCGTTATTTGTCAAACCTGTAAAAGCCGGTTCCTCCTATGGCGTAACGAAGGTATCAAAGGCAGAACAGCTGATTCCTGCTATACAGCTTGCATTTGAATATGATGATGCAGTAATCCTTGAAGAGACCATCAATGGATTTGAAGTTGGTTGTGCGATCATGGGAAATGAAGAACTGATAATCGGTGAGATTGATGAAATTGAACTGAAAGGAGGTTTCTTTGATTATACGGAAAAATACACCTTACAAACATCGAGTATTCATGTACCGGCCCGTATCCATGAAGAAACAGCCGCAAGAATAAAGAAAACTGCAATAAAACTATACAGAGTGCTTGGATGTTCTTTCTTTGCCAGAATTGACCTTTTTCTCACGCCGGATCAGCAAATTATTTTCAATGAGGTTAACACCATTCCCGGTTTTACGGAGCACAGCCGATATCCAGGTATGATGAAGGCTGCCGGCATTTCCTTTTCAGATATATTAAATTATGTGATTGGACTGGCGGTGAAGGAATGAAAACATTAACATTACCTAACAGCAAAATCCATAGCGGGAATCTGATTCTTGTAAATGCAGACCATCGATATCAAAATACGGATCATACAGATCTTGTAAAAATTACGGGACCGGACACGGATATCCGGCTTGAACGATGCGCTGCCGCTCTCCTGTCAGAATTGATGTATAAAATTCAGGCTGAAAATCAAATTGTTCCCGTCAGCGGATGGCGGTCCAAAAAAGAGCAGCAGACCATATGGAACGATTCTATTCAGGAAAGCGGGAAAGCTTTTACACAAAAATATGTGGCAGTTCCGGGACACAGCGAGCACCAGACCGGACTCGCGATTGACCTTGGCCTCAAAAAAGAAAAGATTGACTTTATCTGTCCTGATTTTCCTTATAACGGTATCTGTAAAATGTTTCGCAGACTCGCTGCATACTATGGTTTTGTTGAACGCTATCCAAAAGGAAAAGAAACGATTACCGGAATCGGACATGAACCATGGCATTTTCGCTATGTCGGAATTCCCCATGCTCTCATTATGACAAAATATCATCTGACTTTAGAAGAATATATTGATTTTATCCGTTTTTATCCTTATCAGAAATCGCCATATATTTATCAGGAGCAGGGAAGTTCTATTGCCGTATCTTATCTTGCTGCATCGGAACATACGGAAACATTTGTTGAAGTTGACACAGACAAACCGTATATGCTTTCAGGAAATAATATCGACGGATTCATTATTACAGAATGGAGGAGAGCCCATGGAGCATAACAAGACGTATGGTGGTCTGGATACCTTTCGGCTGATTGCAGTTTTTCTGGTGGTTGCAAACCATACAGCTCCTTTAGAGACTTTTTCCCCGGAGGCTGATTTTTTTCTGACCAGAATTCTTGCACGCCTTGCCGTACCATTCTTCTTCATGGTAACCGGACAGTTTGTAGTAGCCAGATATCTCACAGACACAAACCGGAATTTTCATTCCGTTTGGGACTATATAAAAAAAATTCTGCTACTATACGGATTTGCAATTTTAATCTATCTGCCTGTTGGCATCTACGCCGGCTTCTATCAGAAAATGACTGTCCTTCGGGCTTTTAAAATGTTCCTTTTTGACGGTCCTTTCTATCATCTATGGTATTTTCCGGCATTACTCGTTGGACTTCTGCTTGTATGTCTGATGCTGCGGTTTTTCTCGTTTCGCAGCTGTATGATGCTTTCTGCAGTGCTTTATCTGGTGGGATTGTTTGGCGACAGCTACTGGGGTGTGACGATGCATTTTCCGGCAGCTGCATCTGTTTATGAGGCCTGTTTTCAACTGTTCAGCTATACCAGAAACGGACTCTTTTTTACGCCATTATTTCTGCTGCTTGGTGCACAAGCAGGCGGAATTTCCAGTCAGGATAAAAAGAGGCATAAAAACATCTTGCATCTTTCAGGATTGTTTTTCTCTTTTCTTCTTATGACGGCAGAAGGTCTGATACTGCATCATTTTCATTTACAAAGACACGACAGCATGTACCTTGCCCTGCCTGTATGCAGTATCTTTTTGTACCGGGCACTTCTGAAATGGAACAGAAAACCGTCAAACCGCATCAGGACTATTTCCACCTGGATTTACATTCTTCATCCTGCTGTAATCGTAATGCTCCGGTTTCTGGCTAAGCTGTCAAATGTCGTAAAGTTCTTAATTGCTAATTGTCTGGCAAATTACATAGCTGTCTGCCTGCTTTCTTTCCTTGCAGCAGGGAGTCTGACTGTATTAATTTCAGGATTGAGACATAAATCTCTGCATGCTCCTGCAAATACTGCATCTGCCACAGGGCGGGCATGGATTACGCTTGACCGTTCGGCCTTACATTCCAATGTCTCCGTTTTGAAGGAACTGCTGCCTGACGAATGTGTCCTGATGCCGGTCTTAAAAGCAAATGCTTATGGACATGGCGCTTTGCCCATGGCAAAGGAACTGAATCAAATGGGCATATACGATTTCTGTGTGGCCTGTGTATCAGAAGGCGTCCAACTACGCAAAAGCGGTATAACGGGTGAGATTCTGATCCTCGGTTATACCCATCCGGATCAATTCGTTCTATTATGCAAATATCATTTGACACAAACGATTGTAGATTATGAATATGCAAACGAGCTGAATCGTTTTGGAAAAAAGATAAGAGTACATATTGCAATCGATACCGGAATGCACCGTCTGGGTGAATATGCCGGACATACGGAACAAATATATAAAATATTTGAAATGAAAAATCTCATCATAGTCAGTGCCTACACCCATCTTTGTACCTGCGACACTCAGGATCCGGCAGACCAGGCATTTGTAAAGAAACAGGTGCAGTTATTTTATAATTTGATTGACGAATTGAAATGCCATGGACTTCCCTGCCCCAAAACTCATTTGCAGTCAAGCTACGGTCTGCTCAATTACCCACAGATTTCAGGCAATTATGCAAGGGTTGGCATTGCACTGTATGGTATGAAAAGCAGCCGGGAAGACTACTGTTTTTCAAACATTCATTTGCAGCCTGTTCTCTCCTTGTACTGTCGTATTGCTTCTATCAAAGAACTGGCACAGGATGAGGGAGCCGGATACAGTCTTGCATTTACCGCAAAACGCCCCACGAAGATTGCCATACTTACAATCGGATATGCCGATGGACTGCCGCGTGAACTGTCCTGCGGTGTCGGCAGCGTCCTAATCAACGGGCACAGGGCGCACATTGTCGGACGTATCTGCATGGATCAGACAATGGCAGATATTACTGATATTCCGGATGTAAACGCAGGAGATATTGCTGTAATCATTGGAAAATCCGGAAAAGAGGAAATAACTGCATACGATCTGGCTGAACAGACAGGCACAATTACCAACGAGATTCTGAGCCGGTTAGGCGCAAGGCTGGAGCGAATTATGGTGTAGCCTCCCGGTTCAGGCGTTTCCTGACTTCTCTCCAGTTCGGAAAGAATTGATCCATATATGCATAGAACCTCTGATTGTGATTTTTTTCATAAAGGTGTACCAGCTCATGCGTAACTACATAGTCCAGACATTCCGGCGGCATCTTTGCAAGCTGCAGATTCAGCCAGATCCGTTTCTGACTGATATTGCAGGTACCCCACTTGGTTCTCATATCTTTGATACGCCATTCCTTTGGGCTTTGACCCACAGTCTGGGTGCAGCGTGCCAGCACTTCCGGCATAACTGTCTTCATCTCAGTCCGATACCACTGCTTCATCAGCTTCTGCCGTATCTCATAGGTTGACGCTCCTCTTACCTGCAGAAGAATCCGGTCATCGGATAAAGAGACCTGACTGTGTGAAGCATGATCCCGGACTTCCAGCGGATAACTTCTTCCCCACAGCATATGCTTTTCTCCGCTTTGGTACTGCGGTATCTCCTGAACAGGCAGATTGGCAACCTTTTCCTTTGCCTTTTTAATCCATGCCAGATGAGATGTCACAAATGCCGTAACGGCTGCGTTTGTTGTTCGGTCAGGAACGGATACTTTTACCTGTCCGTCCGGCGGAAGCACCCTGATATACATATTTTTGATTTTTTTACGTTCTACAATAACAGAGATGCCTGCTACTTCCATTGATCTGGTTTTCAAGATCTTTGCTCCAATCATTTTTCTTTTATTATTATAAAGTATTTTCCTTTGTCGTGCGAGATTTTTTCGGAAGCCACTCTTTTTTAAGTAAAAAAAACATCCTACGTCTCATTTGTCAAAAGAATGCAATGTATATAAAGCAAAAAGGATATTTCCGGATCTCTCCGGAAATATCCTATACCTATCAATATATTTGCCGCATATGCGCCGTCTTTGTATGGCCCAAAGATTATCTCTTTGAAAACTGCGGTGCGCGCCTTGCAGCTTTGAGGCCATACTTCAATCGTCTGAGCGATGATTTTCCTTGATATTCCGGGCTTTTTTGAGCCTCGGCCCCTCGGTTGTCCTATTCCTTAACCAAAAAACAGGCCACTTTTACGAGGGGACAGCTTGATGAAATGCAGAATTTACTACATCGAATAGCTGTTCTGGTTTATTATACTTTACTCTTGCATAGATGTCCATAGTTGTCTTGCTGTTCTCATGTCCGGCAAGGTACTGGACCGTCTTGGGGTCAACACCTGCATACAGAAGATTGGTGATGTAGGTATGCCGCAGCAGGTGCGGTGTCACATCGAAGTCCAGGCTATACACAATGTTGGGATTGTTTTTCTGATGTCCTCCCAGACTCGGCTGAACAGTGTACTTGATGCTCTGTCCGTTCACATACTTATAATAGGTACGCTCCTTGGTAGACCGAACAACGATGTACTGCCAGACACGTTTGAACTGCGAATATGACAAGGGCTGTCCCTCACTATCGGCAATCACATATTCCGATTTGGAGGCAGCCTTGGCTTCCCGCAGACAATTCACAAGGCATTTGGGAATGGGAATATCCCTTCTTGCTGCTTTCGTCTTAAGCGTTGTAGAGATAACCGGTCTGTTATGCTCTGATCGCCATGCGCGCCGCACAGAGATATATGGAGTGGGTGCATCGAGGAACACACAATCCCATTGCAAGGCGAGAGCTTCTTCTCGGCGCAGACCGGCATATAAGCCGATCATGGTAAACAGATACGGCGGAAGTCCTTTGACGGTTTCCAGCAGCACTTCCACCTGCTGGTCTGTCAGCGAATCTTTCTTTTGGGTCGGTTTCCCTCCTTTTGCCGAAATCCCCTCACACGGATTGTATTCCAGCAACTGGCTCCGCTCTGCCGAGTAAAAAATGCACTTGAGGAGCATATTCACCGTATTGTGCAGGCTCTCGGACTTATTGGACAATGGGATCAGCGCCAGACGAATATCATCCGCTGTTACTTCCTCCATATACATATCTCCCAAAGGCTTGATAATGTAGTTCTTCATATTGGAGGCGTAGCCCTTCAGTGTAGCCGGCGACACTTTTGCGGATTGCATCAACAGCCACTTCTCACAATACTCGGCCACAGTAGGATGCTCCCGGTGGAAGATGATCTCCGCTACCTGGCGTCTCGCCTCCTGCTCTTTATCGTACAGTTCCTCGCAGGTAGTCCCATACAAGCTCACCTGCTTGCCGTCTGCGTCCAGAATCCGGGTTCTGTAATACAGGACACCCTTTCGTGTGACGGTTCCATATTGAGGTATGTTTTTTTTCTTCTTTGCCATAATTAATTTCCTTTCTCGCGTGGTGATGTATCTACACCTCCTTTTTATCAGAG
>CANRQE010000011.1 GCA_947632705.1 uncultured Coprococcus sp. | reverse complement strand
GCAGATGATGCCGCTTTTGTCGATATAAAGCTCAGACCATTTGTACCCAGGATTGTTGCAATCATGCAGAAACACATGATCAGTGAAATAAATACTTTTGTTTTTGTTTTAAAATGTCTCATTTCATATACCCCTTTACCTTATTTATCTATCTGAACTAAATTTCTCTCAAGAATTTTCTGAAAGAATTATGTTTACCCAGTTGCAGTTTCTTACGTTTTTACATAGATAGAGATATTTACATTTTATCTCTATCTTTTTATATTTTCAATATAATTCATAAAAAAATTATATTTTTTATGTTAAGTTGCAGTTTTACAAAATCACAACCATTACCGGCCTGTGTCTGACAGCTTGTGCGGATGACATTTCATGCATTTTCGGCACTAAAAAATGCAGAATTGCATTTTGATTTTAAAAAAGTGATTTTTTCTTAAATGTCCTGAATTGCATTTTTATATATTGCAATATCAATCAGGATATGCTAGTCTGATTTGTAACCGGTATCTATCAGGATACAGGTTTCTATCCTATGGCTCTATTATTCTTATATCTATGCTTTTATAGCCTGTCGTCAGACTCTTCTGACATTTTTCCAAACGGATTTATCGGCCTTACGCAAAGGCCTGCATTGTTTTTTATGCACAAATAAACAATTATCAAAGGAGGAAATTTTACGAGCTTACAAAATGATTTAAAACAGTATTTTCCCATGATCAGAAGCAGAGAGGAAATTCTTTCGGAAATACAGAACAGGAAGCATCTGTATGCCATGTTCTCGTCCTGGCGAAAGGAACAACAGGAGGAATTTCTGGACTTCTGCACGGGTAACAAAGGCGTCAGAATACTCTATGATTCCTTTTTTAAAGAAATTCTGAATCCGGAATATTATCCGGAACGTTTGGGCAGCTTCCTATCTGAAATGCTTGGGCAGGAGATAAAGGTTCTAAAAGTTCTGCCCAATGATACCACCAGAATTACGGCAGATAGTGCCCTATTAATCACAGATATTGTGGTGGAGCTTGAAGACCACAGTATCGCCAACATTGAGGTGCAAAAAATCGGGTACAAATTTCCGGGAGAAAGGGCCGCCTGCTATTCGGCTGATCTGCTCTTACGGCAATACAAACGAGTGAGGGGAATTGATAAGGAGGCAAATTATAAGGATATCAAGCCGGTATATATAATTGTGATCTTTGAACGAAGTCCTGCAGTTTTCCATAATTTCCCGGATGTTTATATGCATACTGTCAGACCGGTATCGGATACGGGCATCCAGCTGAATCTTTTGCAGAATTACCTGTTTCTATCGCTTGACATTTTTAAAGCGAACATGCACAATAAGGCTATCAGAAGCAAAGCGGATGCATGGCTATGGTTCTTTAGTATGGATGATCCGGAGGAGATCGTGAAGCTGCTCACATCATATCCGGAATTCAAGCCCATGTATGAGGATATTTACAGGCTGTGCTGCAGTACGGAAAGGGTGATGAATATGTTTTCGGAAGAATTACATATGCTGGATGTGAACACAACCAAATACATGATGGACGAGATGCAGGAAGAAATTGATGTTCTGGCCAATCAGCGGGAGGAAATGCTGAAGGAGAAAGAGCGACTCCTCGGCGAGAAGGAACGGCTCCTTGGTGAGAAGGAACGACTCCTCGGTGAGAAGAAACGGCTCCTCGGTGAAAAGAAACAGCTCCTCGGTGAGAAGAAACAGCTCTCCTGCGAAAATGTACAGCTGATACAGGAAAAAAGGCAGCTTACTGAAAAGACTGAGCAAATGGAAAAGGAACATGCTTTGATGGAAAAAGAAATACACAAATTAAAACTGTTGCTTACAGATTATGGTATATCCGAAAATGTATAAGTAATAATAACAAATCGAAATTACAATAGCGTATATGCAGGAAAGGGAAGAGGCTGTCACTACCTCCTCCCTTTCCTGTTTGTTTCATAGGATGTAACATCAAAACTTCTATTCTTTATGATTGATATGTATATTGATATTATACAAATTATCATCTGCTCCATGCAATGCATCCAGCGCAAATGTTACCGGTATTTGAGAACTTGTGCTTGTAATGCTGAAATTCTTAGGCGAATTGCTCCAGTTTCCTTGATTAAAATATGCCTTTGGATCCATAATACCGTTGCTTCCTTTATTTTTGTTGTCTGAAAAACGAGGGCAATCAAAGGCCCACATAAAGCCCTCATTGCTGTTGCCTTTTTTTAATTGAAGTGCCATCGAGCACCCCTCCATAAAAGTATTGTCATTTTCCCATACAATCACAACATAATGGCATATAGATTCTAACGGTTCTACAGGTGTGATAAAACTCGGAATGTCCGGATCATCCAATTTATGGATAGTTATATTCTGCTGGGAATCTCCTCCCGCTATTTTCGCATTACCTGTGTAATCTTTTCCTACAGACCAGTCATTGTCTTTATCCCAGTTAAATATCTGCAGACGTATCGTATACTTTCTATTCAACCAATCCCATAAAAAAGACAGGCCAATAAACAACACTACAAAGACCAAACAGGCTGCGACGCTGGAAAGGGCTCCGGCAAGCACCGTACAGGAAAAGGATTCAAAGCCAAGTTCTATTGCCGCATCAATGATATATGGTGCAAAATGAGCTACCACAAATCCGATTCCCTCAGCAATAATCCCGGATATTGCCTTAACTATCAGATAACAAATGACTGATTCGACCAGCATAACCGTAATAGACAGATTATATGTATGTATGCCCATAATACTGGTTGATTTAGAATAAGTTCCAACCTCAACATCTGCCATATACTTCTGTTCATCTCCTGTTTTGACATTCTGACCGTCCTTCTGCCGAATCCACATGCAGGCATTATTTGACCATGTCATATAAAATTCCTGCGTTTTCCCATATACTTCTGCCCGTACCTTAACCCATGCGTTTTCTTTATTTTTTTTAATATTATCATAAAGGACCTGCAAATCCTTTTGCGCTTGTTTTTCCAGCTCTTTTATCTCACCGAATTTGTTTTGCTGATAAACCTGCCTTACGGCATTGGACGTTAAAAGAGTTGGCATTGTGTCAACCTTAAGGTCGCAATTGATTTTTTTTGTATTATTTACAGTATTCGCATTTTGCTGGCAAATTCTTCTTACTGCTTTACCGGCAGGTTCAACAACTTCCACATTTTTTATAAATGTCGGAAAAACATTGTTCAATAAAGTTGTTTCTGTCATAACATGTTCCATAAATATCTTCCTCCCTAATATTTGATTAATGGCTTGCCATCTGTATTTATCATACAACAAACGGTTGTCTGATTTTGTCAATCGGTGTAAGAATTCATAATTTTTGTTTCATTCGGTTGAAAAAAAGGAAAATTTGGAGTATCTTATGTATGACTTACACTTTAGGAGAATATATGGCACAAAGGAAAAGAAAAACAAAAAGAAAAAGCAGTCAGAAGCTGACCGTGAAACAGCTGCATGCATTGGTCAAATTTTTAGTTGTAATGGATATTGTGCTTTTGCTTTCTATTGCAGTTCTGACTATACTACTGGTTCAGGAAAAAGAAAAAAGCAAAACGGCAATGGCGCCGGGAACAGATTATATTGTCTGTCTGGATGCCGGGCATGGCGGTAGTGATATAGGCGCCACGGGAGCCGACGGCAGATACGAAAAGGACGATAATCTGAAGCTGACTCTGGCAGTCGCAAAGGAACTGGAAAAACGTGGCGTTCATGTAGTCTTAACCCGGGATGATGATTCTACGGTTTCCTCTGATGACCGCAGTGCGATTGCCAATGAATCAGGAGCTGATCTCTTTCTGGCTCTGCATAGAAATTTTGCTGCTTCAAGCAGCGCCTGTGGAGTGGAAGCATGGATCCATAGTTCCGCCTCCGATAAGAGTTATGACATTGCAAGCTCTATTTTAGAAGCATTGGAGTCCATTGGAATCTCAAAAAACCGGGGTGTTAAAACAGGAACTCAATGGGACGTGGAAAGCAACTATACCGTCATTCGACAGACAACAATGACAAGCCTGATTATTGAAGTAGGATTTATCAGTAATGAAGAGGATCTGGAATTATTTGACAGGAATCTGGAGCAATATGCACAGGCAATTGCAGACTGCATCGTCAACTGGCTGAATCAGTATGCAGAAAGATAAACAAACGCATAAGAAAAAGGGCGTCGTCCGGCTCATATCTGAAGCCGCACAACAGCCCTTTTTCTTTTATTCACTTACTACCGTTCTGTTTCGTCCTGCTTCTTTTGCCTTATATAAAGAATTGTCAGCACGGTTGAACCATGCCTGCGCATCTTCTCCTTTGATATATTCAGCAATACCACAGCTGACGGTCAAACCATCCTTATTCATAAACTGGAAGTAATAGCACCGGAATTCTGTTCTGATATCTTCCACTACGTTAATAACCTTCGGCAATTCTATATTATTAAACAGAATAACGAATTCTTCACCACCATAACGGAAAGCCAGTCCGTATTCCTTGGATTTTTCTTTCAGCATCTTGCATAATGCCTTGATTACAACGTCACCATTACTATGTCCGTACGTATCATTCACATTTTTAAAATGATCTATATCAAAAATCGCAATATAGGCCTTCTCTCCATGTTCCTCTACACGTTTGATTTCCGCCTCTAAAGTCTCCTCAAAGGATCTTCTGTTAAACAAACCGGTCAGCGGATCCTTCTTCATCTCATTCATCAGAAGCATCTGTTTATTATAACTTCCGCTGATAGACTGTAACAGCTCCTTTGTATGCATATTGACAGCTAATGTAATGGCACAGATTGCAACCAACAGCACAATCGCAAAAACAAGATTAGAAACAAACTGCACAGTCGGAAGATCATAAATATCCCTTGACCTGAAATTATCAATCACTACAGACCCTATCGTAAATGCGGAAATAGTAACTGTAATCTTATAGCTTGCAAACATGGCCGTTGCAACGATTGCCACTGCCGGCAGTAAAAAAAGCGAAAGCAGTGAACAATGGATAAACGGGGTTTTCGCCATAATGATAAAAATCATAAAGGTTGCAATCCAATTTCTCTTCGTAACATCCAGTTTTTCAGATCTTAACAGATAACTGGAGCTGCTCAAAGTAATCAGGTCAATTAACGTGGGAATCATGATATAATTCAGAATCCACTCATCGTTCGAACCGGCCGACACTTTGTTATCGCTGTTCCTGTAGAGCAGAAAGGCAACGCATTCGATTATAAAAATGACGATACTGGTAATAAAACAAACCCGCCATAAAAGCTTCTGCCACTTCTCATCTATTTCAGTTCCAACTGATTCACTCATTCTTTATTTTCTCCCTGATCAATAACACCCCAATATATGGCATACTATACCAAACCCCAAATATACAGATATATTTTACACTATTATCAGGAATCAGTCTACATCTTTTTTCTTAATAACGATTCTTTCCAGATCCGGTTAAAACAAAACCCGAATTGAAGCTGATTTTTCTGACATTATTTTAAATGATATCCTGTTTCAAATGCTTTCAGATTCATTTCAACGGTTTTTGCCGGAACGGTATTGCGGATGACTTCTACCCATTTATCATATTCAAAATCCATATGTCTGGCAGCTATTCCGATAATGACTGTGTTAAACACCTTGGGATTTCCCAGTTTTTTTGCTTCTTCCATGGCATCCACAGCTATAACTTTATATTTTGCAGACAGGTTTTCAATAATTTTCTCCGGATATTCTGCCATGCCGGTTACGACTGTGATCGGGTCGATTCTCTGATCGTTGATAATAATGACTCCGTCTTTCTTTAAAAAATGGGCATAGCGAAGTGCCTCCAGCCGCTCAAAGGCAATCAAAACATCCGCCTGTCCTTCCTCCACAATCGGTTCAGCCACACTTGCACCATATCTTACATAGGTGACAACACTTCCGCCTCTCTGGCTCATACCATGTACTTCTGACAGCTTAACGTCATAGCCCGCAGCAGTTGTGATCCCCCCGAGAATCCGGCTGGTAAGAAGAGTTCCCTGTCCTCCTACTCCAACAATTATGATATTTTTTGTCTCCATTTTAGAACTCCTCCTTTACGATTGCACCGAACTTACAGCGTTTCATACATAATCCACAGCCATTGCACATCGTGTCATCAATCAGAATCGTTCCATCCGGCTGTCTGATAATGGCAGGGCATCCGGGTTTTAAACACATACCGCATTTTTTACATTTTTCAGGAACCGCATGGCATACGCCTGTTACTTTCGTCGTCTTTAAGAGGACGCATGGGGATTTGGTTATAATCACAGAAATTTCATCCTTAGCAACCTCTTCCCTGATCAGCTTTGCAAGTCCTTCAATATCAAATGCATCAATCTCATGTACGCTTTCTATTCCCATAGCTCTGCATAAGCCTGCGATATTGATCGCATATGTCGGCTCTCCCATCAGGGTTTTACCGGTTGCGGCATGATCCTGATGACCGGTCATACCGGTTGTAGAATTATCCAGAATGATCACGGTTCCCGTTCCCTTATTGTATACCATATTCATCAGGGAATTGACTCCGGTATGTAAGAATGTGGAATCTCCAATCACGGCTACCCAGTTCTTGATATAATCTTTACCTTTTGCTTTTTCCATCCCATGTAAGGTAGAAATAGAGGAGCCCATGCAGACAGTCGTATCAATGACAGAAAGCGGTGCCACTGCGCCGAGTGTATAACAACCGATATCTCCTGCAGCGTGTATCTTCAATTGATTCAAAACAGAGAACACACTTCTGTGCGGACATCCCGGACATAAGATTGGCGGTCTGGCAGGAACCTTTTTCGGTTCATCCGTTTCAACCTTAATTCCCAGCAGCCGTTCCCTTAAAAGATTGGCACTGTATTCTCCCTGTACTGTCAAAAGCTCTTTTCCTTTTGCATCGATTCCCCATGCCCGGACCTGTGTCTCGATATGTGGTTCCAGTTCTTCTACCACATAAACCTGCTCCACTTTGGATGCAAATTCCTCAATCAGTTTTCTGGGTAACGGATTGACCATACCAAGCTTTAGTACAGATGCCTCCGGCATGGCTTCCTTTACATACTGATATGGGATTCCACTGGTAATGACGCCGATTCTGGTATCATTCATTTCTATCCTGTTAATCGGCATATCGTAACCGTCTTCCGCCATACGTTTCATTCTCTGCTCCACAAATACATGACGTGGAATCGCATTGCCCGGCATCATAACCATTTTCCTGATATCTCTCTCATATGGCTTATCTTCTACTTCTACTCTGTCGCACAGCTCCACAACCCCCTGTGAATGTGCCAGTCTGGTAGTAGTCCTGATCATGACCGGGGTATCATATTTTTCACTGCATTCAAATGCATATTTGGTAAATTCCTTTGCTTCCATACTGTCGGAAGGTTCAAAAACCGGAATCAATGCAGTTCTTGCCACGAGACGGGAATCCTGCTCATTCTGGGAAGAGTACATACCCGGATCATCGGCTGCGACTAAGACCATTCCTCCCTTTACACCGGTGTAGGATGCCGTAAACAACGGATCTGACGCCACGTTGACTCCCACATGCTTCATGGAAACCATTGAGCGGACGCCTGCAAAGGAGGCTCCGATTGCCACCTCTGTCGCAACCTTTTCATTCGGCGACCATTCTGCATAAATCTCCGGATATTGGACCATATTCTCACTGATTTCTGTACTTGGCGTACCCGGATACGCAGCAGATACCTTTACGCCGGCCTCGTAAGCCCCTCTGGCAATTGCTGCATTTCCAAGCATAATCTTCTTCTCTCCCATAATAATTCCTTCCTGACCTTTGGTTTTCGTATATTTTCTGTATTTTTCTTCTCAATACGCTATGTTCTATTGTAACACGACTCTTTATGGAAGGAAAGTGGCAAAATTTATATATCCGAGCATCTTTAAAATTATAATTACTATACTGAATCCGAGCAGACAAAGCGCTGCCACCGCAAACCATCTTTTTTCCGATTTCAGTCCCACACATGCCATGTAAAGATCAGCGACCAGCATAATAAACCAGTAAAAGCTGTCAAGAAGTGCCAAAATTATAACAAATAAGGAAAAAAACAAACTCAGACCTGCCAGTTTCCCCTTCTGATTCCGGTTATTGCTCACATAACTCTGTAATGCCTGACTGGATTGTAAATACGGAGCCTGCACGCTTCCATATCCGTCTGTCTGCGCCATATACGAATCAGACCTGCCCAATTTGTCCAGGGTTTCGAACAGCGGAACCAGATCGGCCTTATATACCTGCTTCGGGATGGATGAAAGATATTGATCATCCAACGGAATCGGGTGCTTATAACTATTCAGATAAACATAGACACTGACGGTATTCCCGCTAAAGTAATATTCGAGAAAACGGGATCCTTTTATAAAGTCATTCTGGACAAAATATGTACCGTATTTTTTCTGCACGAACTTAAAATTATTAGACCACAGAAACCCGTCAATCGCTTTTTTGACATAATTCTGGTCACAAAGAAATACAAACTTGAAACATGATTTTTCGTAATGCATGGCTGCTCCTATCATAATATTTTAATCATAATGGATAATCTTCATATAATCTTTTACCATATTTACAAACTGTTGTCTATACTCATCCTTGTGGTCTTCCCCTGCCAGAGACAATACCAGATCATAGTCGGCAGTGCCTGCATAACGGCTTTCCTTCAGCAGCATGCCAAAAACTGCGACTGCCGAAATAAAGCTCATATCTCCGGACATTTCGCTATAAGATGACTTTTTTACATATTCTGTCATTAACTGACTGGTATCTTCCCCCGGCTCCTTATACCGGATTCTGACAGCTGCGAGTTCATCGGCAAACGCCTCCGAACTGATGGTATCTTCTGCACTATGTTCTTCTGCATCTGAGTATCTGCGCTCTGCGGAAGGAACCTCATATGGGGAATCCGCCTGTACTACTTCATATAATACAGTCACATAATGACCGGCTCCGATTTCTCCTCCGTCCACGCTGTCATCCTGAAAATCAGCCGCATCCAGAGTCCGGTTCTCATAGCCGATCAGACGGTAGCCCTTGACATAAGCCGGATTAAATTCCACCTGCAGCTTTACATCCTTTGCTACGGTATGCAGAGTTCCGCCCATGTTATCTACCAAAACTTTTCTTGCTTCATAAACGGAATCAATAAACGCATAGTTTCCGTTTCCATAGTCGGCAAGCGCCTCCAGCTTATTATCCTTTAAATTGTCAAAGCCAAAGCCTAATACGCTGAGATAGATACCGCTTTCCTTTTCGTCCGTGATCAGATTGACAAGATCCTCTTCATTTGTAAGCCCCACATTCAGATCCCCGTCCGTTGCAAGAATCACTCTGTTGTTTCCGCCCTCGATAAAATATTTTTCTGCGATACTGTAAGCTGTGATAATTCCGTCTCCGCCATTGGTAGAGCCATATGCGCTTAACGAATCAACAGCCTCCGTAATCGTATAGGTTTCATTTCCTGCAGCGCCCTGTAATACCACGGTATCCGTTCCCGCATATGTCACAATGCTGACTCTGTCATTTTCTCCCAGATTTTCTGCCAGCATGTCAAATGCTTTCTGTGCAAGAGGCAGCTTGTATTCATCAAACATAGAACCTGAGGTATCGATTAAAAAGACCAGATTTGACGGTTTTGCATTAGAAAAATCAATGGCTTCGGTATTGATTCCGATCATCAGCAGATTTGTATCTTCATTCCATGGACAATCTGTATATTCTGTGGTAACGGCAAATGGTTTTCCGTCCTCTGGCCGTTTTCCATAATCATAATGAAAATAATTAATCATTTCCTCAATTCTGACCGCACCGGACGGAACCTCTTCTCCTGCCTCAATATAACCCCTGATATTGCTGTAGGAGGCCGTATCTACGTCTGCTGCAAAGGTAGAAAGAGGGGCGTCCGCCACTGATACGAATTGATTCTCTCCCACATAATCATATTCACGGGTATCATAATCTTCCGCTATATATGGAGGATACTCTAAGCTGTCTTCCATGCCGTTCTTCGTTGCGGACTGTACGGAGTTACAGTCTGCATCCCAGGACTCTGCAGCTGTTTCTGCAACTATACCGTCTGTATTACCAAGATCATATTTCTGGTTTTTGTTGCGATACTGTTCGGCAATGCTCTCCGGGCTGTCTCCCTGTTTACTGCCACATCCGCAAAGGCTCCCAAGCAGCAGGGCTGTCACAAGAATGATACTGATGTTTTTTCTTCTTTTCATAAAAAACGCTCCTTTATATCTGAATTTTTTTGCAGATGCACTGCCCGAAAGCTGATTCTCTGCATCTTTCATAGATATATACGGATGCGTTTTCCGTTTTTATGGAATTTTTTTAAATTTTTATTCTTCCGGTCTCTGTATGGCTACAAGGTATTTTCCGTTTTCCTGTTTTTCAATCAGCAACGCTGTCAGAACGGAGCCCTGGGCAGCCTCAACAGTCCCGTCCATGCATATGATTTCTATCTCTGTCCCGGCAGAGAGTGCAAAGGAATTCTCTTCAATCGATATAATCCGACAATGACAGTTTTCTTCTGTGCGGCTCAGGATTTCCAAGGTACAGACAATCCCTTCCGGCTGTATACCATTTACAGAGGCATTTTCTTCCGCAGCTTCTGTTAATGAGTCATGCTCCAATCCGTCCGAATTCTCAATCTCTTCTCCGTTTGATTCCGCATTTCCAAAATCGACACCGTCGCTATTGCTTTCGTTTTTTGCCGAATCCTGAGACTGCACAAGTTCCTCATCTGGCATAACTTCATTCCTGCCGGAATCCTCTGTTTTGTCCATCCTTCCGCTATGTGACAAAAACGGTACTACAAGAATTGCAGCCAGTAATACTGCTGCCAGAGATACGGCCGCAGCAATCCAACCGGCCATTCGTTTAGGTTTCTTTCCTGCTTTGATTTCCTGTACAGTTTCTTTTGCATTCATAACAGCGTTCTGATCTGCAGCCTGATCTGCATTCTGATATTCCTCTGCATCCAATCCGGCTTCAATCCGGTCCCACAGGTCAGGGGTATCAAGCGCTAACTGATTCAGATATGCCTCTACGAGTTCTTTTTCTGTTTGCGTTTCCTTTTTATTGTTATCTAAATCCATTGCCTGCACCTCCTTAGTTTTTGTATTGCGCTGTTATACAGCCAGGTTACGGTTCCCATCGGTCTGCCTGTCATCTGGGCAATCTCTGCAAATGTAAACTGTCCGACTGCTTTCAGGTCCAGAATCTCTCTTTCATCCGGCTTCAGCCCTGCAACCGCCTGTTTTAATGTGACACGATTTACAATCTGTTCAGTAAATTCAGGCTGCTCCTGTTCCGGTTCCGGCAAAACCTCTGCGGGCGTTTCTCTGCCTGTTTTTCTGATCCTGTCTATGGCCATGTTTTTTGCAATGGTTACCAGCCATTTTTTATGTCCGTTTCCGGCACGGTAGGTCCCTGCAATATGAAATAGCTTGATAAAAAATTCCGATGTAATATCCTCTGCTTCTTCCCGCTGTCTGACTGTATCATATACAACGGCAAAAATCAGCTTCAGATACGCATGATAAACTGCCTTTAAAGCCTGCCTGTCTCCGCCTGTCATGGCCGTCATACATGCCTGAAATTCTTCCTCAGTCATCTGCTCCTCCTTCTTCACAATAAAATACGATTGAAATTATATTTTTTATGGCTCTCATCCAAATTTTTATTTTTTTGCTGCTACCAGCCGCATTTCATAGCTTTTCTGCAAACCCTCCTGTCTGCAAAACGGCCAGATCAGACTTATCTCTGCTGTTACATCAATATCGCCTCCGTTATGCAGGGCAATATCCTGTTCCAACTGCCACGCCCCTTCTATATGCTCAGGCTGAACCTGTCCCGCTCCGGCGCGATAAAAAGCTTCCGGTCCTGAAACGGTGTCTCCTGTCCCTATGGATGCAAGCTCATATCCCCAGATGATACTGCTGTGCGTAACGGTATACATCAGATCGTTTAATCTTGTTACTGCAAGCTGATTCAGTGCCTGAAGAGCAGCATGAAATTCCTCCAGTTCTTCTCTGCTGTAATACTTACGATAGCTATACAGCAATCCGGCCAGACGCGCATTTAACTGGCTATGCAGTCCGACTGCTACACTATAATTAAAGCTTCTTGTTGTTTCTATCCGTATAGAATGACTGTTTTTTTCTGCAATCCGGTGCAAAAATTCAATAACCAGTTCTGCATCTGCGGCTTCGCTTAACAAATGCTCCAGTAATTCATATGTATCATATGGAATATCCCAGAATAACAGGTCTGCACAAACTGCCTGTGTCTCATCCAGACCATAGGTCTGCAGGGCAGATATCATGCTTTCCCGGTCTCTGTCAATCAAAACCAGATAAAAATACGGGGTCAGTCTGCCAAGATCTATGTCATTGCAGGCTCCGGCTCCCCAGATGGCAAGAACCGGTTTTCCTGATATTTGTTTGTCTGCGTCCGCCTGCATCTCCTGCCTTCCTATACACTGTGAGAGAATAAAATCCGTCAATCGCCTCCGATAATCTCTCCAGTTCTCATAGGCATCGGTAATTTTTTCACCGGCTATCATTTGTTCCAATATGCTCATACACTTACTCCGTCTTTCTTACACTTATTTTTCATCATACCATTTTTTCCGGGGATATACCACAGCAATTATTTTTGTGTTATACTAAAGGACAGTAAAGCAAAGGAGAACGCCATGAATGAACAAAACGAGCTGCATAGAAGCAATACAAATAATACATATATAGACGCCCTGCTCTATCCTGAAAAGAATCCGTTTGTTGAAGAAATTAACAAATTTGAGCAGCTGATGATGATGTACAGCTGTGCGATCAAAGAGGTACAGACCAAGCTTGAGGTTCTGAATGCCGATTTCAGTACACGCTATAAACGAAACCCGATTGAATTTATCAAAACACGGATCAAGCGTCCGGCCAGTATTGCCAAAAAGCTGGAGAGCAAAAACTGCCGTGTTTCCGTTACCAATATCAAAAATAATCTAAATGATGTAGCCGGCATCCGTGTGATATGTTCCTTCATCGATGATATTTATGCTGTTGCAGAAAAGCTGATCGGTCAGGATGACATTGTCCTGATTTCTGCCAAGGACTATATCAGTCATCCAAAGCCAAACGGATACAGAAGCCTGCATCTGATTCTTGAGGTTCCTGTTTTTTTTGCCGATAAGACCAGAAATATGCGGGTAGAGGTACAGATCAGAACAATTGCAATGGACTTCTGGGCAAGCCTGGATCACCAGCTCCGTTACAAACACGAAATTGAGGATTCTGAAACAATTTATCAGGAATTGAAGCATTGTGCCGATATCATAACGGAAACGGATAAAGAAATGTTAAAGATTAAAAATAAAATATTTGGGGAAGATATTCACCCACAGAAAAAATTTGAGGATAATCTGTAATGGAAAAGGAAACTATCATTGTAAAAAAACTCATAGAAAAAGGATATCATATCAGCTGTGCCGAAAGCTGTACCGGTGGAATGATCACGGCGACCCTCATCAATGTCCCGGATGCATCCAAAGTGCTGGATTCCGGTATTATTACTTACTCCAATGAATCCAAAATGCGATATCTGGGAGTGAAACCAGAAACCATTGAAACCTACGGTGTCGTAAGTGAGGAGGTTGCAAAGGAAATGGCCGCAGGTATTGCGGCCTGTAACCAGGCGGATATCGGAGTATCTGTATCGGGTATTGCGGGTCCCGGCGGAGGAACCCGGAAAAAGCCTGTCGGCACGGTCTGTTTTGGAATTTCCGTATGCGGCAGACTGTACTCTTACACCTGTCAGTTTGGGGATATCGGACGGAATGTCGTCAGGGCCAAAAGCGTGGAATTTGTATTTGACAAATTATTGGAACTGTTATAGAATATTATCTGTTGCTAAGCAACCCGTGCATGTAGCTCAGCTGGATAGAGCACTTGGCTACGGACCAAGGTGTCGGGGGTTCGAATCCTCTCATGCACGCGAAAAGAGCCTGTAAATTACAGTTTACAGACTCTTTTTTTCATATAAATATTTACACCAGGCTGTCATCAGAGCATGGAGGACGCCGGCATTCTAGTTGACGCCAATTTCCAGATGAAATCTTTTTTCTATTTCTTTCAGATATTTCTCTTTATGCCCCGCCGCCAGTAACATCGGTGCGTATGCATCTCTTCCGCTGATCTGCAGCATATATGGATACTCTTTAAAATGGCTGTAATATATCTCCGCAAAATCCAGAATTCCCTTTTGAATTTCCCGGATTCCCTCCTGATTGATATCTTCTTTTCCGAAATTCAGTTTAATGGTCTGCCTGCCATTATCCTGCCCTTCCGTCTCATATCCGAAGCCTGTAAACTGCCTGGTCGGAGACGATAACAGCAGTTCCCAATACACGTTGTAATCTTTATTCAGATCATGTTTTTTCATAACGTCCCGGTTATGGGCCTGTGAGAACAGATAGGCAGTCAGTTTCCCCGATTGCAGGAATATCTCGCTGGCATCCGGCTCCACATTGTGCACCGTATTCGTTCCTGCAATGATCCCTCTTATTTCACACGGAAGCTTCCAGACACGTTCTACAAGATAAGACAGGGACATAGCTCCGCTGCCGGCCCATCCAATATCAACTGCAGCTGCCAGATTTGCGCCTGCCAGTTCTCTTGCATAATACTCCTTTGCAGCTGCATCCTGATTCCTGTAAGCAGCAATAATTTCATCAAAGTGAAGCTGAAGAAAGCGTTTTAATGCATCCACATTCCGGTCAGTCAGCACATCATTTAAATGCAAGACAAGGTCCGTACGATTTCCGGCCGTATCCATGTCCTGATAGCCATCAAGCTTTTCCCCAAGCAGCTCAAGCTCCATGGACTGCAGTATCTTTTTTATCGGTATATTATGATTGACCTTATGATACAAAAACCTGCGGAAATAATCATACCGGTCATGCGGCGCCATTAATTTTATAGCTGCGGTTCTGGACCAATATACATAGGATGTATTTGTTTCCGGGTATAGCCTGTCATATACCTGTTTTAATATATCTCCATCCCGGGAAAGGAACAACAGCTTATCTATTCCGTTCTTTTTGCAATATTCGTGAATAAAAAAACAGTATCCCAGTACAAAAAGTCCTCCGTAAATAAAACCATATTCATATTCCATGGAGTACGTTTGCAGCCCGCAATACAGATGATTATTCACAATTCCGCGATATGCTCCTCCTATCACCGGGGACATATCATAAGGACGGAAAGACAATGACATTTTATTGACATTTGCATAATACGCACTTGCAAAGCCACATTTTTTTGCCATTCCGACATCGCTCTTCTCATTATCTCCTACATGAATAAACGATTTTTCATCTGACCATTCCCGTTTTACTAATTCATACAGCTTCCCATTTCCCTTGCTCATGCCATATTCGCAGGAAACATATAATTTCGATATCCCCGTATATCCATTTTTTTCAAGTAACCGGAGCAGGAATTCTCCGGAAAGGTACATGTCAGACACCACAAGGATTTTCTTTCCCTTTTTCTGCAGCGCATGAAAGACCTGCTGCATAAATGGATTGGCGTAACAAAAACGTTCTTCCAGCTCCTGCTCCAGCCGCATGCCTTTTTCTGCCGGTACGCCGGTCTCCCGCTCAATCCGCTTCCAGATATCGGTCAAAGTTACCTCATAATGGCCTTTTTCTTTATAACAGTCTGTTCTCGCCAGATATTCCTGTTCTGTCCGAATCCTTTTAAAATCCAGGATTCCAAGTTCCTTAGCAAGAAAGAAAAATACATCCGTCGGTTCGGAAAACGGCCGGAAAATCAATGTATCAAAAATATCGAAGGAAATGACGTCATAATTTGATAAATTCTCAATATAATCCGAATATTCCGAAGGATAATTCCCACCTCGTTCCGATTCCGGTTGATTGACAGGCAGATTTTTTTCTTCATATACCGCTACCTGTTCAGGCTGATCTAAAAAATGGAAAAATAAGATATAATAACAAAAATTAAGACAAAGTAAATATACATATGAAAATCCTCTTCTGAATAATCCGCCATTGTCATGAAATCTATGATAACGACTTCGTATTCCACTATGACGGTTTACCAGAAAATTATAAATTTTCATCCGCATATATATTCACCTGCCTTTATTTATTCAATTCTTCTGTTTTTTTATAAACGGAATGATTCATTCTATATTGAAAGATTATTCTCCGGTATGTTGATTTCGATATGCCTTACAAACTACCTTCGGGTCCCCTACCATCATCAGTTCGCCCTTCTCAATCCAGACCACCTTAGAACAATTTTCAATAATCGTTCCCATATTGTGAGAAACAATCAATACAGTAGAACCTCCATGAATCATTTCCTTAATCCTTGCAAGGCTCTTCTTTCTGAAGAATTCATCACCAACAGCTAAAACCTCATCCAGAATCAGGATTTCTGCTGCATCGCCGATAGTGGCTATTGCGAAACCAAGTCTGGAAACCATTCCGGACGAAAAGTTTTTGACCTTTTCATCCATAAAATCCTGCAGCTCAGCGAATTCAACAATATCATTATAATGTGCATCCAGAAATTCCTTGGAATAACCAATAATGGAGCCATTTAAATATACGTTTTCCTTTGCAGTCAGCTCAGCATCAAATCCGGTACCAAGCGTCAACAGCTGAACCTTTTTTTGGTCGATTACGACTCTGCCCTTTGTAGGCTTTAAAGCGCCGGAAATAATTTTAAGAAGCGTACTTTTACCGGAACCATTGGTTCCGATAATACCAACAACCTCCCCTTTATAAACATTAAAAGAAATATTATTCAATGCCCTGAACGTACGGTAATTAACCTGACGCTTAACACGCTGAATAATATATTCTTTCAAACCGGATGCAGTACTGGTCGAAACCTTGAATCTCATGGTTACATATTCCACACGAATAATCGGCTTCCCATACATCGCTTCCATTGTTTCTTCCTGATTCAAAGAATCAGGCCCATCTTTATTGATCGTTAAGCCAAGGGTCTCGACTTCCTGCACTACCTGATTCCACAGCTGATCAAAATCCATGTCGGCATTCACAATCGGAGAAGAAGCTGCCCGTACCGCTGCAACCGCATCCTTTAAAGTACTGCCCACAGGCATATCCGGATCAGGCTCCGCCTTTGATGCCGCAATCTGCATACTGAGGGAGGATTGACCGGTTCCCATATTTTCATACTTGCCAGCCATGGACGCATCGTCATTTTTTGGAGACAGAGTTCTTTGCAAACCGGCTCTCTGCTCAGCTTCTCTTTTTTTTGCAGCCGCCTGTCTTGCAGCCAGAGACCGCTTTCTCCTTTGCTCCCGAAGATACATGTTGACAATCCACATAACAACCAGGAAGAAAACGACCACCAAAATGATAATCAGCAAAATCGGGGAACCCCCCGTTAATAATAAATTAGATATGCTACAACTTAATTTCATTTTTTTTACCTTATTATCTATATAATGGATATCCGTATTTTTATATTTTCTGCATAACCATATTCTCTTTCTTTTTGAAAATCAGATATCCAATTGAAAAGCTTCCCAATGACCAAAGTATGAGCTGGATCCACATTGAAAGCTCCGGAACCTGTCCATACATAACGCTCTCACGGGCAAATGTAATCATAATATAAACAGGATTATGAGAGACTACTTTCTGCATCACTTCCGGCAATCTGCTTACCGGATAAAATAATGCCGACATATACACCCACATTGTCAATACAATGGAATAAAGATGTTTGATGTCCGCAAAAAAAACATAAATGATTGAAAGCGCATATCCAATCCCCATTGCAAATAAAAGTGTAAAAATAACGTCTATTGGAAACAAAAACATTGTCCATGCCGGTTTTATGCGAAAGATCAGCAGCATAACAACATAGGCAATGCATGAGTAACCAAAATTTACAAGCGCCGTATAGGTTCGGGCCAAAACAAATGTCTGTCTCGGCAGCTTAACTTTTAACAGCAGGCTTCTGTTATCCACAAGTGCCGTCATGGATGCATTGGTAGTTCCGCTAAATAAATCCCAGAAAAGATGTCCTGTCAGATAGTAAATCGGAAAATTTTCGATTGAACGTTTAAACATGGTTGAAAATATCAGAGACATAACAGCCATGTGCAGTAACGGATTTAAGACGCTCCATATGATTCCCAAATTGCTTCTCGCATATTTTCGTTTAATTTCCCTGGATGTCAGCTCTCTGATGACAAACATGTACTGGCTGCGATTTGCCGCTCTTCCCGTGGTATTTTTTTGTTCCTGTATCTGATTATCGGTCTTCACTTTTTGCCCAATGCCTTCCTTATATACACAAAGTATTTGTACAATACTGCATGATACAGATTAGATTGAATCTGCTCTCCATTCCGTACAATACTTCCCTCTATCCATGCACTCTCATGTATCGTTTCTTTACGAAGTCCTGTCATGATCAGTGCTTTGCTGAAAAAATGCTGATTCCGAATGTCATGTGTCGACAGAGTCGCCGCCACAGTCTGCATCTGCTGCTCTACAACATCATCGCAGAATAAGTATTCCCCAAAACTTTCCACCTCAAACGATTCCGGCGTACTCATCAGCTGGGAAAGCAAATTCTGTACCAGTCCCTCTGTTTTCTTTATTTTCTTTTTATTCGCAGTTTTCATATAATCTATGTATTCCGTCAGATAAGTCTGCAGCAGCTCTGCCTGTTTCTGAATGGCCGCAGCATTCGGATTGCCGTTTCTGCTTTCCACCGGTACATACCGGTTCTCAATTTTCCGGTATCCGATCGTGGTTCCTTCCGGAGCGGAATAAACTGCTTCAAATAAACTATTGGAAAAATGTACCTTCCTTCGTATATGTCTGTCCGGCTCAAAATAATAGCCATGATATTTATTGCGGTCTGTTCCCTTTGGCGTCTCATACAATCCAAAATAATACCCATGCAGCTGAATCTGCATATTGCCCGCCGCAGACTGAAGCAGCCGCTCCATGCTCTGCTGCTGTGTACCTATCCAACCGCTGTCCACAATCGCATATGGTATATCGTCCAAAAGCCCTTCCTGTTTCAGATACCCGATTGTATTCGGATATGCATCCTTTGAATGTTTGTAGATATATTCAAAAAATACCGGAATATCCTTCAAAACATTTTTCAGATTCTGTATTTCCTGATAATTCAAAACATCTGTATATCTGTCCTCATACCCACAAAGCTTCGCAACTTCAACTGCTTCCGCATCTGTCAGTATCGCTCTTTTCATAATTTTTTCAAAGGTCACATCTATGCCGCCGACACAAATATGATCCAGACAGGCAGTCCCCATCAGATGGTACTCGGCACGCCGCATAACATATCTGGAAACCTTCAGATACCTGCACTCCAGATCAATCCCCTTACTTTCACAAATATATCTGGCAGCAAGATACATGGAGTATCCGTCTCTAGCTAAAAAATATAACCGTTTCTGCCCTGTTTTGCAAGCCTCTTCTATTACCCATTCTACAAAACTTACAAGAGTCGGGGCAAATATATGCAGATAAAGCTGATCCTGTAATAACAACTCATCTGTCTGCTGATTCAGACAAGATAACAATGCGGCCGACTTTGCTTCATCCTTTGCCAGAATATTCCGGTATTTTTGTAAACGGTCAGCAATACGTCTCTCATCCAATTTATATCACATCCTAAGCTTTTTTGCTTGATTCCTGTCGTTTCAACCATGCTACCATACGGGTCGGAAGCAATCCTCCCACAATCGGGCGTAAAACATAGATCCATCCGGTCGGAAATAAAATATCCATTTTTTTAAAATTCCGGTATCGTATTTTAGCCTCATTGATACGAAATCTCATCTTACGTTTGTGGAAAGACTCCTTATCTTCCCTATAATTAAACAGATACTGCTGGATATTGTATCCTCGCAGCCCCCTTCTCCTCAGCCGCATAAAGATTTCATAATCTTCACATCTTAAGGTCTCTTCATCCTCCTTGTAACCACTATGGGTTTCAAAGATTTCTTTTCTGTACATCACTGTCGGATGTACATAGGGAGAATATTTTAAATAGTCCCTGTACTCCGGTTTCTCCGGCATTTCCCTGCTTCCCCACTCACCGTTCTCGTCGAACAGCTTGGTATTACATCCGCACCAGGCGTATTCCGGATGGGTCTCCATAAACTCATACTGTACCCGAAGTCTGTCCGGATCAGATATATCATCCGCATCCATACGGGCAATGTATTTGCCTCTTGCCAGTCCGATACAGGCATTTAATGAAAATGCGAGTCCATGGTTTTCCTCTTTTCCAATCAGAATAATCCGCTTATCTGCTTTTCTGAGTTTCCGGATATATGCTGCAGCTCTTGGATTAGAACCATCATCATAAATTATAAATTCTATATTTTTAAATGTCTGCTGCAAAATTGACTGCACAGCCTGATTCAATATCTTCTGGCTCTTGGGATTATAAACTCCCATTATCACAGATATCTCTACCGGTTGATTTATCATGATGATCTCTCCACTCTCATCTGTTTATTAAGATCTGACCTGCTGTTTCTCAACACCAGCCAAATCAGTATTCTTTACCTGTTTGCGAAGACTGTCTGACTCTGTTTTTCCTGTTTTGTCTGTTTTGGCAGCAACAATCAATCTTGCGTCCGCCTCGGCATAAATTTCCTGCATAGTATGTTCAACTGCACCGATGCTGAACTGTTCAGCCATACTTCTGCAATGACCTGACAGTTTCATACGATATTTAATATCCAAATAAAGCTTTTCAATTGCTTTCACAAAGGAATCCACCTGATCTGCTCCACATACCAGACCGTTCAGACCATTGACCGTATATTCCCTTGTGCCGCGGTTATCCGCGACAATTAACGGTACGCCGGTAGCAAGTGCCTCTACAGCAGCAATACCAAGCCCCTCCCGGATAGATGGAAATGCAAAACAGTCTGCGGTCTGAAGAATATTTTCCATATCTGTCCGGAATCCTAAAAGACGAACTCTGTTCTCTAAATTCAACTCCCGGATCAATTCTTTTAGCTTCTGCTCATTTTCACCTTTTCCGCAAATCGTATAAAAAATATCATCTCTGCCAAGCTTCGCTATCGCTTCTATGATCACTTTCTGATTCTTATTGTCATTCAACTCTGCCGCCGTTACAATATGGAACGCTTTTTCAGGAATACCAAGCTCTTTCCGGAGTGCGCTCTTATCTTCCGGTCTGGATTTGAATCGTTCCACATCCACCCCTACGCCATGAATGTGTTTGACGCAGCCATTCTTTTTCAGCTTAAACTTCCTTTTTGCCCTGTCAAAGTCTTCTTTATTGATTGTTATGAGCATATCGGTATAATGTGCCAGCAGCTTCTCTGCTGTATAATAAAACAGCCAGTTTTTCAGCGGTGCACCTTTATAAAAATGAAATCCATGCGCCGTATAAATAACATATGGTTTGGTCTTACTAAAGCGTGCTGCATACCGGGCTACGGCCGCTCCCATCGGATTATGGCAGTGCACCATCTGTATATGTTCTTTATCTATAATCTTTCGAATCTGTCTGAATGCCCTGATGTTGCCGGAAATTGCCGCCGGACTTTTCATAATATCCACCTGATGCAGTTTAATTCCCTGTTCTTTCAAGCTCTTTTTATCGCAGTTATATACAGGATTATTAAAATTTGATGCATAGTGGACCTCATATCCATACTCTTGCAGTATTTTTACATCATTCATTTCAAATTGTGGAAGGAATCCACTGATTGTCGTTATAATCAATACTTTTTTCATATACACTTCCAAGGGTTATCCCCGATTCCTTTGTTCTTTAATCATACTGTATATACCAAAACAATTGTAGCATTTTATTTTTCTGCCAACGTCTCCTCAATCAGTCTGGCCGCTTCTGCAATATCATCTTCGTTTGGAAGCATAACATACGCCTCTACGCCCGGAACGGAATAGGTTACTGCATAGCTGTCATATCCCGTTACAGAAAAAGTATCTATCTTCCATTCTGTTTCATTTGACAGCTGATATCTTACCAATGAATAGATAAAGTCTGCCGGCATATCTGTCTGGAAGCAGTCTTCCAAATCATCCAGAATCTCATCATAGTGATAGAGGAATTCTTTGGACGCCAGTTTCTGTACCATCGCCTGAATGACCGCCATCTGATTCTTGCCCCTCTGGTTATCGCCGGCGGCAAATGCATGTCGCTCTCTCGCAAAAGCAAGTGCCTCAAGACCGGTCAGGTGGTTATATCCTTCCGTATAATGCTTGATTGGTTCTACGGTGAAATCATATTCAGAATACACATCAATACCACCCAATGTATCTATAATCGACTCAAATCCACTGAAGTTCATCCGGACAAAATAATCAATCTCAATTCCATACAGATTTTCCAGCGCACCCATAGAGGTATCCACTCCATACAGACCTGCATGCGTCAGCTTATCCTTTGACGAACCGCTGTTTGGCAGCGTGACATAATAATCACGCGGCGTATTAATCAACTGAATGTGCCCTGTCCGGGTATTCACTACCGCAAGAATATTCACATCACTCCGGCTCTGGACATTCACTCCGCCCCAGACATCAATCCCACTGATATACAAAATAAAGGTATCCTCATCGGAAGAAAGTTTAAACGGTTCCTCCTCCGTTGTTTCCTCTGTAGTGGGTTCTTCTACATCTACATAAGTTTCTACTTCAATGATATCCAGCACGCGCACCTGTTCCGAGAAACCGGTATAATCCTCTAATTCGCTGATAATGTCAATGTAGGCATTGTTCAGGACTACGGCCTCTTCCGAACCGTCCAGCAATGCATTTACAAGAAATATCACATTTGCATATGAAGAATAACTGACAGGTGCAGATACTGCTTCATCCACCTGTGTCATCAATTCATTTGCCGCCTCGTCACCATCTATATATCCGACCTCATACCCTGCTATATCTGCAAAATAGTGTGCGGAATCATCCTCTAATACCAGGACTGCCATCTGTACGATCTCCAGCCGCTTGTCACTGCTGACCTTGTTCAGGGTTGCATCCAGCTTAAACACTGCAGTCATTCCATAAATCAAACCGGCAGATATTACAATGGAAAGCAGACCCATAAAAACAGCAATCGGCTTCTTCTTCAAAGCAACCAGTGTCAGCGCATTCAATACTATAAAAAATACTGCATATGCAACCATATATTTTACCGGCAGAATACGCATCACACTCAGCTTGACAAATAAAACCGCCGCAAGTATCAGCTGAATCGCAGTTAAAATCCATACAATGAAGTGGATTGCTCCTTTTTTCTTTTTGTTCTCTCTTTCGCTCTTTTGTGTCTGTGCCATCTGAATCCTCCTGATCTGTTTTTCATGCATAATATGAACACTGAACAGCTGTTATATTATACCATATGCAATACAATTGCTCAACTTGAAACTTCAATTTTTGCTATATTTACTCTATTTTATGCTTAATCTGCACTTTTTTTTTATATTTTACCGTTCTTTCCGGAATTTGCGGCAATCACGATCCTTATTTTACATCCGTCTGCCGATTCCGTGCCGTTTTCACCGCCATAAAACCATAACAAAATGCACTCATCTCTGTTCCTTGGACATTATAGCATGGTACACACGCAAAAAACAACTGGCAGTTGATACCACGCATACAAATCTCTGCCATGACCCCCTCCTCCAAATACAATTCCCGTCCAAAAACAATCCACATAAGAAAATATCAAAAGATAACTCTTTTGTCTATTCTTTTTTTCTTAAAAAACAATTAATTCTTTATCCATTATGTTAGTAAAAAAATTTACTAAAGTCAACACTTAAAAAGAAGCATATTCTCTTAAAGAAAATATGCCCCTTGTGATTTTGCCGCTATTAAATTATGACACCTGCTGGAACTGTGAATTGTAGAGTTCTGCATAGAAGCCATTCTGCTGCATCAGTTCTTCATGCGTGCCCTGTTCGATAATATCCCCGTCTTTCATAACCAGGATCATATCTGCATTTTTGATCGTAGACAGACGATGTGCAATTACAAAGCTGGTTCGTCCCTTCATCAGGTTATCCATGGCTCTCTGAATGCTGTGTTCGGTTCTGGTATCAACGGAAGACGTCGCTTCATCCAGAATCAGCACCGGGTTATTTGCAAGAATGGCTCTGGCAATGGTCAGAAGCTGTTTCTGCCCCTGGGAAATATTGGTCAGTTCCTCATTCAGCTCCATCTGATAACCACCCGGAAGTGTTGTGATAAAACGATGTGCATGTGCGGCTTTCGCTGCAGCAATGACCTCTTCATCCGTAGCATCCAGCCTTCCGTAACGGATATTTTCCATAATGGTACCCTTAAACAGCCATGTGTCCTGAAGAACCATACCGAAAACATCTCTAAGTTCTCTTCTGTTAAAATCCTTAACATTATGTCCGTCCAGCAAAATTGCACCATCACTTACATCATAGAAACGCATCAGAAGCTTAACCATCGTCGTTTTGCCGGCTCCGGTTGGTCCCACAATCGCCACCTGCTGCCCTTGTTTTACCTCTGCACTGAAATCCCTGATAATGATCTGTTCCGGATCATATCCGAATCTGACATGGGAAAAGGTTACCTGACCGCGGATTCCGGATGCAGGCACCGGATGATCAGTCTCCTGCTCTTCCTCTTCCTCTTCTAACACTTCAAAGACACGCTCTGCCGCCGCTGCCATCATCTGCATCATATTCGTTACCTGAGCCACCTGCTGGATCGGCTGGGTAAAGTTCTTGACATACTGGATAAACGCCTGTATGTCTCCTATTTCAATTGTTCCTTTTATCGCAAGAGCGGCACCGGATATTGCAACCCCTACATAGCCGAGATTTCCGACAAACATCATAATCGGATGCATCAATCCTGAAAAGAACTGTGCCTTCCATGCAGATTTATAAAGGATCTGATTGGCATCATGAAATTCCTTTAAAACCGCATCCTCTTTATTGAAGGCCTTTACCACCTTATGTCCGCCATAAATCTCTTCTACCTGTCCGTTAATGTGACCCACATATTCCTGTTGTGTTTTGAAAAACCGCTGGGAACGCTTAATCACAATTCCCATTAAAACTACGCTGATCGGAAGGATCAGAAGCGCAATCATAGTCATAAGCGGGCTGATGGTCAGCATCATGATAAAAACGCCGACTACCGTCGTAATGGACGTGATCAGCTGTGTAATGCTCTGATTCAGGCCGTTCCCCATCGTATCAATATCATTTGTAATTCTGGATAAGACCTCTCCATAGGTCCTGCTCTCAAAATATTTCATCGGCATACGATTAATCTTCTCCGAGACTTCCTTTCGCATGCGGTAACAGATTTTCTGCGTAATACCTGTCATGATAAAGCCCTGTATAAAATTGAACACGACACTGAAAAGATATAAGCCCAAACAGATCAGGAGAATCCTCCCGATATAGCCGAAATCAATTCCGCCGTTGCCGCTGATCTTGTTCATGATTCCTTCCGATAACCCGGTGGTTGCTTTTCCCAGTACTTTCGGACATATTACATTGAACACGGTACTGCATACGGCAAAAAACATTACAATCAGGATCGCAATCTTATACTTTCCGATATACCGGAGCAGTTTTTTGATGGTTCCTTTAAAATCCTTTGCCTTTTCTCCGCCTGCCATCGGCCCTCTTGGACCTCTCCGCATTCTTACCGGTGCATTTGGTCTTTCTGTTCCTGCCATTTTTACACCTCCCCATTTTCGTCACGGAGTTTTGCATGGTCTCTTTCTCCGGATTCTTCCTGAAGACTGCGCTGAAGCTCTGCTTCGGACAACTGGGATTGTGCAATCTGCTGATATACTTCACAGTCTGCCATCAGCTCCCGGTGTGTGCCTTTGCCTGCCAGACGCCCGTCATCCAAGACCAGAATCTGGTCGGCATGCAGAATGGTACTGACTCTCTGCGCCACAATCAATACCGTACTATCCTTCATATTTTCCTTTAAGGCTTTTCGGACTGCAGCGTCTGTTTTGTAATCCAGTGCCGAAAAGCTATCATCAAAGATATATATCTTCGGATTCCTTGCAATGGCCCTCGCAATTGCAAGTCTCTGTTTCTGTCCGCCGGAGACATTGGAACCGCCCTGTGAAATACTGCTGTCATAGGTACCGTCCTTCTCCTCTATAAATTCTGCCGCCTGCGCAATCTCCGCAGCAAGCTTCATCTGTTCATCACTTGCCTGTTCCGCTCCAAACCGGATATTGGATGCTATGGTACCGGAGAACAGTACACCCTTTTGCGGCACATATCCAATCTGCTTCCTGATGCTTTCAACGGTCAGATCCCTCACATCCGTTCCGTCAATCGTAATCCTGCCTCCTGATACATCATAAAATCTCGGTATCAGCTGTATCAGAGAACTCTTACCGCATCCTGTGCTTCCGATAATGGCAGTGGTCTGTCCCGGCTCTGCCACAAAATCAATATCCTTTAATACATAATCGTCGCCGTCCGGATATCTGAAATCCACATGCTCATATCTGATTACGCCTTTTACGTCCTTCAGCTCCTTTGCATCCTGCTTGTTCCGGACAGATATGTCTGTTTCAATGATCTCTTTGATTCTGTTGGCCGCTACGCCTGCTCTCGGCAGCATAATCGACATCATGCTGAGCATCAGAAAGGACATGATAATCAGCATTGTATAGGTAATAAAGGCGGTCATGGCACCAACCTGGAGATGACCCTCATCAATCTTATGCGCTGCCACCCATTCAATCAGAATACTGATCCCATACATGATAAACATCAAAATCGGCATCATAAAGGTCATCACCCGGTTTACAAACAATGTCACACGGGTCAGATCTTTATTGGCCTCGTCAAACCGTTCCTCTTCCTTCTTCTCACGGCCAAATGCACGGATAACCGGCAGACCGGTCAGTATCTCTCTCGATATCAGATTCAGTCTGTCGAGCAGGGTCTGTAAAATCTTAAACCGGGGCATTGCAATGGCCATCAGTGTGACAATTAAAATCGTAATGGCAGCAACGGCTATAAAAATAATCCAGCCCATACCCGCTCCGGTACGCACCACCTTCAGAATGCCGCCTACCGCAAGAATCGGAGAATACAAAACCATCCGAAGCAGCATAACCGTTACCATCTGAATCTGCTGCACGTCGTTTGTAGTCCTGGTAATCAGAGAGGCTGTTGAAAAACGGCTGATCTCGGAATCAGAAAACCGGATTACCTTTTCAAATACCTGTTCCCGCAGACTACAGCCGACTCCTGCCGCCACCTTGGATGCCACAAAGCCGGTTGCAATGGCTGCCGCAACCATCAGAAGCGTCAGTGCGAGCATAATAAATCCCGTATTTTTCAGATAATGCATCTGTATCGTATTGTAATTAAAGCCGAAGCTGTCATAACAGGTAATCGTACAGGAAATGGCGGTAGAGCGCAGCATATCCTCTCCCATACTTTCCAGCATGGCCTCCATCATCGGACGCATCTGTTCGCCCATTGCCATCCACATATCATAAGACATATCATCCAGAGAGAGATTGGAATTCTCAAGCAGGGTCTTCAGATCATTCTCCTCTTCAGCTGATACCATATTATACGGATAGTAATACATCATAAGAGGAAGCATGCACACAGAATCCAACGTATCCATCCGGGTCAGTCCTTCCTCTGTTATATAATGGAATCCGTCCCCGCCGTCCTTATAGCTGTCATCCCAGACAGCCGCTTCCTCTTCGGACATAAATCCGCGTATCACGATGTACGCTTCAGACGGAAGCTGCTCGGGACTGCAATGTTCAATTCCATGATTCATTATCCCCGTATCAATCAGCTTAGAAGTATAATCCGGCAGCGCCAGATCGCAGTATGCCTGCAGAATCAGCAAAAGAAATATAAGAATAACAGATTTCCAATACAATTTCAGATTCTTAAATATTTGCAGCATCTTCGTTCTCCTTTTTCAGACGTGAATGTATTATATTCCTATTAAATACTACAGTCAATTAAATAAGAATAAACTTTTTCTATTTTTTGGTAAAAAAAGAGACCATCCGTTCCCGGACAGTCTCCCTGTATCTGTAAATCAAATACAATTATTTTATTTCCTTAATCCAGCCCTCCGGTGCTTCTATCCTTCCCATCTGAATACCGGTCAGGGTATCATACAGCTTCTTCGTAACAGGACCCATCTCCTCCATACCGCTTGGGAAACAGATTTCCGTTCCGTGGTCATAAATCTTACCGACAGGAGAAATAACCGCCGCCGTACCACACAGGCCGCACTCTGCGAACTCTTTGACCTCATCAAAGAATACTTCTCTTTCCTCAACCTCAAGGCCGAGATATTCTTTTGCCACAATCATCAGGGAACGTCTGGTGATGGAAGGAAGAATACTGCCTGACTTTGGTGTGACAATCTTATTATCCTTTGTTACGAACAGGAAATTGGCACCTCCTGTCTCTTCCACCTTCGTTCTGGAGCCCGCATCCAGATACATGTTCTCGTCAAAGCCTTCTGCATGTGCCGTTACAATGGCATGTAAACTCATGGCATAATTCAGTCCTGCTTTGATATGGCCTGTACCATGTGGTGCGGCTCTGTCAAAATCCGATACCTTAATGGTAATCGGCTTTGCACCACCCTTGAAATACGGACCAACCGGCGTACAAAATACTCTGAACTGATATTCATCTGCCGGTTTTACTCCGATAACGGAATTGGAACCAAACATATAAGGTCTGACATACAGGGTTGCACCTGAACCATATGGCGGAACATATCCGATATTTGCTTTCACGGTCTGCACAACCGCATCTATAAATCTGTCCTCCGGAAATACCGGCATCTCAAGTCTTCTGGCAGAATCAGCCAGCCTGCTGGCATTTAAGTCAGGACGAAAGCATACAACCCTGCCATCCTCGGTTGTATATGCCTTTAACCCTTCAAATACTGTCTGTGCGTACTGAAGAACTCCTGCACATTCATTGATGACAACATTTGCATCACTTGTCAATGTCCCTTCGTCCCATGCCCCGTTCTTATAATTGGAGACATACCGCTTGTCTGTCTGAATGTAAGCGAATCCGAGATTTGCCCAGTCAATATTTTTCTTTTCCATAATGAAACGCTCCCTTTCATCTTTTATTACGAGAAACTCGTCTATATTCTGTTATATTACATTATCCAAGGTTTTTCAATAGAAGAACCACATAATTTTCAGACGGTATCCTATACCGGTTTCTTTGCTTCCTCAAACGCTGTCACTACTTCTTCTGAAGGCGCCTTTGTCAATAAGGATACAATCACGGCCGTCAGCATACCTGCAGCAAAGCCCGGTATAATCTCATATAAGCCGGTAGCATCGTAAAAGAACTTTAACCATACGGCATCTACAGTAAATCCTACGATGACGGCTGCCAGTGTTCCCGGATAATTTAACCGTTTCCAATACAGGGACAACAGAACCACAGGACCGAAGGCGGCACCAAATGCGCCCCATGCATTGCTTACCAGATCCATAATACTGCTGCTTTCAGGATTCATGGCAATCAATAACGCCACAACTGCAATCACAATCACGATCAGTCTTCCTGCCCAAAGCATTTCCTTATCTGATGCCTTCTTTCTGAATACCGGCTTATACACGTCAGACGCAAAGGCGGAAGAAGAAGCCAGCAGCTGGGAATCTGCGGTACTCATAGAGGCTGCCAGAATGGCAGATAACAAAATACCTGCAATCAGCGCCGGAAATACCTTCCTTACCAGACTGATAAATACATGAGAGGAATCAGCAATGCCGGCAAGGCCGAAATACTGTCTTCCGACAATTCCTACGATGGTTGCCATAACCAGAATGACTGCCGTCCAGAAGCTTCCCACAATCTGGGAACGCTTCATTTCTTTTTCTGATTTGATAGATATGTAGCGGACCAGAATATGCGGCATGCCCATATATCCAAATCCCCATCCGAGACCTGACAGGACCACCGCAATACTTGCCCAATCGAAAGTTCCGGTCGCCAGTACATGATAATAATTCTCCGGCAGGACCTCGTTTGGCGCTATAAAGCCTGAGGCTCCCATGGCAATCACGGCAATGATCGGTGCAATCAACAACGCTGCCAGCATCAGCATTCCCTGGAAAAAATCCGTCCAGCAGACTGCATTGAAGCCCCCGAGGAACGTATATACAATGATAATTGCCGCCGCAACGATCATGGCAATTTTCTCATTCGCCCCGAATACAGTATGGAACAGCGTTCCGCATGCTTTGATACTGGAGGCCGCATAAATACAATATGCAATAACAAAAATAACCGCACAGATAATCTGAAGAAAATGATTATCTGTTTTAAACCTGTTCGTCAGATACTGTGGTATGGTAATTGAATCTCCGTATTGAATAGAAAATCTTCGAAGTCTCGGTGCAATAAACAGCCAGGCGCAGACAGTTCCGATCAGCAAACCGACAGAAACCCATACCTCACTCAATCCACTGACGAAGAAAGCTCCCGGGAGTCCCATCAATACCCATGCACTCATATCCGATGCACCGGCGCTTAATGCTGCAACCAGACCATTCATATTTCTGCCGCCTAAGAAGTAATCCTTTTCACCTGCACTATCCTTTCCCTTTACAAAGAAATAGATTCCGACGCCAATGACAAGGACGAAATACACAATAAATGCAATCAATTCATAATAATTCATATACCACACTTCTTTCCGCATAATTTTGTTTCAATCTGTTATCTTTTGTTATAATTTCTACCTGCAAACAGATAACATCAAAAATTTTACACAATAACATGACAAAAATCAAGTAATTTTCATCACAAGAAGAAAATATGTGGTATAATTGCTTTATCTTTTTTATCCGGGAGTATCTTTTATGCAAAACCAGACAATCCATGAAGAACAACTTGCAATGAAAATATCAGTGACAACGATAATTGCAAACACCCTTCTGTCCCTTGTAAAGGCATTGGCCGGATTTCTGGCGCATTCCAATGCCATGATCTCCGACGCCGTACATTCGGCATCGGATGTATTCAGCACAATTATCGTTATAATCGGCATCCGCATGGCCAACAAAGAATCTGATAAGAAGCACCCGTATGGGCATGAGCGGCTTGAATGTGTTGCATCTGTTATTCTTGCGGATGTACTTCTGCTGACCGGGCTTGCCATCGGATATTCCGGTATCAGGACAATTCTTGCCGGACACTATAATCTGCTTGCGGTTCCGGGGATTTCTGCGCTTGCCGCCGCAGTTTTATCCATTATCACGAAAGAAGCCATGTTCTGGTATACCAGAGCAGGTGCAAAAAAAATCAACTCCGGTGCATTAATGGCAGATGCATGGCACCATCGTTCAGATGCGTTATCTTCCGTCGGCGCACTGATCGGCATTATCGGCTCCAGACTGGGCGTGCCTGTTCTGGATTCCATTGCCAGTCTGATTATCTGCCTCTTTATTCTGAAAGCTGCTTTTGATATCTGTAAGGATGCTTTTGACAAGATGGTGGACACCTCATGCGACGAAGAAACTACGGCGCAGATCCGCGAAATTGCCGCCGGTCAGTCCGGAGTCATGCGGATAGACAGTATTATGACAAGACAGTTCGGAAATAAAATGTATGTGGATATGGAGATTTCCGTAGACGGAAATCTGCCTTTAGTTGATGCGCATGATATTGCCGAACAGCTGCATTCTTCCATTGAAGAACATTTTGCAGCCGTAAAGCACTGTATGGTTCATGTGAATCCTTATGAAACAGATTCCTGACAGGGTGCCATACGGGAAGCACCACTGCCGCTACAGTCCGGTATACAGGGAAATCGCATATTTCCATATATCAATCAGGACATTTTCGTTTTCTTCATATATGGTATGTTTTGCAAGCAAAATATTATCCGTAATGATATTATCTACTCCGATTGCCGTCATACGACGCATTTCACCTTTACTGTTGACCGTCCATGCATATACGGAGATTCCCTTTTCATGGGCGCCGGTTACAACTGCGCTGGACAAATAACGGGCATCTATACTCAGAATATCCATTGCTTCATAATTGATGCTGTTACTATATCCGAAACTATAGATATATCCGGTTGTAATATCCGGATTATATTCCTTGACCGCAAGCAGACTGGACTGCCTGAAAGATGTCACGATACACTGATCTTCCATATGATTTTCGGTTATCATCCGTGCAACGGTCTGTTCTAATTCCCCGGAAAAATCAGCCGGTTTCAGCTCAATATTCATCATGATCCTGTTCTCGCAGATCTCCATCACTTCCTCTAAAGAGGGGATTTTGGTACCCGCATATTCCTCACTAAACCATGCGCCTGCATCCAAGGTCAGCAATTCTTCATAAGTACATTCCTTTACTGTCAGAGCCTGATCTGTTGTTCTTTCAGTAGATGCGTCATGCATTAAAACGACCTCTCCGTCCGCTGTCAGTCTGACATCAATTTCCACATAATCGGCCCCGCCTTCAATGGCTTTCTCTATCGCAGGAATCGTATTTTCGGGTGCCTCATTACTGGCTCCCCGGTGTGCTGAAATCTGAATCTTATCCGCCGGATTACGGACAGAAACATCCGCATGAAATATGATATCTACACAGATATAAATGGCAATGCAGGAGACCAGGGCAAACAAGAGCCCCCGAATCGTATCTTTTCTCGTCGGAAGACTCAGCTCTTTGACAAACCGCTGTGTCATATACCCTTTGGACATGACGGTAATTGCAGCTATATTGCAGACACCGCATATGATTGCACTGAAAAAGGCAACTGCAATATTAATGCTTGTATAAATATCAAAAAAATGAAGCAGGATGTCATTCCCGTCAGCAGTCAGTCTGATCACAAATGTACTGACAATAATAAAAAGAATATAGACGACTGTACATATGACTGTAATCAGGATACTGCACAAAAACTGGGTCAGCAGCTTTTTGATATAGGATACAAACTCTGTTTTTGATTTCCGCGCAGCGCTTTCGGGAAGCATGTCCCCAAGAATCAGATATCTGATATAAGAAAACTTTCCTACTAACAGACATAAAGACAAACAATATATGCCTGCCATCGACAGCCAGAAGATCCGGGGGCCGACAGCTTTATTCAAAATCTCCATAATATGGCGCATAATCGGATTATGATACAGCAGAAGCGTAAACGGCGGCATATAGATTGCCAGTCCGAATGGAATCATATAAAAAATACGACTGATCCTCCTGGAGAATATAAATCTCATATAATACTTTCCAACCTGCACAAGATATCCCCATAATCCGTTTCTGGCCGTTTTACACCGGTTATCCAACAAAACCACCATCATCGTAATATTCAGCAGAAGCAGCAGCATTACGAGGATTACCAATATCGCTATATATGCGATTGCTGCCGGCGTTTTCAGAATATGCAGAAAATTCTCCCTGGTAACAAAGCTGTAATCAGAGATTTCTATTACAAGGAAAAATCCCTTGATAATGACGGGTAAAGAAATATAGACTGCTATCACACAAAACAGAAGCTGGACCCCCAGCATCCTTAATTTGTGATGTGCGATCAAATCTCCTGTTTTAACTAAAAATCGATTTTTCATATGCGCAGTCCCTGCTCCTTCATTGTCAGCAAAAAACTTCCTACAGGCATACTGCCTGTGCCGGCAGGCATGACCTAGGAAGTTTTATCTTTTCATTTAAAATCCTGTATTTCTGTTATCTGTAATTCTCTTTGCCTTTCCTTCTGAACGAGGAATCGATTTCGGCGGAAGCAATTCTACCCTTGCGCTGATCAGCAATACCTGCTTGATCCGTGTTTTAATCAGGTCTGAAAGTCTCGCCATATTCTCCGTATCATTCATATCCACATTCTCATTCAATTCAACCTGAACGGTCAGTTTATCCTGAGAATTTACTCTGTCAACCACAAGCATATAATGAACAGATGCTTCCTCAATTCCCAGTAAGACTGCCTCAATCTGGCTAGGAAATACATTGACGCCGCGAATAACCAGCATATCATCCGTACGTCCCGTGATACGGCTCATCTTTACGGTAGTTCTTCCACAACCGCAGGTTCCATGCTGCAATGTACAGATATCGTGCGTCCTGTATCTGATCATTGGCATACCGGTCTTGGTAATTGTGGTAAATACCAGCTCGCCCGGCGTTCCATCCGGGAGCTGTTCTCCGGTAACCGGATCAATAATTTCTGCGATAACATGATCCTCGTTGATATGCATTCCCTGCTTCTCCAGACATTCAAACGCAACGCCCGGACCTGCAATCTCTGTCAGACCATAGATATCGAGTGCATCAAAATCCAAAAGGCTCTCCAGATGCTGTCTCATCTCCTCCGTCCACGGCTCTGCTCCGAAGCAGCCTGATTTGATCTTCAGTTCTTCCGGCTGAATTCCCATCTCGCGGATTGTTTCTGCCAGATATGTAGCATAAGACGGTGTACAGCACAGCATTGTAACACCCATCTCTTTTAACATCATGATCTGTCTCTGCGTATTACCGGACGACATCGGCACGACCATTGCTCCAACTTTGGTTGCACCCTGATGCGCGCCCAAACCGCCTGTAAACAATCCATATCCATAAGCAACCTGAACAATATCATCCGGCCCGCCTCCTGCTGCAGTAATTGCTCTGGCTACCATCTCTGTCCAGATGTCCACATCCTCTTTTGTATATCCGGATACAATCGGTTTTCCTGTCGTTCCGGATGAGCCCTGAATTCTGACTATATCATGCTTGTCCGCTGCTAAAAGCCCATATGGGAATTCATCCCTAAGATCCGTTTTTTCCATAAACGGAAGCTTCACAATATCCTCCACTGACTGAATATCCTCCGGTTTCACTCCGGCTGCATCCATTCTCTGACGATACATCGGCACATTTGCATATTCCAAGGCAACCGTTTTTCTTAATCTCTCTCCCTGAAGTTTTTTTCTCTCGTCAAAATCCATACATTCCATCTCTTTATTATAGATGTAATGAATCTTTTTCTGTCTCATTTGTCATACCCTCCGAAACATTTCCTTATTCTGCAATCACAATCCCTAAATTGTCTGCTTTGATCACTGCAACACTCTTCAAATTTTACCGTTCCCCTGCATATATGTCAAGAAATTTTCCTGTAAAAGCATTACGAAAGCTTTTATGTCCTGTAATATAAAAAGAGCCATCGTGCTTTTCTTTTCACACGATGGCTCTTTTTTGCGATTATGCCGTTTTATTAACAGCTTTAGACAAATCTTGTTGTGTTAATCTTCACGCCAGGTCCCATTGTCGAGGCAATTACCACGCTCTTCAAATACTGACCCTTGGCAGCTGAAGGTTTTGCCTTCACAATCGCTTCTATTAAAGTCTGGAAGTTCTCCTGTAACTGTTCCTCTGTAAAGGAAACCTTTCCCACTGGCACATGGATAATATTGGCTTTGTCAAGCCTGTACTCTATCTTACCTGCTTTGATATCGTTGATTGCTTTCGTTACATCCATTGTTACTGTTCCGGCTTTCGGGTTCGGCATTAAACCTTTCGGTCCAAGGACACGTCCCAAACGGCCGACAACGCCCATCATATCCGGTGTTGCAACAACAACATCAAAATCCAGCCATCCGTCCTTCTGGATCTTCGGAACTAACTCCTCGCCGCCTGCATAATCGGCACCTGCTGCCAACGCCTCATCTACCTTGTCACCCTTAGCAAATACGAGAACCTTTACAGTCTTACCGGTTCCGTTTGGCAATACTACCGCACCACGAACCTGCTGATCTGCATGACGTCCGTCAACACCCAGTCTTAAATGAGCTTCTACCGTCTCATCAAACTTAGCCGTTGCCATCTTCTTTACCAAAGCAACTGCATCTTCAATCTCATAAAGTGCAGCTCTGTCATAGAGTTTGCTTGCATCTACATATTTTTTACTTCTTTTCATGATAGTAAACCTCCTGTGGTCTTATCGGGAGCGACCCTCCCACTCAAATATTTTATGATCAATATTAATCTTCTACTGTTACTCCCATGGAGCGGGCTGTTCCCGCAATCATACTCATAGCAGCTTCAAGGCTTGCAGCATTTAAATCCTTCATCTTCAGTTCAGCGATTTCCTGAACCTTCGCCTTCGAGATCGTTGCAACCTTATTCTTCTTGGAATTGGCAGAACCTGATTTGATATTGCAGGCCTTCTTGATCAGAAGAGCTGCAGGCGGGGTCTTTGTAATGAAGCTGAAGCTCTTATCCTGATATACTGTAATAACAACAGGAATGATCATATCCCCTTCATTTGCGGTTCTTGCATTGAATTCCTTTGTGAATGCAACAATATTCACACCGTGCTGACCCAGTGCAGGTCCGACAGGTGGTGCAGGTGTTGCCTTTCCTGCAGGTATCTGTAATTTAATGTATGCTTCTACTTTTTTCGCCATGTTAGCGCACCTCCAAAAATATTGTGGTAATAACGGGATCTCTCCCTTCCACTTTGTAACTACATTTTCTTGATATCAACAAATGCAATTTCTACAGATGTTGCACGACCAAATATCTCAACATCGATGGTTACGGTCTGCTTATTGGTGTTGATTGCCTTAATATTTCCGACTGTACCTTCCCATGCTCCTGAGACTACCTGGATCATATCTCCGATTTCCACGTCTATGACGACAGTTTCCTGATTGATACCAAGATTCTTCATTTCTTCGTCAGTCAGTGGAACCGGTTTTGATCCCGGTCCTACAAATCCTGTTACTCCTCTGGTATTACGGACAACGTACCATGTAGCGTCGTTCATAACCATATTCAACAGAACGTATCCCGGAAACAATTTTCTGGTAACAGCTTTCTGCACGCCGTTCTTCATCTCTATGGATTCTTCCACGGGTACAGACACTTCCAATATCTGGTCCTGTAATTTTCTGTTTTCAATTGTTTTCTCAATATCAGCTTTTACCTTGTTTTCATAACCGGAGTAAGTATGAACTACATACCATTTTGCATTTTCTGCTTCTGACATTCTATTCACCAACCTTTACTCACATTAAATTATGAAACTCAAGCCTATCTGAATCAAGAAGTCAATGATTGCAATCACACATCCAAGGATAATCGTTGCAATGATTACGGCTGTTGACTGCTTTGCAAGGGATACCTTATCAAGCCATGTGATTTTTTTAAATTCTCCCTTTAATTCCTGAAACCAGCTTCTTTTGAGAGTTGTTGATGTTTCTTCTTTGTTAGACATTAAATCAATCCTCCTTACTGGTTCAGACTACTTTGTCTCCTTGTGTACTGTATGAGCCTTACAGAATCTACAGTACTTCTTTGTTTCCATTCTGTCCGGATGCGTTTTCTTATCCTTTGTCAGATTGTAATTACGCTGTTTACAATCCTGACATGCCAATGTTATTTTTACACGCACTTCCATCTACCTCCATCCATTATTTTAAGGCATAAAAAAAAGACCTCTTACATCGCACATTCAACAATAACACAACTGCATAGTACAAGTCAAGAAATCTTTTTTATAATTTTGTATAAAATCTGTCAGGCTCCCATCATATCCTTTGCCAGCTGAAACAGCTCCATATCAGATTCTGTCAGTTTTACATTTGTGCAAAGGCTTTCGCCCTCCTCTGAGGTAATTTTAATTTCTATCACATGCCCCTCCTTAATTCCGCTTTGCGCTGCTGCCCTTAAAAACATCGGGAATTTCGGATGGTTTGATGCAAATTTACCCCACGCTGATTTGGCTTTAAATATAGCCGCAGGATTTATCATATTGTTTCACCTCATTTTCTTTAGCTAAATATTGCGCCGATGGCACCGAAGACGCCCACGCTTGCCAGATACATAATGATACCGGCCAGCACAACACCGCCCATGACGGCCAGTGCGCTTTTCTTCCATTCCAGATCCAGAAAACTTGCCGCAAGCGTTCCTGTCCATGCGCCTGTTCCGGGAAGCGGAATCCCTACAAACAGCAATAGTGCAATGTAGACCCCTCCTCCGGTTTTTTCCAGAAGTTTCTTACCGCCCTTTTCACCCTTTTCAATACACCAGGTAAAAAATTTTCCGATTACCTTCTTGTCTCTGCCCCAAAGCAGTACCTTTCTTGCAAACCAGAAAATGACCGGCACCGGCAGCATATTGCCGATCACACATGTGACAAAGGACTGTATCGTGGGCAAATGGAATCCCACGGCAATCGGTATGGCTCCCCGCAGTTCAACTAACGGTACCATGGAAATCAAAAAAATTATAACATATTTTTTTAACATTGTTTACCCCTGTGAATCTTTCTTATAAAATGGCTCGGCATTTTCTACTACCTTTTCTCCCAACAAATTATGAACATTGGTAAGAGCTACCGGAATGCCGAATGAATATTGCCGGACAATCGGCATCAGGTCTGCAAACAGTGTTTTCTCGTCTCCGGTAAAATCAATCGTAATCAGGTACTCGTCTTCTCCGTCCTCCTTCTCCATCATCTGAAGATAAGCCGCTTCTACATTCGGACTGGAACGGAAGAATTCCTTTGCCGCATTGAGCATATCAATCGGCTGGTACGCCGGCGTACGAAGCCTGACTGTGGAATTCGGTTTCATAACCTGCTTTGAGATGCCATTTTTCTTTGATTTTTCAATCCCCTCGATCAGGGCTGCCGTTACCGGCACATTATCTGTATACGGATTAATTACAAATCCTGCCATGGCGCCTTTGGAATTCAATACAAGGGGCACCAGCTCCCTGTATGTAAGAACAGCCTGCTCCGTTTCCACGTCCTGCACTCCCCGACTGAAGATTTCATTATCCGTAAAGCACGGAAAAACATTCTCTTTTTTCTGACTGGTCAGCACTTTAAAATGTACTTTCATCTTTTTGGCTGAAACGATTTTCCCCTGTGCATTTTTTTCCGGTTTAGGCTCAAATACCGCAGGCACCAGAAATTTTGCTTCCTGCAGGCTGTCAATAAAGGCCTCCCTGGTTTCAGGATTATTGTCGGCTTTCATGTTCTCTATCGCTGCCAACAGCTTCTCATTATTAACTTTTCCTCCTATATCCATTATTGTACCTCTGCTTTCTCTTCATATTCCAGAAAGGATTCTAATTCTTCCTCTGCCTTTTTACCCTCTTCGCTATGTCTGGATATCACTATATCCGGCCTCACATCGACCATAGGCTGTCCCAGCACCTCCGTCAGCTTTTCCAGAAATTCCTGTCCGCCCCTGTACGAAGCTACCGGAATTGCAAGGAATCCATCCGGTACTGCAATCACATAACCTCTGATCACATGATAAAACGGAGGCCGCTTTTCTGCCAGCTTTTTGAGCTCCTCCAAAGGATATTCTTTCCATTTAAACGGCAGCCGGCTGAAATACAGCATATCATCCGTCAGCTTCACTGAGGAACCTGCTATACATCTGCAAAACAGACCAAGCAGAATTCCCAACACTACAGACATTATAATAAGTATGCGTCCCGCACCCTTAAATATACTATCGAAGCCTAAAATAGCCACAACGATCATGGCAATCACAATCGTGCTGACCACAAATACTGCAAATCCCACCACGGAATACGCCTGATAAGATCCGTCCTTTTTCTTTGCGCATTTTCTGTAATAGCTGAACAGGGACGGTTTCATGTTCAGATCTGCTCCACAAAGCGGACAATACTTCTGATTTACGGAGCTGTTCGCCGAAATTGGCTTTTTACAATGCGGGCATCGAAAGAAAAAATAATTTATGATTCCCGATAACAGCATCAGCGCAATAAACAGGAGCCAGCCGTACTCTATCCTGCCGGTAAATGCAAAAACAAAAATTGAAAGTAATCCCAACACTGATAATATAAACGAAATCCGTTTTACAATCTGTAACTTCATCTTATTACTCCATAGAAAAATATCTTTTATCAACACATCTCTATTCGTTTCCGTCCCAGCAGTAGGTACACAGCCGGGATTTATCTATGCCGACGGAATCCAGCATATCATCCAGCCGGTTATACATCAAAGTTGTAAATTTTAACTGCTCGCGTATCCATTCAACCATAGCCGCATACTTCTCACTGTCCGGATCGGTATATTCCTTCAGCGTCTCTTCCGAAACATCCTCTCCCTCCAATGCCTTGACTGCCCTTCTTGCTATCAATTCCATTTCAGAGGTAGAACGGGAAAAATTCAGATACTTACATCCGTAAAGCAGCGGCGGACACGCAGGTCTGATATGTACCTCCTTTGCCCCGCTTTCATACAAGAATTCGGTAGTTTCACGAAGCTGCGTTCCCCGTACGATTGAATCGTCAATCAAAAGGAGGCTTTTATCCTTGATCAGATCGTGTACCGGCAGGAGCTTCATCCTTGCGATCAGGTTTCTTTTATCCTGAATGGTCGGCATAAAGGATCTCGGCCATGTCGGAGTATATTTAATAAACGGTCTGGAAAACGGAACCCCTGACTCATTTGCATATCCTACTGCATGTGCGGTTCCCGAATCCGGCACCCCTGCTACCACATCCGGCTTCACCGTATCTCTCCTTGCCATCATCTTTCCGCAATTATAACGCATACTTTCTACGCTGACTCCCTCATAGGTTGCGGACGGATAACCATAATAGACCCATAAAAAGGTACAAATTTTCATTTTGTCTCCCGGCGGCACCAGCGTCTTTATGGCATCCGGTGTCAGCACTACGATCTCTCCCGGCCCCAGTTCCCTGACATCCACATACCCGAGATTCAGATAGGCAAAGCTTTCAAAGCTTGCACAGTAAGCGCCTTCCTTCCTGCCGATTACAATCGGCGTCCTGCCCATCTTGTCCCTTGCCGCATAAACTCCCTTTTCCGTTAAAAGCAGCATGCTGATGGAACCGTCAATCATCTCCTGCGCATAACGGATTCCTTCTATAAAATTCTGTTTCTGGTTAATCAGCGCTGCAACAATCTCCGTCTGACTGATATCCCCATTGCTCATTTCAAACAAATGAGAATTACAATTCAAAATCTCCTGTGTCAGTTCCCGTATATTATTTATCTTTCCGACAGTCGCAATTGCATAAGTCCCATGATGGGAACGCAGCAGCAGCGGCTGTCCTTCATAATCGGAAATACTGCCGATCCCGTAGTAGCCTTCCATTTCATTAACTTCATCCTGAAATTTTGTACGAAACGGACTGTTTTCTATGGAATGAATGGATTTCTCAAATCCATGATCGCCGTATACCGCCATCCCGGCTCTTCTCGTTCCCAGATGAGAATGATAATCTGTGCCAAAAAATAAATCAAATATGCAATTTTCCTTTGATACTACTCCGAATAATCCGCCCATAAATGTCCTCCGGTATGTTATTTTGTCTGATTTCTATGACCAGGCCCGATTTTTGCAATTAAAAGAATACCATTATTTTATCATAATTACAATATCGGTATATAAAAAACTGTGTGCCGCAGGCCTGCAGTATGATAAAAAAGAAAGCACACCTGTTTTATGAAGAGTTTCATCCCATAAACCAAATGTGCTTTTCTTATCTTATCAGGCTTCCTGTTTCTTTCCGGTCTCCTCTATTCCTCCGATGAAACACTGTCAACTATTCCGACTGACTGATTTCTTAACATTTTCTCAAAAAGCGCAACCGGAACAGGCTTACTGTAAAAATAGCCCTGAATATAATTACAGCCCCAATCCTTCAACAGATCTTTCTGGACTTCCGTCTCCACGCCCTCTGCAATACTGTTGATCTTAAGAAATTTTGTAATCTCCAGAATATTTTTTACAATATAACTGGTTCGGCCTTCCTTATCATGTCCAATCTCATCTACAAAGCTTTTATCCAGCTTCAGTGTTGTAAGCGGCATATCCGCCAAAAGACTTAAAGAAGAATATCCGGTACCAAAATCATCAATAGAAAGCATAAATCCCAGATCCCGCAGATTCTTCATAACCTCGATCATGTACTTGGAATCATAATAAGCCAGAGATTCTGTAAGCTCGAATTCAATGTATCTTCTGTCAATATCATATTTATTTACAATATCCATGACATTTTTTACAAGAACCGGACTGTATAGCTGCGCCCGTGACATATTCACGGAGATAGGCACCAGCTTCACGCCTTCCCTTTTCCACTGTTCCAGCTTCCTGCACACCTGATCCAGTACAAATCTGTCAACCCGCTCAATCGTTCCCTCCTGCTCAAAATAAGGGACAAAATCCTTCGGCGGTAAAATTGACTCATGATGATAGTTCCACCTGATCAAAGCTTCCGCTCCCACAAGTGTGTTGGTAGACGGTTCATACTTCGGCTGATAATACACCTCCAGTTCCTCTTCTGACATGGCTCTGTCAAGATCGGCCTTCAGCATCTTACTCCTTAGCTGCTTACGTTTCATATCATCCGTATAGAAATAAATTTCAGTTTCATTGGCCTTAACGCCAAAATGCTGTGCAATCTTGGCCAGATCCGTAATCGTGGCACGATACTCCGCCACATTATCGATAGACGCAACCCCGCACCGGAAATAAATCGGATAGTGTCTGTCTGCTTCCAGCCTGTCCATACTGGCAAACATCCGCTCAAGTCTGCTCTGAATTTCCTGATCCGGCATCCTATGTACCATCATGGCAAAATTATCATTATCGCACCGGCATGTATAATACGTCCAATCCTGTTCATGCAACACCTGACATACCCTTCGTAAAAGATCATCTCCTGCGTCATGTCCGTAAATCTCATTTACCATCTTGAAATCTTTAATATCGAAATGGACAAATGCAAAATCTGTAATACCAAACGCCTCAAAATCCGTCAATTTTTCTCTCATCCAGTTCCAATTATAATAATTTGTCACAAGCTCAAAATAGGCCAGGTTGAAAAGATCACGCTTATCAAATTCATCAATATTCACTTCTTTTCTTACATCAAGGGCTGCTCCCATTTTCCCACCTCGCTTTAAGGATGTATTCCGGATTCAACAATAAATTCATCAATAAAAATTCTTTTTTTTCGATATTATCATTATTGTAACATAAAAGAATCATTTTTTTAAGCTATATTTTACAATTTCATGCCAAAAAAAACAAAGCATTTTTGTCTATTTTGTATATAAATACAACAAAACCGACCTTTTTTTTGTTATGAAATACTATCAAGTGCCTGTGCAAGATCTGCAATCAGGTCCTCTGCATCCTCAATTCCGCAGGAATAGCGTACCAGATCCGGATATACGCCACACGCCTCCAGTTCCTCATCCGTCATCTGCCTGTGCGTTGCACTTGCAGGATGCAGACAGCAGGTTCTGGCGTCTGCCACATGCGTTTCAATCGCTCCGAGCTTCAGGTTCTTCATAAATGTCTCCGCCGCCTTTCTGCCTCCCTTAACACCAAAGCTAACGACGCCGCAGGACCCATCCGGCAGATATTTTTCCGCCAGCGCATGATATTTATCCGTTTCCAGGCCACAATAATTTACATAGCTCACTTTGTCATGCTTTTGCAGAAAGGACGCAACCGCCATTGCATTTTCACAGTGGCGTTTTACCCTGACATGCAGGCTTTCCAGTCCCAGATTCAGCAAAAATGCATTCTGAGGCGACTGAATAGAACCAAAATCGCGCATCAGCTGTGCAGTTGCCTTTGTAATATAGGCTCCTCCCATACCAAACTTTTCCGCATAAGTAATACCATGATAACTGTCATCCGGCGTGCATAATCCCGGAAATTTATCGGCATATTTCATCCAGTCAAACTTTCCGCCGTCTACAATGCACCCGCCGACGCCTGCTGCATGTCCGTCCATATACTTTGTGGTAGAATGTGTCACAATATCTGCGCCCCACTCGATCGGCCGGCAGTTTACCGGCGTCGGAAATGTATTATCCACAATCAGCGGTACGCCATGCGCATGTGCAACTCTGGCAAATTTTTCGATATCCAGCACCGTCAGCGCCGGATTTGCAATCGTCTCTCCGAACATTGCCTTCGTATTCGGACGAAATGCCGCCGAAAGCTCCTCCTCTGATGCATCCGGGCTGACAAAGGTAAAGTCAATTCCCATTTTTTTCATGGTTACCGCAAACAGATTATATGTACCGCCATAAATGGAATTGGATGCCACGACATGATCTCCACAGGTGGCTATATTAAACACCGCATAAAAATTGGCTGCCTGTCCGGAAGATGTCAGCATCGCTGCCGATCCGCCCTCTAACTCGCAGATCTTATTCGCCACCATATCATTTGTCGGGTTCTGCAATCTGGTATAAAAATAGCCCTCTGCCTCCAGATCAAACAGCCTGCCCATGTCTTCGCTGGTCGCATATTTGAACGTGGTACTCTGAATAATCGGTATCTGGCGCGGTTCTCCGTTACCCGGAGTATAGCCGCCTTGTACACATTTGGTATTGATCTTGTAGTCCTTCATAACTGTCAGTCTCCCTTCACATATTTTATGTCCATTAATAGATATCTGCCTCTTCTGTGTATTTTTATAGACATCTGTTGATATTATTGTTGGACGGATGTATAATTTGGATAATATTATATTAACATATAGAAAAAAAGGGGGCAACCATATGGCTTCAGAAAAAATAAAAGAAGACCGTCGGATTAAACGGACCAAGTCCCTGTTAAAACAGGGTCTGATAGAACTGATGAAGGAAAAAAGCGTACAGAAGATCACTGTAAAAGAGCTGGTAGAACGCGTCGACATTAACCGCTCTACCTTCTATCTGCACTATGAAGACATCTATGATCTGCTGGAAGAGATTGAAGACACACTGATGTCAGAAATTATGGCTGTATGTGAAACCTATAGTTCCATTGAAAATCTGGAGGAAAGCTATGCCTTTCTCCTGACACTGTTTCAGACCTTTGAGCATAACCGGGATCTGTGCAAAATACTGGTCAACATCAATGGCAGCAGTCATTTTACACAGAAAATGGAGGAGACGCTTGAGGATAAAATCCGGATAAAACTGGATGATCTGCTGGGTGATTCTTCTGTCATCCCCGCCCAGTCCTATATTTTCTACCGCTGCGGCTGCATCGGATTACTCCGGTACTGGATCACCACCGATTCTCCGGAGTCATCTGAAGAAATGGCAAAGAAAACCTATCATCTGGTTGTAGATTCTCTGCTCAGATTACAAAAAACCCAGACAAAATAAGAAACAGCCTGCCCGATTCCGGTCCGCTCCCCAAATCAGACAATCACAAGCTGACAGCAGGGAGTCCGGCACACTTTATCAGGCAGACTGTTTTTTCAATTAGCGGTTCTTTCCTTATGCAAACGGTATTTTGTCCGTGATACAGAATTTATTTGGACGCCGGACCGAATCCGTACAGACATGCTGCAACAGCCGATTTCGGCATCGTCTGGACAGTGACGTTGCCCGGACCCGTAACGATCGTATTAAAGAAGCCCTCTCCGCCGAGCATCATATTCTTGACGCCGCCCTGTACGGTCTGAATATCCATACTGCAGGTGGCATCCATAACCGCCAGATAACCGGTATCCAGAATCAGCTGCTGGCCAGGCCCCAACTGATAATTGATTGCAGTTCCGTCAATCTCCAAAAAAACAAGTCCCTGTCCGGAAATCTTCTGCATGATAAAGCCTTCACCGCCAAAGAACCCGGCTCCCAGCTTCTTCTGAAAATGGATGGACAGCTCTACCCCCGGCGTCGATGCAAGATATGCAGATTTCTGGCAAATAATTTCCCTGCCGGGTGCAATCTCAACCGCCATAATACTTCCGGGGAAATTGGTGCTGATAGCCAGCATACCCGGCATACCGTTTCCTGCCGTATATGTATTGCTGAACATACTCTCTCCTGTCAGCGCCTTTGAAAACATTTTTCCCAGTCCGCCTCCACTGGTCTTCATCTGCATGTTCGGGCTCATCCAGCTCATCCCGCCGTGCTCACAGTTCATTGATTCTCCCGGAGCCAGCATCAGTTCCAATACGGGCATGGAGCCGCCTTTAATTTCGTAATTCATTTCTTTCATCCTCCTGTTTTTCTTTCGTGCCCTCTTTTTTCAGTCATATGTAATCATATCATATACCGGCAAAAGAGTGAAGATTTTATTTTTCCAAACACACATCTTCTCCCTTTTCAAAAAAACAATTCCGTTCTATAATAAGATGAAACGAAAAGCTTCAATCGGGAGGGCAGACCAATGACAAATACTAACCGGCCAATTGGAATCTTCGATTCCGGAATCGGCGGCGTAAGCGTATTAAAAGAAATGATCCAGCTGATGCCGGAGGAAAATTACATCTATTATGGAGATTCTGCAAATGCTCCCTATGGAACAAAAACTGCGGAAGAAATTCGCCGGCTGTCACTCGCCTGCATGCATTTTCTGTTAAATCATGATGTAAAGGCAGTTGTCATTGCCTGCAATACTGCAACCAGCGCATCTGCAGAAATGCTCCGTCTGCAATACCCCGACATTCCGATCATCGGTATCGAACCGGCTCTAAAGCCGGCGGTTCTGTGGAAGGAGCACGACCGCATCGCTGTACTCGCAACTCCTATGACCTTAAAACAGGAAAAATTCCAGAAGCTTTTGCATACATATGAGACTACCTCCGATATCTACTGTATTCCGTGCCCCGGACTGATGGAATTTGTGGAACGGGGAGAACTGAACGGACCCCGTCTGACTGCCTTCCTTAAGGAGCTTCTTACTCCGTATCTGCATAAAATCGACGCCATCGTACTTGGCTGTACCCATTATCCGTTTGTCGCTCCCGTAATCAGTGAGATTGCCGGACCGGATATCAAAATCTTTCAGGGCAGCTACGGCACTGCAAAGGAATTAAAAAGGCGTCTGCTGGAAGCCGGACTAAAAAAAGAAGACACAACAAAGGGAACGGTTCAGATCTATAACAGCAATCAATCCCCTGAAACGATTGCTCTGTGCGACCGCCTGATTCATACCTAGCATCCCGCGAGGCCTATCCGCTTTCTCCTTAGTATAAGATTCCCTCATAGTACTGCAGCATCAATCCGACCACCCTCCCATAGCTTGCCATTCCGTCTTCCACTCCGTTCAGGCTGAGGCTGGTTTCCGTGAACGCATCTGATATCTGCTCCACCTGCTCCGTATCTATCATTGCATTTTCTTCTACCTTTTCCCACATCTCCGGCAGCAGAAACACATTATCTTCCGCAACCTGCTCTGAAATCTCCGGCTGTGCGTAATAACGCGTTCCGTCCCTGTCAATAGATTCTATATACGCTCCATCCACATAATTCAAAACTCCCAGATATCCGCAATAGATCAGGAAATCATCTCCGCTTTGAATGCAGGCAAGATAAGACAGAAAATTTGCTTCATCTTCATAAATATAGCCGTGCAGATGCGCCAGCTCATGACAGTAGGTTTCCGGATAATTACTGATATACATATTTCCGTTGCAGTTGGCTTCCATCGAAAAAGGAAAATAGTAACCCGCCATATACGCCTGACTCATCAGACCGGAAAACAACATATGTTTGACATTCGGGTAATATCCTGCCAAATGCGGATACCGGTCCGCCAACTGACGCATCGCCTGCCTGCAGGCCTCCTGCATATCTCCTTCATAACACAGATAGCCATTCGCATCCCGACTCATATTTGTACTGTATGTATTACACTGTTCTACAATATAATTCCGAAGAATTTCCAGCTCCGATGTCGTATACTCCCTTTCCGGCAGGTCGGGATTTGCATCCAGAGGTGAACAATGATACAGAATCGTGCAATTCAACGTCATGACCAGACAGACGGCAATCCATACATATCCTGCAAACACAAAAAATCTTTTTGCAAATTTAGAAAATCCAGCTCTGCCATGCAGAAAAAGAAAACAAACACCAATCACAAAAACGGCAGCCACAAGCAGGATCCCTAACAGAATCATAATCTCCCCAAAGGAGAACGGAAACAGGTTGGTCAGCCGGCTAAATACATTGACCCAGATTGGCATGATGTATCCGGCATACCAGTCGCACCAGTTTCCCACCTGAAACATTCTGTCTATTTCAGGCGCCATCCAGGCGAGCAGATTAAGCAGCAGGATTCCGGCAAGAGCAAACAACAGTCTTTTTCCATGCTTCATTTTTTTATTCGGTTTTTTCTCTTTTGTTTCTTTCTTGTTTTCAGATAAAGCATCCATAATTTCACCAGATGTTTCTTCGTTTTTCACAATGATCCTGAGTCTCAGGCTAAGCCCTGATCTCTTTCCAGACTTCAATCAGTCTGTCCAGACTCCATGCAGCATTTGCCGGACTGGTAGACGGAAGACACACGGCTTTTCTTCCCGTCTCCGGTTCCAGATATCTGATGTAAAGCTGTTGTGCCTTTTTTCCGTTTACATATACCGTCTCAATGGGCGCAGTATGAAGGATCTGTTCCAAATCATTCGGTACGACATTTTTGATACTGCTGTCTGAGGAGCCTTCAATATCACACGAGGCTATGACATCCCAGACCGCAATCCGGTTCTGTAACAAAAAAGCACGTTTTTCTTCTATGGTCCGTGGTACCTGTTCCTGAAAGACAGCCGCAAGCACCCGCCAGAAACGATTCTGGGGATGTCCGTAAAAAAAACCTTCTTCCCGGGATTTCACGGAAGGAAAGCTTCCCAAGATCAAGATCCTTGAATATTTATTATAAACGGGTTGAATCGGGTGTACAATCACAATTTTTTCCTTTCCTAAACACCATTTTTCCTGCCAATATGCACAGCCTGATTATATCACGCCTGTTTGGTATATTCCAGTGCAATCCAACCGGCGCCGCTCTTCAGTTTCCCCCATGTATATCCTCCGGCTTTTTTGGTATCGACAATGGTATATGTCCCTCTGTCCCGGATAACCCCGGTTATCTGAAAAGAAGTTCCGGCACCGCTTCTGATATTTAACGCATCCGTTGTCACCTGAACCAGACTGCCTGTTTTTGAAGGAGCGGAGGCAGCTGGCTCCGTCGGCTTTGCAGCCGGAGCGCCGCCCGTTGTATCCTCTATGCCAAGCGTTTTCAATACCCCTTTTGCATAAGCCTCTCCGAACGCTCTGCATTCGGCGTCCGTATCCGCCTGTGCGGAATCCTGTTTATTATCTACAAATACGCCCTCACAGATTACGGCAGGGCACTGCGTTTGTCTGATAAATCCAAAGTAGTCGCTGCCGCTGCTGTTCGTTCTTGTCTTTAACCCTCTGCTGTTCTGTCCAAGTTTTACTACCTCTGCCTCTATATTCTTGGCAAGTACCTGACCCTTTCCTCCGACTATGCTGTGAAATATTTCAAATCCGTCCCCGTTTCCTGCATTGTTATGGACATCCAGCGCCAGATCAGCATCAAACTGATTGCATTCACGGATTCTGGTTGTCAAAACCTGATCTTTGTCTGTCGTTCTGGACATCAGCACCTCCACGCCTCTTGCGGCCAGATAGTCCCTGCAGGCCTGCGCCATCTTCAGATTGACCGTTTTCTCAATCAGATATCCTGCCGCACCACTATCCGAACCGCCATGTCCGACGCCGATATATACTTTACTCATATCCATTCCCCTTTTCTTTATACCTATGTTTTTTATAAGAGAAGCTGCCGCCTGCAGAGTCTCTTACATATTATGGTATGCAAAAAATACAAAAAAGACAGCCGCAACCTGTACGGTGCTTTGCTGTCTTTTTTCTGGGACGGTGCCAAAATATATTCTTTTTAGACGTTGTATTCACAACTTTTTTATGCTACAATGCAGATATGCAGATATAGTTCATCGGTAGAACGCCAGCTTCCCAAGCTGGAGAGGCGGGTTCGATTCCCGTTATCTGCTTTTTTTGATGCAGATTATCCGCCGCTCCGGATTTTTGCATGTTCCGGTCTTCTCCCAATTCAATATACAGACGGTCTATTCTGTCTGATCCTTTTTTCGATTTCTCTTGTTGATATACATTGCGGAATCCGCCTGCTTCAGCGCATTTTCCAGATCAAAATCTGTCGTCAGGCTGGTCTGGTAGTATCCACTGCTTGCAAAAATCTTATATTCCAGATTAACAGTACGATTCAATTGATCAAAATTCTGATTAAGCTTCTCTGTTAATTTCTGCGGATCATAATCCCCAAAAACAACCGCAAGCATCTCGTCTCCGCCATGCCGCACACAGAGTGAATCTTCCGGAAAGGATTTTCTCAGCACATCTGCCGTAGAAGACAGTGCAAAATCTCCGGCATCATGTCCAAAATTATCATTGATATATTTGAGGCTGTCCAGATCACAGGCAATAATGGTCACAGGTTTGCCGATATATTGCGGATTACTCTTGTATTTTTCCAATTCGGTCTGAAAACCGTACCGGTTATATAATTCTGTCAGGGCATCCGTTCTGTAGAGTTCTTCCAGTTTATGATACAAATATTTCTGATGCCGGTTGATGATATATCCTCCAAGACCCATGCTCAGCACATTTGCAATCTGCAGGATACTGGCATAATCCATAATGTCATACTTTCCAAAGGAGAAACAGACATATCCGATTGGTTTATCCATAAAAACCAAAGCACTATAGATAATCGGGCACTGCATCGCAAGGAGGTGTTCCAATCCCGGAAATGTCTCTCCTTTGGCAACCGGCATACCATATCTCCCGCTATGTCCGTCATAAAAAAGATACATTTCCTTTTCAAATCCCGTAACAGAGTTGTCAGAAAAGTAATTCCTGTTCTCTGAAAGGCAGCTTTGATTGATCACACAACAAACATTATGGAGAATCCGGTCACGGATCATATAAGTTTCATCATTCAGACATTCTGCAGCCTGTTCAATGGAATTGCACATCTGCATTTTGCCGGAAACATCAATCAGCACTTTTACATCATCCTGATAACGATAAAAGTTATGATTAAACTGCAGCGCTTTAAAAAACGGCTCCTCGTACTTTGCACATCCACAGGACTCATTCGTATACAGTTCCGGCTCCACCAGAATATGTGGGCCTGTCTGTTGTCCATCCGCCAATTGTTCTATCGCATCCGATACCGCCGATGCAAGCGTAACCATATTACAGCTTACGGTAGCAATTCCGGGCGAACAGATAAACGCTTCATCCACTCCGTCAAATCCTGTTACGATCACATCTTCCGGAACCCTGATCCCATTTTCCGCAAATACATCGCATACCTTGACAGCCATTACGTCATTTGCACAAATAACAGCCTCCGGAATATGACCGCTATCCACAATACACTGTGCAGCCTGAGAAGCAGGAGTCGCCCAGAAATCACCATAACTGATCATATCCTCCTGAAAAGGTATCTGGTTGTCTGCAATCACTTTTTTAAAAACTTCCAGCCGCCTTTCAGAAAAATAATTTCCTTTGACACCTGCCATAAAATGAGGCCTGCGCACATGATGATCTTCTATGACATGCCGGACAATTTTTTCAAATCCTTTTTCATAATCAAATCCGATGTATACAGCATTTTCACGCTCTCCATCAACCACGATTACCGGTACTCCTTTGGAATTGGCATCCGCAACGATTCTATCGGTTACCGTATTGCTCTTAATCTTCTCATGAAGGATCACAACTATATCTATCACATCATAATCCATCAGATCATACACAGAGGATTCCGCCGGAATCGCATCCTCGTTCCAGTACGCATCCAGACTCATGTTATATACGAATAAAGCAAAACCGGATCGTATCAAATCGGTATTCAGTTCATTTACAAAACGATTGACCTGTATATCATTTATCCTGGAGGTACACAGGGCTATTATCTTTTTTCCGTAAAGCATTCTTTAACCCCCGCCAAAAGCCTTTATATCCTAAACTATATTTCACCATGAGCAGACAAAAAATGCAACATTTTTTTATTGATATGTCTATCATTTTATAAATCTTTTAATTATATCT
>CANRQE010000010.1 GCA_947632705.1 uncultured Coprococcus sp. | reverse complement strand
GTCATGTTAATTTGCGTTGCTTGTCGCAACGGGCAAATTCTCCTATATTTGATGTTGTATACAGGCATTTTCCTGTGGCCTGTAATGCCAAAATCAAATAAAACTGGAGGTTATCTGAAATGTTAAACGAAAACATTAAAGCAATTAGAAAGTCAAAAGGGCTTTCGCAAGAGGAACTTGCTGTCAAACTGAATGTGGTACGACAAACAATTTCCAAATGGGAGCAGGGATTGTCTGTTCCTGATTCGGAAATGTTGCTCTCTCTATCAGAAGCTCTTGAAACATCTGTGAGTGTCTTGCTTGGGGAAACCGTTACGGAAGTGAAAACAGATGACTTAAAAACGATTTCTGAAAAGCTGGAAGTAATCAATTTGCAGCTTGCGCGTAGGAAAGCCGCACAATGGAAATTACTCCATTATTTTTTCATCCTATTGTGTTTTGGCGTCGTAATTGTCTCTGCGGTCATGATGGTATTAAACAGCCCATATTTGAGTTGGAACTATTATGATCCCGAAACCGCCGTTATGGGAACCGTATTTCATGCATTTGAATGGTTGTTTGTCAGGGTAGCTCCGATTATCTTTATCGTGGCAATCACTGGTGTTTTATTAACAAAGAAAAAAGTATAAACCGGATGTTTTTGATATACTCATAGAAAAAATTGCCATTTGATAATGAAAGAACCCTTTTTTGTACATAACCGCATTATGAGCGGAGAATGTGATCTGCTTCTGACAGATCAGAAATAAGCTAAACAAGAAAGAGAAGTTTGGATCTAACAAAACAATAAAATAATGGAGAAATTTATGACGAATCGTGAAATGATGGAAATTGCCATGCATCAGTCCGCTGAGGACATCGGATGCTGCGCGGAGGATTTTAAGACAGATAAAAATGTTGTTCTTGCCTTCAAGCTGGGCAAGAATGCCCGCAAATATTATAAGGAACCGATTACCTGTAACTTCGTTTCCTATGGAAATAACGTCGTGGCAGCTTCTATCAGCGAGACCTTGGATATAGTATCCGAGTATGTGAAAAAATTTGAGTTTTATGGATGCTTTGAAACACCGAATTTTCACTGGCTGAACGAGCGCCTGATGGAGAAAGGACATAAAATATGTTTTATGGCTGAGTATTATCTGCCGGATGTAAGCCGGCTCCCTGACCTTTCGTGCGCTTATGAAACGCGTATACTGAAGCAGGAAGACTTTGGGGAGTTGTATTTGCCGAAATGGAGCAATGCGCTTTGTAAGGAACGTCGGCATTTGGATGTTCTTGGTGTCGGTGCCTATGACAAAAACAGGTTGATTGGATTGGCCGCCTGTTCTGCCGATTGTGAAGCTATGTGGCAGATTGGCGTGGATGTTTTACCGGAATACCGGCGGCAGGGGATCGCCTGTGCGCTGACAAGTGCGCTCACAAAAGAAATCATAGCCAGGGATAAAGTGCCGTTTTACTGTACGGCATGGTCCAATATCAGGTCGGTCCGAAACGCAGTTAAGAGCGGCTTTGTTCCCGCATGGGTAGAAATGACTGCGAAACCTGCGGCAGTTGTTGATAGAATGAATCTGTAAATCGCAATTTATTGAAAGCCTTCCGCACCCTGTTTTTTGGCTCCGTTGATTCTGTATTCATCCATGAGCCGGATACAGCCGGTTACATCGATTTTTTTCAAAAACATATCGTTAAGTGCAGAAATCATTTCATCTGCGCTATAGCCCATAATTCTGGAAGCTGCCGTAGAGACACGTTCATGCTCGGCAATTGAAGCACCGGCGTCTGTTACCATTTGGGACTGGATATTGGTGTTTTGTCCTTTAAAGCAGCTTACTGTGGATATGCCATCAAAGGCAATGTTGTAATTTTCCTCAGATGCGCAGAAATCCAGAAAGTCTAATGCCTCTTGCACATGCTTGCCGTTTTTATTGACCATCATCATATTCAGGTTGCCGCCCTCATAGGTACCGCCGTCAACGGTGTTCAGAAATACCGGCATCAATGCGAAGTCTTCAATGGAATATTGATTCCCTTGTTCAAAATCCGTGTAGAACCATGTATCCCAGATGAAGGTCATGACTGCTTCTCCGGATGCCATAGTCGGACTGATCTCAGACCATCCGGTTTCCATATAGTTTGGACCAAACCAGCCCTTGTCTGCCGCATCGGAAATCCATTGTATCATATTCCGAACTTCCGGAATATCGGAGTAGGTAATTTCATTATTGTTTATCTGTTCCAGCATATCTGGGTTATCGGCAAAGATAGGATCCAGCCCGAACTGGATCATCCACGAGCAGCCATTGGCAGGCCAGCAGATCGGGGTTAAGCCGGCATCGGAAAGCGCCTGACACAGGACGTCAAATTCTGCCTGTGTTGTGGCAGGCTTCAGGCCGAGGCTGTCTAAGATTGTTTTATTATAATAGCAGCCGGAAACAGAGTTTTCCCAAAAAGGAAGACCCAGCAGATTGCCCTCACTGTCGGTACAATAGGCGCTTGCACTGTCCGTCAGGTCAGATACCCAGTCTTCATCGTTCAGGTAATAAAAATTTTCAGCAACGTCAAAGCGGTTCAGATCAGCATTGTGGAAATGAAGAAATATATCCGGAACATCCCCGTTTGCAAAATCTGCGGCAGCTGCGGATTCATAGTCAGCGTCTTCATAGGCAATTATGTTCAGATGGTTGCCGGTTGCCGTTTCATACTGGTCAAAAATGCTGGTCATATAGCTTTTTGCAAGATCGCTTTTCTTTCCCATAATCGTTAAAGTCACGGTTCCCGGCGAATCGGAAGCTTCCTGTTTTCCGCAGGATGCGGTCATGCATAAGATCAGAGTCAGTATCAGTAATATGGAAAAATATCTTTTTTTCATGTTATTTCTTTCCTTCCTTTTGTTCCTCAGCTTCAGCAGGTGCTGCCTGATTTTCTTTTTGTTTCATAAGCCGGCCGACCAGCTCTCTTACAGCATTCATATCAATTGGTTTTGCCAGATGGCCATCCATTCCTGCATTCATTGCGTTTCGGACGTCTTCTGCAAAGGTGTTGGCTGTCATGGCAACGATCGGGATTGTTTTTGCCTCGGCATGTTCAGAGGCACGAATCTTTCTGGTGGCTTCATAACCGTTCATAACCGGCATTTGCACATCCATCAGGATCATGTCGTAGTAACCGGGTTCTGACTGGCTGAACTTCTCAACAGCTTCCTTGCCGTTAACTGCCAGTTCACAGCGGGCACCCTCCATATCCAGTAATTCTGTCAGAATTTCAGCATTCAGATCATTATCTTCTGCAACAAGGAATAAACGACCGTTCATTACATTGTCAGAACTGTTGTCTGCAGCCGCCTTTTCTTCCATGAAATCAAGGAAGAAAGGTTTGATTGTCTGCCAGAAGGTAGAGGCAAAAAATGGCTTCTGCATAAAGGCGTTGATACCTGCTGCACGGGCTTCGTCTTCAATCTCGGTCCAGTCATAGGAGGTCAGTACCAGAATAGGGATGTCTGATCCAATCTTCTCACGGATCATGCGTGCTGTTTCAACACCGTTTAATCCCGGCATTTTCCAATCCAGTAAAATCACATGGTAATCTTCTCCGTGCTGATGTGCCTGTACGGCCATGTCTACTGCAGCGGCACCTTCGGTAGTATAGGATATATCGACGCCGGTATCTCTCATCGTCTCCTGAATACTCTGACATATTTCTTCCTCATCATCGGCAATCAGCATGCGCGTAACCTTTTCCCGGAACCAGAAGTCAGATTCATCCTGTTCCGGAAGTGCAAAGGATAATTCTACAGTAAATGTAGATCCCTGATTCGGAGCGCTTTCTACCTGAATGATTCCGCCCATCAGATCGACAAGATTTTTGGTGATTGCCATTCCCAGACCTGTTCCCTGTATTTTGTTGGTAACGGAGCTGATTTCCCTGCTGAAAGGATGAAAGACGGTTTGCTGGAATTCTTTGCTCATCCCGATTCCGTTATCCTTTACAACAAATTTCAGTTTGACATACTGCTGCGTACTTTGCGGTATCTCAGAAATCAGAAAATCTATTTTTCCGCCAACAGGGGTATATTTGATTGCATTGGAGAGAAGGTTGATCAGAATCTGATTCAGACGCAGCTTATCTCCAAGCATCTGCTCCGGCGGTGCACCCTGGACATGAATCGTAAAACACTGATTTTTTGCCTTTGCCTGCGGCATCAGGATCATATTTAATTCTTCTAACAGCTGCGGCAGACTGAAACGGTCAACATTTAAGGATGTTTTGCCGCTTTCAATCTTACTCATATCCAGTACGTCATTGATCAGACTGAGCAGATGATGACTGGAGGCTAAAGTCTTATGTGTATATTCCCGTACTTTTTCCGCGTTATCTGCATCCTTTTCTAAAAGCATCAGAAAACCGACAATCGCATTCATCGGAGTGCGGATATCATGTGACATATTTGAAAGGAAATTACTTTTGGCTTCATTCGCACTTTGGGCAGCAGTGAGCGCCTCCTGCAGTTTCTGGTTCATTTGCTGTTCCTGCGTACGGTCGGACATTACAATAATATATTTTTCAATATCCTGAATGAGCATGTGATAGATGGTTACCCTGTACCAGCGGCGCTCCCCGGTATGCTGATGAATGTATTCGCACTCCCAGTATTGATTTCCGCTGATTGGGATTGCATTCAGTTTATCGGCAGGAATCACTACATTATAGTTGACAGCGCATTTTTCCATTACACGGATATCTTTTCGTGCTTCTTTTATTTCAATACCAAGCAGGCGTTCAATGTTAGGGCTGATATAATCCACCTGACTGTTTTCGGCATCCAGCATCAAAAAAATGTCGTCTATACTATTGGACAGCACATCAAACAGATAGTCTCTGTATTGGAGCTCCATTTTGCTTTTGCGTGACTGCTTATGGCTGCGTACAGCAATCAGAGTAATGATCGTTGCACCAATGAGAAGGAAAATCAGGATCAGTACGTTCATTGTAACCTTTTGTACGGATAAAAATCCTGAACTGACAACATTCTGTGGTACAACGCTGAGCAGTATATAGTCCTGATATCCGACAGGCTGGTATAAAATACAATGATTGACGTCCCCTATTTCACATTGAATCAAGCCGGTGGTTCCGCTTTCCCAGTCGCTTTGGAGCTGTGCAATCTGTTTTTCATCCAGATTGGATGCAACCTGCAGGTAAAGAAGATAGTTTGCAAAAATATTACCGCCGGCCTGTGTTGAGAGCAATACGCGTCCATCCTTGTGAATGACAAAGCATTTGGTTTCACCGGAAAAGGCGTCTACATTCAGGGAATCTGACAGATCCGCATTTGTATAACTGACGGCAATTGCATTGTACGCAAAGCCGTTATATGTTCCTTTCTGTACCGGAACGGCAAAAACGGTAACTTCCGTACCATCGGACAGCGTTTCCCCTGTCATGACAGGTTCGCCGTTTATCAGGGCTTCCCGGGAGTCTTCCAACAAGATGCGGTTTTTTGTTCCGTCGAGCGACATGCTGGTTTTATCTTCAGACAGAAAATAAAAATCCGTGAATCCCCAGTAGTCCTGTTCATCAGTAATAAAATCGGTAACAGCGTTACTGTCTGTATCTTCAGCGAGTGACAGATAATCTCCCCAGTTGTCCAAAAGCCCCCAGTTTTTGTCTACAAAAGAGCCGAATGAACGATTTACCTGACCATAAATTTCACTCAGATGGTCAGTGCTGTCTTCATAAATCCGTTTGGAAATAAAATTGAAATAGATACTTCCGATAAAAAAAACAGCGGCACTCACACAGCATATGAATAGTATCAGCAATAGTTTTTCTAACCATTTTTTCACGATGATGGGTACTCCTTAATATCTGAAGATATTTTTATATCAATGGGAACGAATGTCACATTTTCTATGATATTAAAACACCTGATTTCAGGTGGTTTATCTAAATAAGTTTATCATATGGGCATAAGGAAATCAATTCTTGTTTTCTTGTCTGTACCGGTTTACAGAATTCTCGGAAAGGTGTAAAATTTTATATTATTTTAATGTATTTTGGATTTATACATCAGGAATTTTATGATATTCTATGTGTAAGGAGTTGTGCGGCTGAGTTAATAAGAACAGCTGACGGAAAGGACTGGGATAAATGGCAGAGCATGGTAATTTGAAAAGAATAATAGCGGTTGCTTTTGTTTTTCTGTTTCTTTTCTTTGGAATATCCGGTATGACTGCATCTGCAAACGAAGAGCAGGAGGATATATTTACGGAAGAGGAAAAGGCATATATTGAGTCGTGTGAGACGCTGAAGGTGGGATATGTCCGGGATCGTAAGCCGGTTTCTTTTCATGATGAGAATGGAGAATTGGCAGGCATATCCAAAAAAATTTTTGACAGAATTTCTCAGATCAGCGGCTTGAAATTTCAATATGTAGAGCTTCCGGCCGGAGAGGTTACATATAATTATCTGCTGGAACAGGAATTTGATCTGGTTACCGGCGTTGAGTATAACAAGGCCAATCAGGCGGCGAAAGGAATTTTGATCAGTAATCCGTATCTTTCCAGCAGAAAGGTCATTGTGGCAAGAGAGGGACTGGTATTTGATGAGGACGGCCATTTTACGGTTGCGATTTCTACGGGCTCGCAGACGATTAGAAAGGTACTGACAGAACGGTATCCAAACTTTGAGCTTGTGGATTACGACACGATTGAGGATTGTCTGGATGCCGTAAATGAAGGTGAAGTTGATTTACTGATCCAGAATCAGTATGTTGTAGAATACTGGCTGTACAAACCGGGCTATGATAATCTGAAGGTCATTCCCGTGATGGGACTGGATGATCAGTTGTGTTTTTCAGCTGTGACTCCGCTGGAACAGACGGATGACGGGATATGGCATGAGAAAGAATTACAGATCTCCATTATTAATAAATCCATTGCACAGATGTCAGACGGAGAGGTGGCAGGTTATATTATCGAATCAACAATGGGGAACATGTATAAGTTTACCTTTTGGGATTTTGTATATCAGTATCGCGTAACTCTGATTGTTCTTCTGATTGCCGTACTTTCTATCTGTGTTCTCCTGTATGTGAACATGCATATTCGTATCCGGGCAATTAATGACCGGGCGGATGCAAAAGCAAAAGGGGATTTTCTGTCTACCATGAGCCATGAAATCCGCACTCCTTTAAACGGATTGTTAAGTCTGAACTACCTGATGTCCCAGAATCTGGATAATAAACAAAAAATTTCCAATTACCTGAAACAATCTTCTTCCGTAGCACAATATCTGCTGTCTTTGGTTAATAATATTCTTGATATGTCAAAGCTGAGAGAAAGTGAGGTAGAGCTGGAACACAGGCCGGTCAATCTTGCCCTGCTTCTGGACACGGTAGAATCTGTAGAAAAAGGCAGTATGGAGGATAAGGGAATTCATTTTCATATGGATGTCGAGCTTCCATATCCCGGTATTGTCGGGGACGAGGTCCGGATTCAGCAGATTCTGATCAATGTCATTGATAATGCCCGTAAGTATACGCCAAACGGCGGTGATGTTACCGTTAAGATCAGGCAGACAAAGACGATTGACGGACAGATATCGACGCAGGCGGATATTGTAGATACGGGCCGTGGTATGAGTGAAGAATTCCAGAAAAGAATTTTTGATCCGTTTACGCAGGAGAATGATACTGTTTCACAGGGAAATCAGGGAACAGGGCTTGGAATGGCAATTTGCTCCCTGCTGGCGAAGCGTATGGGCGGAAGCCTGAGCGTGGAAAGTGAATTGGGAGTGGGAAGCCATTTTACCTTTGTCTTTGTGGCGCCGCTGACAGACATAACGGAACAGGTTAACGGACAGGAGGATGGGAAAGCTGCAGATCCCGTATTGACAAAACCGAATATCCTGCTGGCAGAGGATAACGAACTGAACGGACAGATTCTGACAGAGCTTTTGGAGGGAGAAGGCTTTCAGGTTACGCATACGGAGAACGGAAGAAGTGCGGTTGAGGCATTTTATAAATCTGCGCCGGGAGAATATCAGGTAATCCTGATGGATCTTTTAATGCCTGAGATGAATGGGTTTGAAGCGGCAAAAGCAATCCGTGATATGGACCGCCCGGATGCAGCTTCCGTCCGGATCTTTGCATGTACTGCCAATTCCTTCAAAGAGGACCGGGATAAGGCCATGGAAAGCGGAATGGATGATTTTATAACGAAGCCGATTGATGTTGCTGAACTTTTAAGGAAGCTGGAAGACTGTGGGAATCGGGAAGATTAAAATGCTTTCGGTAGTTCTGCTCGCGGTATTCCTTCGGCGTCATGCCGGTTGCAGCTTTAAATACGCTGATAAAGTGGCTCATAGAAGAAAATGCGAGGTAGTTACTGATATCAAGAACGGTATATTCCGTATAAACAAGCAGATCCTTTGCCGTGCTGATTCTGCGTGCGGAGATGTACTTACCGATTGTGGTACCTGTTTCCCGTTTGAACAGGTCGCACAGATAGGACTTGCTTAATGCTGCTTCTTCAGCAAGCTCCTCCAGACTGATTTTTTCATGCAGATGTGTTTCTATATAATCATATATTTTTAAAATGGGAAGCGACATTACCGTTTCCCTTTTTATTTTTTGCATGGCTTTTGTGAATTCCAGAATAACCTCCCTATGCAGGGCAGTCAGTTCCTCTTCTTTTGTGCATTTATCGGCGCGTCTGATATAGATATCGGACAGGGCGTAGGCACGTTCCGGCATCAGGCCCGCTTCAATACAAAAACGTGTGGTCAGGGCAATGGTGATGATCAGGTGATATCGGATATTTCTGACCGGGTTATCAGAGAGCTTGCCCAGGTGTTCATTGGTCAGAGGCTCCATCAGGGCAAACACTGTTTTTCTGTCTCCGTTTTTGATTGCGTTAAAGAACAGGTATTCCCGATCGAGCGTAAGGTGCGACATGGCAGCTTCCCGCTGCTCAAACAGAGTTTTTGTCATTTCGCGATTAAGAATCTGCAGATCTGTTTCGGTTATTTTCATACCGGTTTTCCTCACTTCCATACTTGTCTGGCCGGACAGGAATCAAAAAGAACTGCCCGTTTATATTATATGACAGGTTTCTTTTAGATACAAGAATATTTTGATATAAATATAAATATTATGATATTTATTTTTTTGAAAATTCTATATACTTCTTTCTATAGAAACAGTTACTTAAAAAAGAAGAGCGCGGAAATAAAAAGAAAGGAGACAGGGCGTATGTATTACAGAAAAGCAGGCAATGTATTGGCAGGCATGATGGCGGCTGCGGTTCTGATGACAGGATGTGCGGCAAAGGATACGGATACAAGTGAAAATCCGACAGAACAGATAGAGCAGGAGGAACCGTCAACGGAGGAAAACACCGGTTTTACCATTGAGGATAATGGAGAAAATATGGAAAGCCTGGGTGGAACAAGTATTTATACGGAATCGGATCTTGTATGGGAGGACAATTTTGACGGAGATTCCCTGGATACGAACAATTGGAATTTTGAGCCGCATGAGGTTGGCTGGGTGAACAATGAATCCCAGAGGTACGTGGATGAGGAAGAGAATCAGGCGGCTGCCTTTGAAGATCAAAATGTGATTGTACAGGATGGATATCTGGTGCTGCAGGCACATAAATATGTAGATGATGATGGGGATGTATCATATACATCGGGCAGAATCAATACACAGTATAAAAATGATTTTATGTATGGAAGATTTGAAGCCAGACTCAAGGTTCCATATGACAATGCGTTTCTTCCTGCATTTTGGATGATGCCGACAGAAGAGGGCTTATATGGACAATGGCCGAAATGCGGAGAGATCGATATCATGGAGGTACTCGGTAATGCGACAGATACCTCATATGCTACGATTCATTATGGCGAACCACATACGGAAAGTCAGGGCAGCAAGACCCTGTCCGGCGGAGATTTCTCAAAGGAATTTCATGTGTTTGCCTGTGAATGGGATCCTGGTGAATTTCGTTTTTATGTGGACGGCGAGCTGATCCATACGGAAAATGACTGGTTCACCAAAAAAACCGGTTATGGAGAAGTAACCTACCCGGCGCCGTTTGATCAGCCGTTTTATATGATCTTAAATCTTGCGGTTGGCGGTACATGGCCAGGTGATCCGGATCCGGAAGGTGAATTCGGACAGAATGCCCAGATGGTCGTTGACTATGTGCGTGTATATCAGAAATCCGATTACGATACGGATGTTGAGAAGCCTGAGAAAATCGTTACCTTTAAGGAACCGGATGCAGACGGAAATTATCTGAATAATGGAGATTTTTCCGATGCCGAAGCTTTGGATGATACAACGGACTGGTTCTTTTTGACTGCAGGTACGGGTCAGGCAAGTGCTTCGATTCATGATAATGAGATTCAGATTGATACGGAAAATCCGGGCGAGCTCGACTATAGCGTTCAGCTTGTACAGCCGGGAATGCCGATTCAGAGAGGAAATGTATATCGTTTATCCTTTGATGCCTACGCGGACGAGGAGCGGACGATGAAGACGGCAGTTACTGCCCCGGATGTGTCCTGGATTCGCTATCTGAATGATACACAGTTTACAGTCGGCACGGAGAAGAAGACTTATACCTTTGATTTTGAAATGCGTGATGAGGATGATGCAAACGGAAGAGTAGAATTTAATATGGGTAATCAGCCGTCTTCCGCAACCCTGCATATATCAAATGTCAAGCTGGAAGTGATCGATACATTTGAGATTGATGAAAATGAGCATATGCTTCCGAATGGAAACTATGTATTTAACGGTGAGTTCCAGGAGGGCAAGGACAGACTGGAATATTGGGAAATCGCAAATAATTGTGACGGTGCGGAAGTATATGTGACCAACGAAAATAACATCAGGGAGCTTTGTGCGGTAGTACCGGAGACGGTAGGTTCCATAGAAGATGTCACGGTCAGACAGACAGTTCCCCTGAAGCCTTCTACAAGATATGTATTGATCTTTTATGCATATGCTGATACGCCGAAGACAATTCAGATTAATCTTGGAGGCGCTGCGGTCAGTGCAGATCTGACGACCGGGCTGGAAAAGTACCGGTTCCTGATTGATACGCCGGAAAGTCTGGAAAATTCGGAGATTAATTTTGAACTTGGTGTATCCGGTACCGTAAATATAGATGATATATTGCTTTACGATTAATGATTTGGGACAATCGGATATAGGTATCAGTGGTCAGACAGAACCGTGAATGCGGTTCTGTCTTGCTTTTTGGCCTTTATTATGGCATGATAGCTATGAAACTAAAATCCATGATTGAAAACAAAAGGGCAGGAATATGACGGAACAGAAGTCCAATTATGACAAATTAACAAAGACGCCGCTGTTAAAGCTGATCGTTTCTTTGGGCATCCCTACAACGATATCCATGCTGGTAACAAATATTTACAATATGGTAGATACTTATTTTGTCGGAACATTGGGGGAAAGTCAGCAGGCGGCGACAGGTATTTTATTTACTCTGCAGGCGATTATACAGGCATTGGCCTTTATGTTCGGACAGGGCTCCGGTACGCTGGTATCGAAATCACTGGCGGAACGGGACCGGAAAAAAGCCTCAGAATATGTATCAACAGGCTTTTTTACTGCCTTTGGACTCGGTGTTTTGTTAATGGCGGCCGGTCTGATCTTTCTGACTCCGTTTATGAAGCTGCTTGGAAGTACGAATACAATTTTACCGTATGCAAAGCAATATGGAATCTGCGTACTGGCAAGCTGTCCTGTTACCATGGGATCTTTTGTGTTAAATAATAATCTGCGTTATGAGGGAAAAGCTTTTTATGCGATGATCGGTCTTGTAACAGGAGGGATTCTCAATATTCTTGGTGATTATATTCTGATCCGGATTCTTCATATGGGAGTACTGGGAGCCGGACTCTCAACTGCCATATCACAGACCGTAAGCTTTTTCATCCTGCTGTACTTTTTTATGAAAATGGCAGAGAGCAGTCTGGGACTGTCTTATGTCAGCAGAAAATTCAGGACCTATTTTACGATTATGCGGATAGGATTTCCTGCATTGATCAGGCAGGGCTTAAGCTCTATTGCCAGCGGGCTGCTGAACAATCTGACGAAACCATACGGAGATGCTGCAATCGCAGCCATGAGCGTTGTAAACAGATTCAGTGCATTTGTGATGTGTGTCGGACTCGGAATCGGTCAGGGATATCAGCCGGTTGCTTCCTTTAACTATCAGGCAAAGCAGTATCAGAGAGTGAAAAAGGGACTTCTTGTGACCATGGGCGTAGGGTTTATATTTATAGCGGCGCTCGCCATACCGGGCTTTGTGTTTGCTGAGCAGATCGTGTATCTTTTCCAGAAAAGTGATGCAGTTATACAGATTGGAAAATTCGCTCTGCGGTGTGCATGCGTGGGAACTTTGTTTCTGCCGTTGTCCGTACCTGTGAATATGCTGTATCAGAGTATCAGAAAACCCGGTGTTTCCTCTTTGTTATCCATGCTGCGTTCCGGCCTGATGTTTATACCGACCCTTCTGCTCACGACACGGGTGTGGGGAATTACAGGAATACAGATTTCGCAGCCGCTTGCAGACATATTGACAGGACTGGTCAGCATTCCGTTTATTATTGTTTTTTTGAGGAAAAAACAGGAACCGTAAATTTTTAAATATAGAAATAGATTGTCAGAATATGTAATTTTATATGAAATATCGGGGTGATACTTGATTTCCTGTTGGGAAAGTGGTATTTATGAACTACTACAGTTGAATGGATATATGGGAACATAACAAATTCTGTACTGCTGGCTGGTATTACAGGTGAAGGAGATATTACATATGAAAACAGTAAAGAAGATTCTGAATAAAATCTTTGTTGATGGTCTGACCGGGATGGGCCTGGGATTGTTTGCCACGTTGATTATCGGAACCATTATCAAACAGGTGGGGGATCTGGTAGGCGGCCCGGTCGGATATTATCTGTCTGTTTTTGGTCTGGTTGCACAGAGACTGACCGGGGCAGGCATCGGAGTAGGAGTAGCATGGAAGTTCAAGGAATCCACCTATGTACTTCTGTCTTCTGCTGCATCCGGAATGATTGGTGCATATGCAGGAACGATTGTTGCAGATACTTTTTTAACAGAGGCGGGAGGCATGACCCTTGCCGGCCCGGGAGAGCCGCTTGGCGCATTTATAGCAGCGCTTGCAGGCATCGGGCTGGGACATCTGGTGGCAGGAAGGACAAAGGTTGATCTGCTTGTCACTCCTGCAGTTACCATCCTTGCCGGAGGTACGGTCGGTATTTTTGTGGGCCCGCCGATTTCTTCATTTATGACATGGCTTGGCAGTCTGATCAACTGGGCAACGGAGCAGCAGCCTGTGATTATGGGAATTGTGGTATCTGTGATTATGGGCATGGTACTGACTCTGCCGATCAGCTCTGCCGCGCTTGGAGTGATTCTGGGCTTAAATGGAATTGCAGCCGGAGCGGCGACCATTGGCTGCTGCTGCCAGATGGTCGGATTTGCAGTAGCGAGCTTCCGGGAAAACGGTGTCGGCGGATTATTTGCACAGGGGTTTGGAACCAGTATGTTACAGATTCCGAATATTGTGAAGAGGCCGTTGATCTGGATACCCGCCATTGTTTCTTCGGCCATTCTTGGGCCAATCGCAATAGCGCCTGTCTTTCATATGACCAATAACGCCACCGGAAGCGGAATGGGATCTGCCGGACTGGTGGGACAGATTATGACATATCAGACCATGACGGAAACGGAATCTCCGGTCACTGTTCTGATCAAAATCTTTGTATTTCATTTTGTCCTGCCTGCAGTTCTGACTCTCTTAATATCAGAGGGAATGAGAAAAAAGGGATATATCAGGCAGGGAGACATGAAACTGGAAGTATAACGATTCCTTTTATAATGTCAGGTTTTTGCGTTTAAACATCAAGATCATCATATAGAAGTCCATAGCCAATGTTATGAACGGTTTTTACAACAATTTTACTGTGGATGGTTTTTAAACGGTTTCTGATAAAATAAATATAGTTGCCGAGGTTCCCTTCATACACATAAGCATTGGTTCCCCATACCCGGTCAAAAATGGTATCCTTGGAAATCATACGCCCGGCCTCCTTGATCAATACTTCAAATACCAGAGCTTCTTTTTTGGACAGCTGTACTGATTCACTGCCGCACTGGATAACATGGCTTTCTAAATTATAAGAGATGTCGCCATAGTAATAATCATTATTGGCAATACGGTCCGAGCGCCTCAGTACGGAGTGAATCCTTGCCAACAGCTCATCAAACTCAAAGGGCTTTACCATGTAGTCATCGGCGCCGTTGTTTAAGCCGGATAATTTATCCTGCAAGGTTCCGAGTGCAGTCAGCATGATTACAGGTACTGTAATTTTACCAAAACGAAATTCTTTTAAAATCTCGTTCCCGTTTATATCAGGCAGCATACAGTCCAGAATAATGATATCAAAATCCGTTGTAAAGGCCTTTTTGATACCATCTGCTCCGGTATAACTGATCTCGGTTTCAATATTTTCTTTTTCCAACTGGTATTTTAGTACCTGACATAGCTGAATGTCATCTTCAATTAGCAGTAGCCGCATAAGCATTCCTCCAATACAAAAAATATAACATATTCTGTTTTGAAAATCAGCTTTTTTATAAAATCGGGTAAAATAACAAAGAAGAACAGGAAGAACAGGGGCAGCAATCCGTCTGCCGACAGAAAAACAGCATAGAAAATTGCAAAAAATATTAAGAGAAACAGAGATAAATCTTAAAGAAAAATATGCAATTAAGATACATTTTCATGATATATGTATATAGTCGAACAGAATATGGCTTAACAAATCTTAACAAGCCTGTAAATTTTATCCGTTTAAAATCATGTATGGTATGATATAGAATATTTGAATGGATAATTATGATACGTAAGAATAGATTGAGGATATGCGTATGGATAATAAAGAAAAAAAAGTAAAAGTACTGGTGGTAGATGATGAGCAGGATATCAGAAAACTGTTACGCATTTATCTGAAGAAACAAAATTATCAGGTGCTCGAGGCGGAAAACGGAGCTGCAGCAGTGGATATGGTGAGGAAGCATCCCGATATGGATCTGATCGTTATGGACATTATGATGCCGGAAATGTCGGGGCTGGATGCCTGCAGGGCAATCAGGAAATTTTCCTCAGTTCCCATCCTGTTTTTAACTGCGAAGACGCAGGAACCGGATAAGCAGGAGGCGTACGAGACGGGTGGCGACGATTTTTTAAGCAAACCCTTCAGCCAGAGTGAATTTATCCGTAAGATCAACACCCTGATCCGGAGATATAATGTTTATAAGGGCAAGGAAGACGCGGATGAAAAGATATTATCAGTTGCCAATATTGAGATGGATATATATAAGCGTACAGTCAAAAAAAATGGAGAAAATGTGCGCCTGACAGATAAAGAATATGCATTATTGTATTTTCTTATGGAAAACAGGGGAAAACCCTGGAGCCTTGAAGAGTTATATGAAAATATCTGGAAGGAAAAGTATCTGCCGTCTTCATCCAATACGGTTATGGTACATGTGCTTCGCCTGAGGCAGAAAATAGAGGAGAATCCGGCACAACCGGATATTATACGGACCATTTATGGAAAAGGATACCAAATTGACTAAGCAGAAAATCAAATTGTCCCTGAATGCAAAATTAGTGTTAGTGACGGGTATCAGTCTGCTGGCTTCCACAGTGTTATTTTTTATAAATCTGTATATAGTAACCACGGTCATTGAAAATGTATATCTCAGTCATTCTGCAGTACAGAGAAGAACCCTGGATTATGTTGAGGATTTTGCATTTTATGTCAGCAAAAATCATATTGCATCCTCCGATATGTCAGCCATTCTGTCATGGCAGGATCAGAAGAAGGATGTCTATATTCTGGTATATCAGAACGATAAGATTATTTTTGACCCTACCAAATGGGATAAGCGGTCCGAGGATGCCGTGATTAACAAATTTTTATTGACGGATCGGGAATCCGGGGAGATTATAGAATCTGAGACAGCCAAGCGGAATGCAATCCGGGACATTCAGACGGATCGGGAAGAGGACCTGATAAATTCTCCTGTTTCTGACGAAGAGAATTTTCCGGATATGCCGGAACATAAGTTTTCAGATTATTTCGGACATGTGAATTCCATGACAGTCGGCACTGAGAATAATGTAGAGTATACGTTTTATCCGGTCAGATTTGCAGATGCAATTTGTGATGTCTGTATTTTGGATTATTCCGAATCCGGTGTCTACACGGTATCTATTGTTGTTTTGTTTTTTATCAGCTGCCTGTGCTGTATTATCATGATTGCATTCTATAACCGCAAGGTTATCAAGCGTGTGGTGCGGTTAAACCGCGAGGTGCAGACGATTGAATCCCGGGATATTAATGCGGATATTACAGTGAACGGCAATGACGAGCTCCATGTTCTGGCAGACAGCATTCATCATATGCGGAATACGATTGTTGATCAGTTAAGCAGAGAAAAGGAGGCATGGCAGGCTAACCGGGATCTGGTAACCTCCATGGCGCATGATATCAGGACTCCGCTTACCGTATTGTCGGGTTATCTGGAGCTGCTTAAGGAAAGGGAATACGAATCCGAAGAAGAGATGGAACAGTATATTTCTGTCAGTGCGGAAAAGGCGCAGCAGCTAAAGGATCTGTCGGACAAATTGTTCCTGTATTTCTTCGTATATTCCAAAACGGATGAGGAACTGAACCTGGAGGAGTTTGATGCCGCAGACCTGATGGGACAGCTGTTCGGAGAATATACCATTTTGCTGGAAGAAAAGGGATTCCGGTTTAAAATCCCGGAAATCAGACAGGGGCTTAAAATCCGGATAGATGTTCAGCATCTGGAACGGATGCTGGATAACATTTTTACCAATATCAGAAAATATGCGGATAAAGAGTATGAGATTGTAATAGGTGCAGAATACAGGAGGAGAAAGCTGCATATAACAATCAGAAATGCAATCATTCCGGACAGAAATACGGCAGAGAGTACCAGAATCGGTATGAAAACCTGCCAGAAGATTGCGGATCAGATGGGAATTCGTTTCTGGATTGTAGAGAAGGGTATGTACTATACGGTGCATCTTGAATTCTTAATATTATAACGAAAAGAGGAGTGCCGGACGGAAATGTCCGGAAAAAGTGATGAAGAACGTACTTGAATTTTTAGAAGCGTCAGCAGACAGATTTCCTGATAAAACTGTGATCGCAGACGATAAGACGGAATTGACCTATCATCAGCTGCTTATTATGTCAAAACAAATAGGAACCGGCCTCGGTAAAAGACTGCTGACTTTTTTTAAGGGTGATATCAGAAGGAATTCACCGATAGCAGTTTTATTAGATAAATCCACTGTCAGTCTGGCATCCTTTATGGGTGTCGTCTACAGTGGAAATTTCTATGTTGTGCTGGATGCGGAAATGCCCGCTGCGCGTATGCGGACCATTCTGGAAACCCTGTGCGCCCGTGTGATTTTAACAGATGCCGCGCATCAGGCACAGGCAGAGGAATTATATCGGGAACAGAAATCAGGGCATCTGATTCTGACTTTGGAGGAGTTGTTTGCGGATACAAAAACGGATGAAGCTTTTCTGTCTGAAATACGGTCAGCCATGATTGATACCGATCCGGTATATGCCCTGTTTACATCGGGCTCCACGGGCGTACCAAAGGGAACGGTCATCCATCACAGAAATGTGATCAGCTATATCAGCTGGTATACGGAAACCTTTGATATAAATGAACATACAGTTACTGGGAGCCAGACCCCTTTTTATTTCAGTATGTCCGTTTCCGATATTTACAGTATTTTAAAATGCGGAGGAACATTGCATATCATACCGAAAACGCTGTTTTCATTTCCAATCAGGCTGATGGAATTTCTGAATGACAGAGCCATTAACACAATTTACTGGGTACCTTCTGCGCTGTGTATGATTGCAAACTGGGATATGTTCCGTTATGTGAAGCTTCCGTATCTGAAAAAGGTATTGTTCGCAGGGGAAGTTATGCCGACCAAACAGTTGAATTACTGGCGTAAAAATCTTCCGGATGCCGTATTTGCAAATTTATTCGGACCGACGGAATCCACGGATATCTGCACATACTATATTGTAGACCGTATTTTCCGGGATGATGAACCGCTTCCGATGGGAAGGGCCTGTAATAACTGTCAGGTGTTCGTCCTTGATGAGCAGGGCAGACGGGTATCTGAAAAGGATTGTGACCAGTCGGGCTACAGCCGGGAAGGAGAGCTTTATATCCGGGGTTCCTTTGTGGCAATGGGATACTACAGGAACCGGGAAAAAACAGAGGAAGCGTTTGTTCAGAATCCTTTAAATCCTGATTATCCGGAACCGGTCTATCGGACCGGGGATCTGGTAAAATATAATCAGTATGGAGAACTGGTATATGTTACCAGAAAGGATTTTCAGATCAAACATATGGGATACCGGATTGAGCTGGGTGAGATTGAAGCCGCAGCAGGAGCTCTGGAAGGGGTTCATGCATGTGCGTGTATCTATGACGGAGATAAGGACAAGCTGGTATTGGTCTATGAAGGCAGGAAATTGACGGAACAGGAGCTGGTGTCAGGCATCAGCAGTAAGGTGCCGCACTATATGGTTCCAAATCAATATGTGCATATTAAGAATATGCCGCATAACCAGAATGGAAAGATTGACAGAAAATGGCTGCAAAATCATTACAGCACATTTAAATAAAAGTACTATAAGAGAGGAGGCGCTGATCCGGAAAAAGGATCAGAGAGAAAAAATGGAAGAATTACTTGCAATTATGAATGAGGTTAAACCGGGTGTAGATTTTATGGCTGAGACAGATCTGGTAGATCATGGAGTTTTGGATTCGATTGCAATCGTAACCCTGGTAGGGGAGATCTGTGATGCCTTTGACGTAGAAATAACGCCTGTGGATATTGTACCTGAAAATTTTAAGACGGTCGAAACAATCTATGCGCTGATCAAACGGTTAGAGGATTGAGCGAAATCAGGATACTGCTTGAATTTTTGAGGTTACGGTTATGGGATATACGTCTGTATTTTATTTATGCGTTTTTTTAATTGCAGCGTTTGCGTGTTATACAATTGTACCTGTAAAGCACAAATGGAAGGTACTTCTGATATTCAGTTATCTTTTTTACTTTATCAATTCAAAAAAGTATATTGTTTTTTTACTGGCCAGTACAATATCCGTTTATATTGGCGGACTGATGTTCAACAAGATCGACGACGGATTTACACTCGCAAAAAAGGGACTGGCCAGGGAGGAAAAAAAGGAGCTCAAAAGCCTGATAGCATGGCAGAAGAAGACAGTTTGTGTCATAGTCGTATTATTTAATTTCGGCATGCTTGTGTTCCTGAAATATTTTAATTTCTTCAGTGCGTCCGCAGAAGCATTTTTTCATACCCTGCATCTGGATATACAGTTTCCGATGCATCATTTGTGGCTGCCGTTAGGTATTTCATTTTATACTATGTCAGCGGTCAGTTATCTGGTAGATGTCTACCGGGGAAAATACAGAGCCTGCAGCCAGTTCGGAAAGGTTGCATTGTTTCTGGCTTTTTTCCCACATATTACTGAGGGACCCATCGGAAGATTTGATTTGCTGGGCGACCAGCTGTATGAGGGGCATTCCTTTGATTATGAGCGGACTGCGTTTGGGTTTCAGCTGATTCTGTGGGGCCTGTTTAAAAAGATGGTGCTTGCGGACAGGGCGAACATGCTTGTCAAAACAATCTTCGACAACTATAAGGAATATTCCGGTATTTATGTTGTAGTCGCTGTATTGCTGTATACGCTGCAGCTGTACGCAGAATTTTCCGGATGTATGGATATCGTTTCGGGAAGCGCGCAGCTGTTCGGGGTCACACTTTCAGAGAATTTCCGGCAGCCGTTTTTATCCGGCAGTGTAAGTGAATTCTGGAGAAGATGGCATATCACGTTAGGAGCCTGGTTCAGGGACTATGTTTTTTATACGGTATCCCTGTCTAAAACCTTTATGCGGTTCAGTAAGAAGGTAAAGGAGAAATTAAGTCCGTTTTTAGGGGGACTGTTTCCGGCAGCCGTTGCAATGTTTGTGGTATGGTTTGGTACGGGAATCTGGCATGGAGCAAGCTGGAAATATGTTGCATATGGCCTGTATTATTATCTGATCATGCTGCTAGGGATGCTGTTTGAACCCGTATTCCGCAGGTTTTTTGAGAAGACCCGTATGAAACGGGAAGGAAAAGCAGTGTATGTATTCCGGCTGGTCAGAACCTTTCTGCTTGTGAATATCGGTATGATGCTTTTTCGGGCAGATACGGTCAAAAGCTTTATATCCATGTTTATCTCTATCTTCAGGAACTTTTCCTTTGCTCCGCTGATAAATGGAGATATTTTGTGCGTAGGACTGGATATTTATGATTTTCTGGTATTAATCGTAGGGGTGATCATCTTATTTATGGTGGGACTCTATAAAGAGAAGGGACACGATATACGAAAGGAGCTGGCAGAAACCAATCTGGTATTCAGATGGCTGGTATATTACGGGTTGATTTTTGCTGTACTGATTTTCGGTGCTTATGGAAGCGGTTATGAAGCGGCCGGCTTTATCTATGCACAGTTTTAGGCGGTGATAGCATATGAAAGAACGGAAAATAAAGAAAATAACGATCTTACGTTTGATAAAAACAATTGTTTTTTTCAGTGGAGTGGCGGCCCTGATCTGTTTGTTTTCCATTATTTTAAGACCGAAGGACAACAGTCCGAAATCCGGTATTTTGAATCCGAATGCAAGAGGATTTTACGGAGAGCCTGAAAATACCATTGATATAGCAGTTATCGGAAACAGTGATGCATATAGCGGCTTTTCTCCAATGAGGCTGTGGAATGAATACGGATATACCTCTTATGTTGCGGCAGAGGGCGCGCAGAATATAGGGGAATCTGTCAACATATTAAAGGAAATGCTGACTTGTCAGAGCCCTGAGCTGGTGGTATTGGATGTAGACTGCCTATGGGCAGGGGAAGGACTGGTCGATCAGCTGGAGGGCAATATGAAATCAGTGATGTATAACTATCTGCCCTTATACCGTTATCATGACAGATGGAAGCAGTTTTCCTTTGATAATATGTTTGACGAACCGGAATTTAACTGGTCTCCCAGAACGAAGGGACAATGGCTTTCCCGGTCCGTAACGCCATATGAAGGGGAGGATCTGATGACTCCATCAGAAGAGAAGTTTGCGATTCCAAAAGCAAATCTGATTTTTTTGGATTATTTCTTTAAAGTGTGTGAAGAAAATGAGATTCCGGTGTTGTTAGTTGCCCTTCCGTCCGGTATTTCATGGACCTATGAAAAACACAATTCCATGACCGATTTTGCAAAGGAACGCAATCTGGATTTTATCGATCTGAATGTAGTGGAGGGCGAGTATGCAATCGACTGGTCACAGGATACAAGGGATGGCGGAAAACACCTGAATTGTTATGGGGCGGAAAAAGTAACCGGATATATCGGCGCCTACATTCATTCCAATTATACAATAGAGGATAAACGGGGCAATGAAGCTTATAAGGATTGGGATGTCTGCTATGAACAGTATCGGAAATATATGAATGGAGAGAAATAAAGACGAAAAGCCCGCATATTTATAATTAGGAAAAGGCATACTAACAGAAACTGGGGTTCCGGCAGAGTTCCCCGATATGGAATGGAAGGAAAGACGGAAGGTATGAAGATATTATTTTATGATACAAAAAAATATGACAGGGAATCTTTTGACGAGCTTCTTCCGGAATATCCGGATATCACAGTGGATTATCTGGAAGCGGATTTGTCGCCCCATACAACGATACTGGCGAAAGGCTATGACGCCATATGTGCATTCGTGAGTTCGGACGTTGGAGGCAATATCATAGAACGTCTGGCGGAAAACGGGGTCAGATTGATACTGATGCGGTGTGCAGGATATAATAATGTGGATCTGGAGGCGGCTGCAAAAGCAGGAATTACCATTATGCGCGTGCCGGGCTATTCTCCGGAGGCAGTTGCCGAGCATGCCATGGCGCTTGCTCTGGCTGTCAACAGAAAAATCCATAAGGGATATATCAAAGTCAGGGAAAATAATTTCAGCCTGATTGGCCTGACCGGAATTACATTTTTCGGAAAAACCGCAGGTATCATAGGAACCGGTAAAATAGGAGCTGCCATGTGCAGAATCTGTCATGGGTTTGGCATGAAGGTTCTGGCTTACGATATCTACCAAAATCCTGAACTGGACTTTGTGGAATATGTGTCCTTGGACACATTGCTGTCTGATAGTGATCTGATCTCTCTTCACTGCCCGCTGACGGAGGAGTCCTATCATCTGATTTGCAAGGATACCATCGGAAAAATGAAGGATAAAGTAGTGCTTGTCAATACGTCCAGAGGAGCCCTGATTAAAACAGAGGACCTGATCGCAGGAATCAGAGGCAAGAAATTTTTTGGCGTGGGACTGGATGTTTATGAGGAAGAGACCCATAATGTATTTGAAAACAGAGAGGATGACATTCTGGAAACCTCTGTTACAGCAAGACTGTTGTCGTTTCCGAACGTGATCGTTACTTCGCATCAGGGATTTCTGACGGAGGAGGCATTATATGCAATCAGCCGCACAACCCTTGAAAATGCAAGGGAGTTCGAAAAGGGAATACCGACAGAGGCCAATATCGTAAGAGCATAAATTCAGATCTATACTGGTAATTTTCTCCGGTTTAGATTATACTGATAGAAAGCCATGGTGTATCAGACGGGGACAGAATTCCCGTCTGATGTAATATACCGGAGTTTATGAAAAGGAGATGTTTGAAAAATGGAAAGGGATGCATTGATAGAAAATGTGATTTCTCTGGAATGGGATGCATTTGATAAGGTGACAAATGAGGGAGGCAGAGCCGACTGTCAGGATGATTATCATACCTTTCATATTATGCGTATGAGTCAGTATATGACCTGGAATGACGAATTGCTTGAAAGCTGGAGACAGGATCTGCTTGCCGCAAGAGACAGCGGAAATAATCTGATCACATATAAATATGGATATATGATGGAAAGCACCGCACCGGAAAAATTTGCTGTCATCAAAGATCAGATGCCGGCAGTATCCGGGGAAAAGAGAGCCCTGATCGATCAGATTGCAGCCATACAGGTGGGCTGGATGGAGGAATTTGCAAAGGAATTTCCGGGGCTGTCTGCGAACAGCCGCTTCATACATACACTGGATGACGATCTGTATCATACCTCTGCGGAGACTTATCTACGGGGAGAATTGATGACATATTCGGATCAGACCCTGAAATTATATGGCGGTCTGGTTGTTGACCTTGCAAGAAACGGAAAGAATCTTACCCGTATGATCATGGAGAATACGGTTCATCTGTATGGTTATCAATCTTTGGAGGCAGCAGAAAGGGCGATGGCATGAATACAGACCAGTTTTTTTCCGGCTTGGATCAGTTGTTTACGGAAAACCGTATGGGTGAAGTAGAGGGGTATCTGTTACAGGCTCTGGAACAGGCAGAGCGTGAAAAGGATTCCGGAGCTGAGCTTGCGATCGTAAATGAAATGATCGGATTTTACAGAGTGACCAGTGAGTTTGACAAACTGGAGCGATGCTGCAGCAAAGCGGTAGAGCTCATGGATGGCATGGGTTTACAGGGCTCTGTTCCCTATGCCACGACTCTGTTGAATATTGCCAATGCGGACAGGGCAGCAGGAAAGCTCTCTGAAGCATTGGAGAATTTTCAAAGGGTGGAGCAGATTTATCGCCAACAGCTGGCACCGGATGATTTTCTGATTGCAAGCCTGTATAATAATCTGAGCCTGCTGCATCAGGAAATGGGTGATTTTGCAGGTGCGGCGGAGGATTTAAAAAAGGCTCTGCCGATTGTTCTTTCCCATGAAAACGCCGATTCGGAAGCGGCAACCACCTATGGGAATCTGGGAGCATCCCTGCTGAGAACTGGAGAGATTGCAGAGGCCAGGAAATGTTTGCGGACTTCTTTGGAATACTATGACAAGCTTGGCGAACGGGGATATCATTACAGTGCCACTTTGTCTGCACTGGGAGAGGCCTGCTATAAAGAGCATAATTATGAAGAGGCGCTTGCCTGTTACCGGGAAGCGGCATCAGAGATCAGACAGCTCTTTGGAGAAAACGAAGCATATAAAATTATGCAGGGCAATATACAGATGGTGCAGAAAACGATAGAGAGGGAGAAAAAGAACGCATGAGATATCCGGACTTTTTAAAGGATGGCGGAACGATAGGATTTGTTGCCCCTTCCTTTGGATGTAATATAGAGCCGTACCGGTCGGCATTTGAACACGCACAGAAAACCTTCAGGCGGATGGGCTATCAGTTGGATTTAGGACCGAACTGCTATGCGGGAGTCGGAGTCGGAATCAGCAATACACCGGACAAATGCGGGGAAGAGTTTCAGACATATTATACGTCAGATAACAGTGATGTCCTGATTTCCTGCGGCGGCGGAGAGCTGATGTGTGAGATTTTAAACCATATTGATTTTCATAAGCTGAAAAACAGTCGGCCAAAGTGGTTTATGGGTTATTCCGACAATACGAATCTGACTTTTTTACTTACAACCATATGCGACGTGGCTTCTGTCTATGGACCATGTGCGGGTGCATTTGGCATGGAACCGTGGCATGCATCGCTTCATGATGCACTGTCCCTGCTAAGGGGAGAAAAGCTTGTGATGAACGGTTATGAAACCTGGGAATCAGAATCCCTGAAGGATGAGCAGCATCCGCTTTTGCCATATCATACCACGGAGAAGAGGGTGCTGCATACATACCCGTCAGAGCATTTTCAGATGTCAGGACGGCTGATAGGGGGCTGCATGGATTGTCTGGTCAATCTTCTGGGAACAGGATTTGATCAGGTATCCGGTTTTTTGGAACGATATAAAGAGGATGGCTTCATCTGGTTTTTAGAATCCTGCGACTTAACCGTAATGGCTGTCAGACGTGCCATGTGGCAGATGGATAATGCGGGCTGGTTCCGGTATGTAAAGGGATTTATGATTGGAAGACCGCTCATATACGGACAGGAGATGCTGGGACTGGATCAGTATCAGGCCGTTATGGGAGTGATAGAAAAGTATCATGTGCCTGTTGTGATGGACATGGATCTGGGCCATTTACCGCCTGCCATGCCGTTTATTTGCGGAAGTCTGGGAAAGGTTACGGTTCATGGACAGAATATGGAGGTAGCAATGGCTCTCTGTTAAAAAGAGAGCCATTGTTTGTCAGATACAGTATTCATCCCCTGCCTCCGGTTTTTGTGTGACTAAGTCCGCGATTGTGGTCGTATCCAGCACATCGGAGATTGCCTGATTCAGGCGTTTCCAAAGTCCGTAAGTAGAACAGACGGACATATGGTCGCATGTGGGTCCGTCCTCTTCTGCGCATGGAACCGGGCTGATGGTTCCTTCCGTCAGCCGCAGTATCATACCGGCTGTGATATCCTCCGGTTTTTTCCGGAGCAGATAACCGCCCTGGGGACCCCTGACACTCCGGACAATCCCGGCGGAATTTAAAATGGAAATAATTTGTTCCAGATATTTATCGGAAATGTGTTCCCGTTCGGAAACATCCTTGATACTGACCGGTTTATCTGACGAATTTGCTGCGATGTCGATCAGTAGTCTTAAGGCGTATCTGCCCTTTGTTGAGATTCTCATCGAAACCCTCCTGTCTTTTTTGTATATTGACAGCAAATGGATATGCATCTGTCTTTTTTTGATTCATTATTCTTATGTTTCAGGTTTTCGGATATATGTATTATACTCTCTGTTACAATTTTTTTCTATCTATTTAAAAAAAATCATAAAATCATATTGACAAAGTAGGAAAAGAGGTATAAGATACTCCCATGATTAAATCATAGTAATCATATAGGAATATATGAAAAAGGGGCGATGATACGATGAACGAACTGAAAAAAACACTTTATCTGAATATGGATGAGCGAATGCGGCGATGTTGGCGTTAAGTTTTACGGCGCTCAGATACATAAAATAAAACAATGAATAAAAAATGATAAGAATCAATAAAAGATAATAGAAATGGAGATAGAAATTATGAGTAAAAAAACATACAGTGAAAGAAATTTTAAGTTTGAAACATTACAGCTGCACGTTGGACAGGAAGCACCGGATCCGGTAACAGATGCGAGAGCGGTACCAATTTATCAGTCTTCCTCCTATGTATTTCATAATTCCCAGCATGCTGCGGACAGATTTGCGTTAAAGGATGCGGGCAATATATATGGCAGATTGACAAACCCGACAGAAGATGTGTTTGAGAAAAGAATTGCAGCATTGGAGGGCGGTGTTGCGGCACTTGCAGTTGCGTCCGGAGCAGCGGCCGTTTCCTATACGATTCAGAATCTGGCGTTTGCCGGAGATCATATCGTAGCGGCTAAGAATATCTATGGCGGTACATATAATCTGCTGGCGCATACCTTCCGGGATTACGGGATTGAAACCACCTTCGTGGATCCGCTTTCGCCCGCTGCTTTTGAAGCTGCAATTAAAGAGAATACAAAAGCACTTTACATTGAGGCTTTGGGAAATCCGAATTCAGAGGTAACGGACGTGGAAGCAATTGCAGAGATCGCGCATGCACATAAGATTCCCCTTGTCATCGACAGTACGTTTGCGACGCCGTATCTGCTTCGCCCGATAGAATACGGGGCAGATATTGTTATTCATTCTGCAACCAAATTTATCGGCGGACATGGAACCACAATCGGAGGCGTAATTGTAGATTCAGGAAAGTTTGACTGGAAAGCATCCGGTAAGTTCCCTCAGTTAACGGAGCCGAATGAGAGCTATCACGGAGTAAGCTTTGCAGAGGCTGCAGGTCCTGCTGCTTTTGTTACAAGGATCAGAGCCATCCTGCTCAGAGATACAGGTGCGACCCTGTCGCCGTTCCATGCATGGATTTTCCTTCAGAGTCTGGAGACCCTGTCTCTGCGTGTGGAAAGGCATGTGGAGAATGCCCTGAAGGTGGTAGAGTATCTGAACGGTCATCCGCTTGTTGAGAAGGTAAATCATCCGTCTGTTTCAACAGATCCGGAACAGCAGAGACTGTATCGGAAATATTTTCCAAATGGCGGCGGCTCCATCTTTACCTTTGAAATCAAAGGGGATGCAGCAAAAGCACAGGAATTTATTGATAATCTGGAGCTGTTCTCGTTACTTGCCAATGTAGCGGATGTGAAGTCGCTGGTCATTCATCCGGCATCCACAACGCATTCTGAGCTGAATGAGGCAGAACTGTCAGATCAGGGAATTAAACCAAACACCATCCGTTTATCAATCGGTACAGAAAATATTGATGATATTATAGAGGATCTGGACGAAGCGTTCCGGGCTGTGCAATAAATTTGTCCGGCTATTTTAAATAAATATTTTTATAAATGGAAAAGAGGAAAGAAGTATGGCAAAGATATATCGTAGTGCAACAGAATTGATTGGGAATACCCCGATTTTGGAATTAACACACATAGAAGAAAAAAATGGTCTGAAAGCGAAGCTGCTTGCCAAGCTGGAATATTTTAATCCGGCAGGCAGTGTCAAGGACAGAATTGCAAAAGAAATGATTGAGGATGCGGAAAGAAACGGGAAATTAAAGCCGGGTTCCGTCATCATAGAGCCAACCTCGGGGAATACCGGCATAGGACTTGCAGCGATTGCTACTGCAAAGGGCTATCGGGCAATTATTGTGATGCCGGAAACGATGAGTGTTGAACGCAGGAACATAATCAAAGCCTATGGGGCGGAGATTGTTCTGACGGATGGCTCCAAGGGTATGAAGGGAGCCATTGCAAAGGCCGAAGAGATTGCTTCGGAAACGGAGAACAGTCTGGTAATCGGCCAGTTTGTAAATCCGGCCAATCCGGAGGCGCACAGGAAGACGACCGCTCCGGAAATCTGGGAGGATACAGACGGTCAGATCGATATTTTTGTGGCAGGCGTCGGTACCGGCGGAACGATTACCGGTGTCGGAGAATATTTAAAAAGCAAAAAACCGGACGTCAGGATTGTGGCAGTAGAGCCTGCCTCTTCTCCGGTATTATCCAAAGGAACTGCCGGTTCCCATAAAATTCAGGGGATCGGAGCCGGATTTGTACCGGATACCCTGAATACGGATGTGTATGATGAGATCATTGCGGTGGAAAACGAGGCAGCCTTTGAAGCGGCAAAAGAGATTGCCGGATCGGAGGGCGTTCTGGTAGGAATTTCCTCCGGTGCAGCGCTGTATGCGGCAAAGGAGCTTGCAAAACGTCCGGAAAATGAAGGAAAGACGATTGTTGTCCTGCTTCCGGACAGCGGCGACAGATATTATTCCACACCATTGTTCGGTTAAGATTCATCCATATATTGCAATATCCGGCAGAAAGAGCAGATTTTTACGAAAAACAGACTGTAAAAATCTGCTCTTCATATGTTTTAAGACAATGAAACAGCAGAAGATGGAATGCATGTTATAGAAAGATATATGATACAATATAAACAGAATAATTTATATTTTTTATATTGCGAAAGCTGTCATTAAAAGGTATCATGTCAATATAATTGATAAAAGCAGATAAAAGGAAAGCATCGGACAGAAGTCCTGTTTGATGGCACATAAGAATGACAGGTTGGAGTTCATGAAAAAACTGACGGAAACACAAAAAAATATTGTAAAATGGATTTGTGTCGGAATCATCCTTGCGCTGATTGTATATGTCTTTCGGGATTCAGCAGGACCAATTTTCCATCAATTAAAAAAAACAAGTCTGACGGTAGTGCTGCTGATCGTGGCGGCCACCTTGCTGTACAGCATATTTGAGAGCGTCATTACATGGCTTCTCGCAAGACAATATAACCCGAATTTCCGTTTCAGACAGGCTTTTGGCATGACTTATTTCTGTGCATTTTACAGAACCATAACGATGGGAAGCGGGGCCGGCGTTGCCGCCATTGTGTATATGAGCGGCAATGGGGTTCAGGCGTCGGAGGCATGCGGTATGTATACCATAGAATATGCCATTCACAAACTGAGTATTGCAATCTTGTCAGCAATCCTGTTTTTTATGAATTATGATTATATGCAGAACAGATTTAAGGATTACAGGTGGTATCTGCTGGCCGGATTCGGATTGACAATTATTATTACGGCCTGTTTAATGCTGTTTGCCTGTGCCGCATGGTTTCACAGAATTTTGTACGCCCTTATGGAGCTGTTTAATTTTAAAGGAAAATTTACGGAATTTTTTCAAAAGGTCAGAAACCAGTGCATGATCATGGAGACTGCTTCCAAAAAGCTGCTGAAGAAAAAAGGTATGCTTGCCGGGCTGATTCTGATCAACTTTGTAAAGCTGGCCTGCTGGTTTATGATTCCATATATTGTGTTATATCACAGACAGGTGCTGACTCCGATGCATGCTCTTGCCATGACAGCCGTCTGTGTCATGCTGGCAGCGGTCATTCCCGTACCGGCAGGAATCGGTTCCAGTGAATTTGTTTTAATCGGGCTGTTTTCCGGATTGGTTGGCACATCGGCGGCCGGAGCCATGGCACTGTTATACAGATTTGCCACCTTTTTGTTCCCCTGTGCGGTAGGTGCTGTTGTAGCTGCTTTTTTCGGGCGGATTAAAAAAGCAGAAAACGCCCGGTTGGAGCATTTACAGGATCAGACATAAAGGATAAAGAGGATGAAGAATATAGTAGTTGGCATTTTAGCCCATGTAGATGCAGGGAAAACCACATTGTCGGAAGCAATGTTATATATGGCAGGAAGAATCAGGACGCCGGGGCGTGTGGATCATCAGGATACCTTCCTGGATACAGAGGAGCAGGAGCGGGAAAGAGGAATTACGATATTTTCCAAGCAGGCCGAGTTTACCTACGGGCAGCTGCATGTAACTTTGCTGGATACGCCCGGTCATGTTGATTTCTCTGCTGAAATGGAGCGAACCTTACAGGTGTTGGATTATGCCATATTGGTAATTAATGGCATGGATGGTGTGCAGAGCCATACAGATACTCTTTGGAAGCTTCTAAAAAGATATCAGGTGCCTGTTTTTATTTTTATCAATAAGATGGATATGTCCCATTTTGATAAAGCGGAGCTGCTTGAAGAACTTCGGCACAGACTGGATGACGGATGTGTCGATTTTTGCTGTGATCCTTTATCGGAACAGATTGCCCTGTGCAGAGAGGATTTGCTGGAGCAGTACCTCGAGACGGGAGAACTTGCATCTGAGGAGATCGGGGATGCGATCTGCCGCAGGGATGTTTTTCCGTGCTTTTTCGGATCCGCCCTGAAGCTTACAGGTGTAGATCTGCTGCTCGCAGGGATGGAAACCTATATGCTGGAGCCCAAATATCCGGAAGCCTTTGGGGCAAGAGTGTTTAAGATATCCAGAGATACCAGGGGTGAGCGGCTGACTTGGCTGAAGATTACGGGCGGAACACTGAAGTGCAGGACAAGTATTGAAGAAAGCGGAGAGAAGATTCATCAGATCCGGATTTATTCCGGAACCTCCTATGAGAGCCCGGATGAGGCAAAGAGCGGAACCGTCTGTGCGGTAACGGGACTGACCGGGACTTATGCGGGACAGGGACTCGGAGCGGAAACGGAGGATGTCTTACCGGTACTGACGCCCGTGTTATCTTATCGTCTGCTCTATCCCGAAGGAACGGATGTATTTGATCTGTTAAAAAAGATAAAACAGCTTGAGGAAGAAGAGCCGGCGCTTGCCGTCGTGTGGCAGGAGGAAGCCAGGGAAATTCAAATTATGGTTATGGGGCAGGTGCAGCTCGAGGTTTTAAAGCAGATGATCCGGAAGCGTTATGGAACGGACGTCAGCTTTGGACCGGGGCAGATTGCATACAAAGAGACCTTAAAATATCCTGTTATGGGCGTCGGGCACTTTGAACCGCTCAGGCATTATGCGGAGGTCCATCTGCTGATGGAACCTTTGGAACCGGGAAGCGGATTACAGTTTGACAGCATATGCAGCGAAGATCTGCTGGATAAAAACTGGCAGAGACTGATACTTTCTCACTTGGAAGAAACGGAACATTGCGGCGTATTGACCGGTGCGCCGATTACGGATATGAAGCTCACGCTTACAGCAGGAAAAGCGCATCTTAAACATACGGAAGGCGGAGATTTCAGACAGGCGGCTTACAGGGCAGTCAGACAGGGCCTGATGATGGGCGAGAGTATGCTGTTGGAACCCGTATATGCATTTGTTATGCAGATGCCTGCTGATGCGGCAGGCAGAGCCATGTCAGATGTTACTATGATGCACGGAACGTTTGAACCGCCGGAAATTACGGGGGAAACGGCATTGTTAAAAGGAACCGCACCCGTTGTTACAATGAAAGAGTATTATCAGGAACTGATGTCCTATACCCATGGGAAAGGAAGTCTCACCTGTACGTTTCAGGGCTATGCACCCTGCCATAATGAAGAAGAAGTCATTGCGGCGGCAGCCTATATGCCGGAGGAGGATTTGGAACATCCGTCTGCATCCGTTTTTTGTGCACATGGGGCGGGATATCTTGTAAGCTGGCAGGAGGTTTACGATCATATGCACGTCAGGGAGGATGCAGGCTTTGCGCTTGCCGGTATGGAAGCTGACGGGGCGTGGGAGACGGAAGGCGATGCGGCTGCGAATATGATAAAAGAAAGAAAAAGGGCACGGGAAGCAGACAACGCTCCGTCCTATGACGAGCAGGAACTGGAGGATATCTTTCTGCGCACCTATGGCGGCCGGAACCATGAAAACGCTGTTTATAACCGGGCAGGATTTTACCGTTATCACAGGGAACCAAAGGCGCAGCCGCCGGAATCAGAGCCATATCAGCAGAAAAAAACCGGAAATACTGGCGCGGGAGCTTATAAAACATATAAAAGAAAAAAGGACGGAAAAGCATATCTTCTGGTAGACGGGTATAATATTATTTTTGCATGGGACGATCTGAAGGAGCTGGCAGCTTCCAATATGGATTCTGCCAGAGGAAAGCTGATGGACATTTTATGTAATTATCAGGGATATATGGGTTGTGAAGTCATTCTTGTCTTTGATGCATATAAGGTTAAGCAGAATCCGGGAGAAATAATAAAATATCACAATATTCATGTTGTCTATACGAAGGAAGCGGAGACGGCCGATATGTATATCGAAAAAACAACGCATGCTCTTGGGAGGACAAGTCAGGTTACGGTTGCCACATCAGATGCACTGGAGCAGCTGATCATTATGGGGCAGGGCGCACTGCGTATGTCGGCAAGGGGACTGCGGGAGGAAATAGAAAGAGTCAATACACTCATCAGAGAAAATTATCTGGATCAGTGAAAGGAGAAAAGAATGGGAGCTTATATTATGGCATTGGATCAGGGAACCACCAGTTCCAGGAGCATTTTGTTTAATCAGGATGGACGTATGGAGGCAATTGCACAAAAGGAGTTTACCCAGTATTTTCCTCAAAATGGATGGGTAGAACAGGATCCAAAGGAAATCTGGGCAAGTCAGGTTGGGGTTATGATGGAAGCCAGAGAGATGCTGGGAATTTCCGTACAGGATATTGCCGCCATCGGGATTACCAATCAGAGAGAAACTACGATTGTCTGGAACAGACAGACCGGCGAGCCGGTCTATCCCGCAATTGTGTGGCAGTGCAGAAGGACTGCAGACAGAATTGAAGCCTTGAAGGCAGAAGGATATGATGCGGTAATCCGGGAAAAGACGGGTCTGATCGCAGACCCTTATTTTTCTGCAACAAAGCTGGAATGGATTCTGGATCATGTTCCGGATGCAAGAGAAAGGGCGGAACGCGGGGAACTGTTATTCGGAACTGTGGACACATGGCTGATCTATAAAATGACGGGAGGCAGGGTGCATGCCACGGATTATACAAATGCATCCCGTACCATGCTGTATAATATACATACGCTGGAATGGGATCAGGAGCTTTTGGAGAAATTCCGCATTCCTGCCTGTATGCTTCCTGAAGTGAAAAATTCCAGTGAGATATATGGATATACGGATGAAAAATTGTTTGGCGGGGCAATTCCGATTGCGGGCGTGGCGGGAGACCAGCAGGCCGCACTTTTTGGCCAGTGCTGTTTTCATCCGGGAGATGTCAAGAATACTTACGGCACAGGCTGTTTTCTGCTGATGAATACAGGCAGTCAGGCGGTTTATTCCGAGCATGGACTGCTGACCACCATTGCAATCGGATTAAACGGGAAGGTACAGTATGCGTTAGAAGGCAGTGTGTTTGTGGCCGGAGCCGCCATCAAATGGCTGCGGGATGAGATGAAGCTGATCGAACATGCTTCAGATACGGAAGAAATTGCATTGTCAGTACCTGACAGTAACGGAGTATATGTAGTGCCTGCTTTTACAGGACTGGGCGCGCCGTACTGGGATGCATATGCCAGAGGAGCAGTATTCGGGCTGACCAGAGGTACCACCCGGGCACATTTCGTCCGGGCGACGTTAGAGTCTCTGGCTTATGAGACCTATGATGTGCTGAAAGCCATGGAGACGGATTCCGGAATCCCTCTTGCGGCCTTAAGAGTAGATGGCGGAGCGAGCAGCAATAATTTCCTGATGCAGTTTCAGGCGGATCTTCTGCAGGCACAGATTCTCCGGCCGGAGGTTACGGAGACAACTGCACTTGGAGCTGCCTGCCTTGCGGGAATGGCTGTAGGGTACTATAAAGGAATAGAAGATATCAGGAAGAACTGGAAGGTCGGAAAAGAATTCGTACCCGAAATTCCGGAAGAAAAGAGAGAGAACCTGTTATCCGGATGGAAGGATGCCGTGCGCAGGGTGCTCGTGAAAGCATAGGAGGGTTAAAGATGGATGCTCTGACAGATGCGATTCTGAAACAAATGAGTATAGAGGAAAAAGCAGGACTGGTATGCGGCAAAAGCTTCTGCACAATAGCCGGAGTGGAGTCACAGAAGCTTGCAGGGCTGCAGCTCTTGGACGGTGGAACCGGTATGAATTATGAGCAGTTAATCGGAGATATTTTTTCCGGATACCGGGATTCCGGGTTATCGGCGGAAGAAAAAGAATTCGTATCGGGTCATACCCCTACCGAGCTTCGTCATGTCATCAGATATTATTTTGCGCCGGATCAATTAAATGAGAAGGAAAGAAAACTCAGAAAAATTGTACATGATGAATTGGACAGAAGATTCAGAAGAAATACAAAAAACGGGAAGATTTCATTTGTATATCAGTCCATGGACGAAACGGATGAAGCAAGTCTGATGTCGCCTGCCTGCTTTCCGGCAGGAATGCTGCTGGGCGCCACATGGAATCCGGAAGTGGTTTATATGGTCGGACAGGCACTGGGCAGGGAAGCCAGGGCGCATGGCGTTCATATGCTCCTTGGAACCCCCAACATCAATATACACCGTGATCCGCGAAACGGCCGGTTGTTTGAGGGGTATTCAGAGGATCCGTATCTTGTAAGCGTGCTGGCGCCGGAACTGGTAAAAGGCGTACAGGCGGAAGGAGTTGCTGCAAATATTAAGCATTTTGCAGCAAACAATCAGGAAACCAACCGGAAGGGAATCGATGAAACCATATCAGAGCGCGCATTGCATGAAATATATTTTCCGGGCTTTCGCGCCTGTGTGGAAAAGGCACAGGCAGCAACGGTTATGGCGGCATATAATAAGATCAACGGAACGGCATGTACGGAAAATGCATGGCTTCTGTCAGATATTCTCCGGAAGGCCTGGGGATTTCAGGGAATGGTAGTGTCGGACTGGGGTGCAGTCGATCATCCGGTTCAGGCATTAAAGGCAGGAACGGATGTCAATATGCCGGGCCCTGCAGATCCGGAGCCTGTACTCGATGCGATCAGAACCGGAAAACTGACAGAGGAGGAACTGGATATCAATGTCAGAAGGATTCTTTCCATACTCCTGACATATGGACATCCGGACGTTTATGATGCGTCCTGCCAGTATATCATGGATCGTTCCGAACAGGCAGCATACAGGGCAGCCTGTGAGGGAATCGTATTATTAAAGAATGAAAACGGAATTTTTCCGATTATGCAGAATTCTGCAGGGGGAGGCAGCGATTCGGCTTTTTCTGCCCTGACGGATACCGGCAGTCAGATGATGCGTGTCATTCTCTGCGGAAGCGGGGCCCTTCGTTTGTATGATTGCGGAACCGGAAGCGCAGGAATTACGACAGATAAGACTTCCACCATCTATGAAGGACTGGCGGAAAACCGGGTTCCGGTTGAGGTTGGGATTCCGCATGACTGGCAGTCCGTACCATCCGCCACCTATCTCTGTGTGGCAAGAGTCGGCGGAATGGAAGGAAGGGACAGAAAGGATTTAAAGCTTTCGGAAGACGACCGCAGAATACTGGATAAGCTGGTACAGATGAAGAAACAGCGGCCGGATATCAGAATGGGCCTGATTTTAAATGTGTGCGGGCCGGTGGAACTATGTGACTGGGAACCATATCTGGACGGAATCTTCTGCATGTTTCTTCCCGGCATGGAAGGCGGTCATGCGATGGCTGATATCCTGTGCGGAAGGGTAAATCCATCCGGGAAGCTGCCGATTACTTTTCCGAAGACTTATAAAGAAACTCCGACATACCTGAATTTTCCGGGAGACGGGTATCATGTCTGTTATGGAGAGGGAATCTATGTAGGATACCGGTATTATGACAAATGTCTGGTAGAACCGCTTTATCCGTTTGGACACGGACTGTCTTACTGTAATTTTCAGATATCTGATGAGAGAGTATCGGCGGAAGAACAGGCGGTCGATCTGGTCACAAGGGACGGAGAAATCCAATCTGCCCGCCTGCCGGTATTTACGGATAAGCTCAAAGTTTCCGTGGATGTGGAAAATCTGGGGCCTGAAGTGTACGGAGAGGCAGCAGAAGTAGTTCAGCTTTATATTCGTGATGAAGCATCTGCCCTGTCCAAACCAATGAAAGAATGCAGGGCCTTTCAGAAGATAAAGCTGGCATACAGGGAAAAGACGACCGTGACGTTTGCGCTGACTGCCCGTGATTTTGCATCTTATGATGAGGACCTGCATGCCTGGGTTGCAGAGGAAGGAGCTTATCACATCTTAATCGGCAGCAGCTCCAGACGGATCATGTGCAGCAAACGCGTCTATCTGAAAACAAAATCCCCATATAGTTACAGTATCCGTTCCACAGTCGGAGCATTGTATGAAAATAAGATTACAAGGAGACATATGCTTGACTTATGGGAAAAACTGCAGCTGGATCCTGCATATATTTATGATAAATATGAGTATCAGCCGGGTACAAGACTATGTGAGCTAATGCATAGTGCCTTAAATGGAAGGTCGCCTGATCAGACGGCAGTGGATGAATTTAACAGCCGGACAGGGGCAATCTGCAGATTGTAATAGAACGGGAGGAACGCTTTATGTTAAAAACATTGTGCGCGCAGATTAAAGAGTATAAAAAGGATTCTGTTAAAACACCCCTTTATATGGTTTTGGAGGTCATTATGGAGACGATGATTCCTCTTCTCATGGCCTCTATTATCGATGACGGAATTAATAAAGGAGATATGAAGCATGTGTGTCTGGTCGGAGGCCTCATGGCGCTGGCGGCCGTTGTCGGTCTGTATGCCGGTATTATGGGAGGCGTCTGCGGAGCCCGGGCATCGGCCGGTTTTGCTAAAAACTTAAGAGAGGCAATGTTTACAAATATACAGACCTATTCCTTTGCCAATCTTGATAAATACAGTACGGCAGGATTGGTTACCAGACTTACGACCGATGTTACAAATGTGCAGAACGCATATCAGATGATTCTTCGTATGTGCTTTCGGGCGCCTGCAAACCTGATCTGCGCCATGGCTATGGCATTTATGATCAATCGGAGAATTGCCGGCATCTATCTGTGCGCGGTATTATTTCTGGGATTAATTCTGGGTCTGATCATCTGGAGGGCAACCAGGCATTTCAATGAAGTTTTTCGGAAGTATGATGATTTAAATGCCAGTGTACAGGAAAATGTATCCGGCATCCGGGTAGTAAAAGCCTATGTCAGGGAAGAATATGAGAAAGAAAAATTCCGCAAGTCAAGCGGCGGGGTTTATCAGATGTTTGTAAAGGCGGAAAGCATTCTGGCATGGAATGCACCTGCCATGCAGTTTACGGTATATACCTGTATTCTTCTGATCAGCTGGTTCGGTGCGCATTTGATCGTATCCGACGCTCTTACCACAGGGGATCTGGTCAGTCTTCTGGCTTATTGCATGAATATTCTGATGAGCCTGATGATGCTTTCCATGATTTTTGTAATGGTAAGTATGAGCGTTGCCAGTGGAAGAAGAATTGCAGAGGTCATTTTAGAGGAGGCGACAATTAAGAACCGGGAGCATCCTGTTATGGAGGTTCCTTCGGGTAGTGTAGTTTTTGAAAATGTCAGCTTCCATTACGGATCGGATGCAAAGGGCGAGTCCGTATTAAAGAATATCAATCTGGATGTCCGGGCAGGAGAAACCATCGGTATCATCGGAGGAACCGGAAGCTCTAAGTCTTCTCTGGTCAATCTGATCAGCAGGCTCTATGATGTAAACGCAGGCAGAGTACTGGTAGGAGGGATTGACGTCAGGGACTATGATCTGGAGACTTTAAGAAACAGTGTCGCAGTTGTACTGCAGAATAACGTGTTGTTTTCCGGTACGATTCTGGATAATCTGCGCTGGGGTGACAGCAGCGCAGACGAGGAAGAGTGCCGTCGTGTGTGCAGACTGGCCTGTGCAGATGATTTCATAGAGAGTTTTCCGGATGGCTACCATACATATATTGAACAGGGCGGGACCAATCTTTCCGGCGGACAGAAGCAGAGGCTTTGTATAGCAAGAGCGTTGCTTAAGAAACCGAAGATCCTGATTTTAGATGACAGTACCAGCGCCGTTGATACGGCAACAGATGCAAAAATCAGAAAGGCATTCCGGGAAGAAATCCCTGATACTACGAAATTCATAATTGCACAGAGAATTGCCAGTGTCATGGATGCAGACCGGATTATTGTAATGGAAGAGGGCTGTGTCAATGGATTCGGGACCCATGAGGAGCTGCTTCAGTCAAATGAAATCTATCGGGATGTTTACCATTCCCAGACCAGCGGCGGCGGAGACTTTGACGAGAACGGAGGTGCGGCATGATGGAAAAGAAGAAACCTCAGGTAAAAAATGCCGGCGCCACATTCAAAAGAATTATGGGACTTGTATTATCCAAATACCGGTTTCCGTTTATTTTTGTACTGGTATGTATTGTGGTCAGTGTTTTAGCCAACGTACAGGGAACCATGTTTACCAAATCCCTGATCGACGATTATATTACGCCGCTGTTAGGCGCCGGACAGCCGGATTTTTCACCTTTGGCGGGAAAAATCCTGAGAGTGGGCTGCTTTTATTCAGCCGGCATTCTTGCAACCTATCTGTATAACCGGATTATGGTAAATATTACACAGGGTACTTTGAAATATGTGCGGGATGAAATGTTTGTAAAAATGGAAAATCTGCCGATACGGTATTTCGATACCCATGCGCATGGTGACATTATGTCCGTTTATACCAATGATACGGATACCCTGCGCCAGATGATCAGTCAGAGTATTCCGCAGTTTGTCAGCAGCGGAATTACCATCGTCAGTGTTACGGCAAGTATGCTGATACTTAGCGTTCCTCTGACCGCCATAACATTTGTCATGGTAGGCGTTATGCTGTTTGTCACAAAAAAGGTTGCGGGAAACAGCGCCAGATATTTCTCAGCCCAGCAAAAGGATATCGGTGCGTTAAACGGAAATATTGAGGAAATGATCAACGGACAGAAGGTGGTCAAGGTATTCTGTCACGAAGAACAGACCCTTCAGGATTTCAGGGAATATAACGATCGGTTATTTGACAGTGCATATCATGCAAATCAATTCGCAAATCTGCTAGGTCCGATCAATAATCAGCTTGGGAATATCAGTTATGTATTGATTGCAATTGTCGGAGGCGCGCTTGCAATGCATAATACATCCGGATTCACACTGGGCGCTCTGGCAGCTTTTCTGACATATAACAAGAGCTTTCATATGCCGATCAATCAGGTCAGCCAGCAGTTAAACAGTATCGTGATGGCGCTGGCCGGAGCGGAAAGAATTTTTGCGCTTATGGATGAACAGCCGGAGGTAGATGAGGGATATGTTACACTGGTAAATGCAAAAGAGGAAAACGGGGTTCTTACAGAGACGGAGGAATATACCGGCAAATGGGCGTGGAGACATTATCATAAGGCGCAGGACAATGTGACCTATATACCGCTGACCGGAGACGTTGTGTTTGACGATGTGGATTTTGGGTATGATGAAAAGAAGATAGTGCTTCATCATATTGATCTGTTTGCCACGCCGGGTCAGAAGATTGCCTTTGTAGGTTCGACAGGAGCCGGAAAGACGACGATTACGAATCTGATCAACCGGTTTTACGATATACAGGACGGGAAGATCCGTTATGACGGAATCAATATAAATAAGATCAAGAAAGCAGATCTGCGCCGTTCTCTTGGCATTGTGCTTCAGGATACGCATTTATTTACGGGAACGGTTGCGGACAATATCCGCTATGGAAAATTATCGGCTACAGACGAGGAGGTAAAAGCCGCAGCCCGTCTTGCCAATGCGGATGGCTTTATCCGCAGGCTGCCGCAGGGATATGACACAATGATTACCAGAGACGGTTCTAATCTGAGTCAGGGACAGAGGCAGCTTCTCGCCATAGCCAGAGCCGCCATTGCCAATCCACCGGTTCTGATTTTGGATGAAGCGACCAGCTCCATTGATACCAGAACAGAAAAAATTGTGCAGGACGGCATGGATAAGCTGATGAAGGGCAGGACAACATTTGTGATTGCCCACAGACTGTCCACCGTAAAAAACAGCGATTGCATCATCGTTCTGGAGCATGGGCGTGTCATAGAGCGGGGCACGCATGAACAGCTGCTTGAAAAACAGGGAAAATATTATCAGCTGTATACAGGACTGGCGGTCAACAGCTGATGCGGCAGGACTGATGCAGGCAGCAGATCATACAGGACCGGCGGTATATGCAAGTATTTGAGAAAAGAAGAAAAAGAGGATAAATTATGGCAATCAGTATTGGAAAAATAAAAAAACAGACGGACAATCCATATTTAAACATGTATGTGGCAGATGTGCAGGTGAACCAGACAGAAAAAAGATTTTCCTACTATTACACCTCCAGACGGGACGGAGACGGACTGACTGCGAAAACCGGGAAAATAGAACCGGATGCGGTTATCATCTACAGCGTCATAAATAAAGGCGGAGAAGATTGTCTGGTATTGGTCAAGCAGATGCGGCTGCCTCTCAATATGAAGGTTTATGAGAATCCTGCCGGCTTGATCGATCAGGGAGAAACTGCAGAGATGGCAGCAGTCAGGGAATTAAAAGAAGAAACCGGACTTGATTTTCAGGTCTATACCGGTGGAGCAGAGCTCTTTCGGAAGCCTTTTGCACAGGCGCAGGGAATTTCAGATGAATGTGCATGCATTGTATATGGTTATGCATCAGGCGAGGTGTCTACCGATGGGCTGGAGGAAAGAGAGGATTTGGAGGTAGTTCTTGCGAACAGGGCAGAAGTAAGGCGGATACTGTCTGAGGAACCCGTATCCGTGCATGGCCTGTTTTTGTTTTCCATGTTTCTGAATGCAGAGGAGGGAAATCCCTTTTCCTTTTTGAATGTATAGAACATATCAGATTCTTGGTGCATGACGGGAAAAATTTTTCTTGCTTTTTTCGGAGAATATGATATACTAATCTGCGTTAATGCGTTAAAGTGCGAAAAACAGAAGCATGCGAAATACGGATCAATTTTAGGAGGAACAGATTATGATAGGCGGAGATATGATCACTTACAGACCCGATATACAGGTGTTGGATGCCACCATACGCGACGGGGGTCTGGTAAATGATTTTTATTTTACGGATGAATTCGTAAGAGCTCTTTACGAAACCAATATTAAGGCCGGCGTGGATTATATGGAATTCGGCTATAAGGCTTCCAAGGAAATGTTTGATGTGAATCAATTCGGTAAATGGAAGTTCTGTGATGAAGAAGCAATCCGGAGTATTGTGGGAGAAAATAAAACGGATCTGAAGATTTCCGTAATGGCAGATGTGGGACGATGTGATTATAAGCATGATATCAAGGACAGGGCGGAAAGCGTGATCGATCTGGTCCGCATTGCAACCTATATCAATACGATGCCGGCTGCCATCGAAATGATTGAGGATGCCCATGCAAAAGGTTATGAAACTACCTGTAACATTATGGCAATTTCCAAGGATCAGGAATCGGATATCGATGTTGCATTGGATATGCTTGGGAAAAGCCATGTAGATGGTATCTATATTGTAGACAGCTATGGCGCTCTGTATCCGGAACAGATCCGGAATCTGGCAGCCAAATATGTTGCTGTCGGAGAACAATATGGAAAAAAGATTGGCATCCATGCGCATGACAATATGAAAATGGCGTATGCCAATACGGTGGAAGCCATGATCTGTGGCGCCAGTATGTTAGACGGAACAATCTGCTGCATGGGAAGAGGCGCCGGCAATTGTGCAATGGAGCTGCTGCTGTCCTTCCTCAGGAATCCGAAATATAATCTGTATCATATTTTAAAATTTATCGAAAAATACATGGTACCATTGAAAGCGGAAGGAAATGCAGTGTGGGGCTATGACGTTCCGTACATGCTGACCGGAGCCTTGAATCAGCATCCGAGAGATGCGATTGAATTTATAAAAGAGGGAAAAACCTCTTATGCGGATATGTACAGCTATCTGTTATACCGGGAATAAAAGTTCTGTATGAACCGTTTTTCGGGAGAAAGCTGTATCTGGGATTTCAATTGGACGAAACCGGACTATAGGGCATAGAAACTGCCGCCTTGCGATTACAATGACCGTAAGGCGTTTTTTTTTGCATCTCATTGGTCATTTCCCATTTGACGTTTCAGCGGAATGTCATTATAATCATAAAATATATATTGGTTATCCCACAGTGAACCTGTAATGGATAGTATGTCCGAATGTCCTGGTATCATGAAAACGGAATGGTATCTGGCTGTTATGAAAAATAAAGAAGAATGAAATTAAAAGGTGGATAAAGATATGGATTATGAAAAACTGGCAGAGTTGATTTTTCCTGATATAAAAGGGACCGTTGAGGATTTGGAGCAGCGATTTCCGGAGCGTGACCTTCCGGCGGAAGCTAAGGTGACGAGGTTTGCACCAAGTCCGACAGGATATATGCATATTGGCGGATTGTATGCTGCTATGATATCAAGAAAGCTTGCAAGACAAAGCGGCGGCGTATTTTATCTGAGAATTGAAGATACCGATAAGAAACGTGAAGTGGAAGACGGTGTCAGCGAAATTATCAATGCATTAAAAAAATTCGGTCTGGAATTTGATGAGGGACCGTTTGCCGGCGGAGAGACTGTCTATGCGCCGTATAAACAGAGTGAGAGAAAAGAAATTTACCAGATCTGTGTCAAAGCTTTGATGAAGAAGGGACTGGCATATCCATGCTTTGAAACTGCTGAGGAGTTGGATGCAATCCGCAAGAGACAGGAGGAAGCAAAGGTGGATATCGGATACTATGGTGAATATGCGGCTGCAAGAAATCTCACCTATGAAGAGATAGAAGCGAATATCAAGGCAGGAATGCCATATGTGGTGCGGCTGAAATCTCCGGGGACGCCGGGACAGTATATCCGTTATACAGACCCGATCCGCGGCAATATTGATATGCCGGAGAATATTATGGATGTTGTCCTTCTGAAGTCTGACGGTATTCCAACTTATCATTTTGCGCATGCAGTGGATGATCATTTTATGAGAACCAATCTTGTTATCCGTGGGGATGAATGGCTGGCTTCCTATCCGCTTCATAAGCAGCTGTTCGAGCTTTGCGGATTTGAACCGCCGGAGTATGTGCACATTTCTCCGATTATGAAAGCGGAAGGCAATGGCAAACGGAAGCTTTCCAAACGGAAGGACCCGGAGGCAGCCGTTGGTTTCTATCTGGAGGAGGGATATCCTTCCGAAAGTGTTTTGGAATATCTGATGACAATTGCCAATTCCAATTATGAGGAGTGGCATGCGGCCCATCCGGACAAGGCAATGGATGATTTTGTCCTGTCCCTTTCGAAGATGCCGGTATCCGGGGCTTTGTTTGATATGATTAAGCTGAATGACGTCAGCAAGGAAATGATTTCCTCCTTTACAACAGAGCAATGCTATGAAAAGATTCTGGTTTGGGCAAAGGAATATAATCAGAAGCTGTATCAGTTTGCAGCTGCAAGAAAGGACGATTTCATAAAAACGATTGAACTATGGAAAATGGCAGGCAGCAAGGCCCGTAAGGATGTAGCAAAATGGTCCGATCTGACGGAAATGTTCGGATATCTCTATGTACCGGAGGGGGAATTGGAACTGGACTATGAGATAGACGAAAAATACAGCAGCAGCCAGATGGCAGAGATCATCCGGGAATATCAAAAGGATATGTTTTTAGATTCAGACAACTGGTTTGGTCAGATGAAGGAAATGGGAGAAAAGCTTGGCTATTGTCCGAACGTGAAGGAATACAAGAAGCATCCGGAAGGCTTTAGAGGCTCTATCACGGATGTGTGTACGGTTGTCAGAGTAGCGGTAACAGGCAAAAAGAATTCGCCGGATTTATTCACGATCATGTCCGTCATCGGAAAAGACCGGACAGAAGCAAGACTGAAACGGTTCTTAGAGCAGATACAGGAATGATTCTCAAAACAGATGGATGGATTAGAACATATAAAATCTGTTTGACCGAAAAAGGAGGACTTGATATGACAAAGGAACAATACGAAGGGTATACTTATATAGACGGCGGCGTATGCGCCGCAAAGGGATTTCAGGCAAACGGTCTGTATTGCGGTATTAAAAGGGCTGGAGCCCCTGACGGAACTGAAAGCCCGGCGTCAGATACCAAGCCGGATCTTTGTCTGGTCGTATCGGACGTTATGTGCAGTGCAGCGGCGGTATTTACGCAAAACAAGGTCAAGGGAGCGCCTGTGACTGTCTCACAAAAACATCTGGCGGCCACCGGCGGCAGAGCAAAGGGCATGATTTTAAATTCCGGAAACGCCAATACCTGTAATGCCGACGGAGAAGAAAAGGCTCTGAAAATGTGCCGGCTTGCAGCAGATAAGCTTGGTATCAGGGTTGAAGAAATACTGATAGCGCAGACGGGTGTGATTGGACAGATTATGCCGATTGAACCTGTGGAAACCGGTATGGATGCGCTTTATAACGGCCTTTCCTATAACGGAAACGAAAAGGCTGCAGCAGCCATAATGACAACGGATACAGTAAAAAAAGAAGTTGCTGTTGCATTTGAAATGGACGGAAAGCTCTGCCATATAGGCGGCATGGGTAAAGGCAGCGGTATGATTCATCCGAACATGGCTACTACATTGAATGTTATCACTACAGATTGTGCCGTCAGTTCAGACGTGCTGCAGAAGGTGTTGCGGGAGGTCGTCAAGGTAACGTATAACTGTCTTTCCGTGGACGGAGACCAGTCAACCAATGATACCTGCGCCGTCTTTGCAAATGGTCTGGCGGGTAATACGGAAATTACTTCTGAGGGAGAAAGCCTGGAAATATTTAAGCAGGGATTGTTCATCGTCATGAGCAACATTACAAAGATGCTGGCGGCCGACGGCGAGGGTGCAACGAAGCTGCTTGAGTGCAATGTCAGCGGAGCAAAAAATCAGGACGATGCAATCATTATCGCAAAAAGCGTCATCCGTTCTCCTCTTTTTAAATGTGCAATGTTCGGAGAGGATGCAAACTGGGGCCGGATTTTATGTGCGATTGGTTATGCAGAAGCAGATTTTGATATAAAAAAAGTAGATGTAGATCTGAAATCCGCAAAAGGAACCGTAGCAGTATGCAGAAACGGCGCCGGAGTTGCTTTTTCTGAAGAACAGGCAGCAGAAATCTTAAGTGAAGATGAAATATTCATCCGGATTGCATTAAATCAGGGAATGGCGGAGGGAACGGCATGGGGCTGTGACCTGACCTATGATTATGTGAAGATTAACGGGGATTACCGGTCATAAAAGCATGGATTACAGCTGACAGATCATGATGTCATATTTACAAAAACGGAGAAGAGAAACAGACTTAGGTTTTATAATTACTAAGTCCCAAAATATAATCAGACGATACCTCATACAACCGGCACAACATAATCAGATGGCGGATTGGCAGTTCATTTGCACCACGTTCATAACGGGCATACATAGTCTGGGAGGTACCAAGATATGCGGCTACATATTCCTGTGTATAATCATGATCCTCTCTTAAATTTCTGATGCGTTGTATATAACTTTTATTTTCCATTCCATCACCAGTTACAGAATAGCATAGTAAATATATTTACTATCTCATTTAGTAAATATTTTTACTATTATTTTATGGAAGACGATATAAAAAAATGCATGATTAAGTGGAAATTTTGCATGATTTCATTTGCATAGAATGAATGATGCTATAATTTTTATACTGCATGAATAAAAATTCATACAAGATAAACTTATATTGAGGAGTTGTTTTGTAAAATATTGTCAGTGATACTGATATGTGATAAAATAAATTACCGAAGTTATATCAGGATATTGCTTTGATACCGAAAAGAAAAACATTCTGAAAATATAAGATTTCTTAAATTTTTTTTATGCATATAACAAATTGAAAGTGGTGAACAAATGATAATCGGTATTTGTGATGATGTAAAAGAAGAGTTGGAAAAAGCCAGGACATGTATTATAAACTATGCATCAATCAAGCAGAAAGACCAGATTAAAATGTTTTATCCGGAGGAAATTATGATAGACATTGAAAATGGTGTTTTTGACTGCGATATCATGATTATGGATATTGATTTCATGGAAGAGCAATATAATGGAATTTATCTGGGAAATCTGATTAATGAAGCGGCCCCTATGTGCCAGATTATTTATCTGACGCACATTCTGGACTTTGCGCCGGATGTATATGAGACACAGCATTGCTATTTTGTATTAAAAAATAATATGCAGGTAATGCTTCCGCAGGCTATGAAAAAGGCAAATAAGATATATGAAGAGGAAAGAAAGCATAAATTCATCAGGATTATTTGCAACAGTCATCCGACATTTATTCAGGTAAAGGATATTATTTACATTGAAAAAGAGGATAGAAAAACGAAAGTGGTTACGACAGGAAAAGAATACAGCTGTTATAATACACTTTCTTCTATAAAAAAAGATCTTCCTTCCGGCTTTGTCAGATGCCATGGCAGTTTTATTATTCACATGGATTATGTTACATATATGGGTTCGGAAGAGGTGGAGTTGAATGAGATATATAAGATTCCAATCGGAAGAACCTATGCTGAAAAAGTAAAGACAGCATATTTGTCCTTTTGGTCTGACCGGGCATAAGGAAATAATATTATGAGTGGATTGATCTATGCCGGTCTGGCCTTATGCTTTGCCGTTGTTATTCTGGCAAACGTTTTGGAATATAAAAAAAGAAAAGATATAGAAAAAGAAAAGTATCACCTGGAAGAAATGGTAAAAACCAGAGATGAACAGTATAAGCAGCTTCTTGCGGCAAATAAAGCTTTGGGAACCGTACGGCAGGATATTTTACAGCAGACACAGCAGCTTGTCCGTTCGGAACATTCTTCGGCGAATATGCATAAAAAGAATTCATTGACAGGAAATAAGTTTTTGGATCTTATTTTAGAATTAAAGCTGTTTGCCTGTGAGGAAAAACATATACAATTCCAGTATGAAATATCAGCAGACTGCAGCTGTTTTCCGTTTTCAGAGGTGGATACAGTTGCCCTGTTTCAAAATTTGTTTGAAAATGCAATTGAGGCCTGTGAAAAAGCGGAGAATGCAAAAATTTCGTTTATTGTCAGACTGACAGAAGATGAAGGGCTTTTTGGGGCGGATGATTCAGACTGTTGCCAGATCTGCCAGATAATAATAAAAAATTCAAAAAGTCCTGATAGTAATCCAATTGAAAGTGGATTTCATACCACGAAGCAGGAGACGGAGAAGCATGGCAGAGGTATGGGAATTATCCGGGATATTGTAGACAGATATGGCGGCAAAATATTCTGGCAGGATGAAACAGACTTATTTTGTACAACAATTCTGATCCGTAATATCCGGAAGGAGTAATCTGTCTGATATTGGATTTGAATATGTTTATAAATAGGGAGAAGTAATGTCTTATGCATATATTATCATTTGGTCAATTACATATGCTGTTCAAAATATGATCTCGATTACAATGGTATGTCCATTTCGGAGTGGGAAAAAATCGCTGATATTAGGATTCGGGATACAATGGGCTGCTTATTTGGTTGTAATTCCTTTTTTTGTATACAGGGAATTGAGATGGACAATTCTTGTCGGCAGCCTGGCAGAATTCTTTTTTTATTTGGTTACGGTTATTTCTGCTACAAAAGGCTCTGTTTTTTATAATATGCTTGTTTCCATGTTAGTCTCCCGAATAGGAAATTTCGTATGGGGACTGATAGCGTCTTTGATTCCTCCTATGAAACCGGTTCTGATGGAAGGGGTGGTAGGATCGGATTCTCTTAATAGTACCTTTTATACCATTTTGGGAGTAAGTTTTCTTTTGATCATAACGTTTTTAAGCGGAGTGTTATATAAAATGATTTTTCCGATTCATTCGGAAATGTTCGTAGGATCTGATCGTATATTTAAAATTGGGTTTATTATGTTATGTGTATTTATGGCGGTTTTACAGATTATCAGATATAAAGTAAACAATGTATATATTGCTGTAGCCTTTGCTGTTATCCTTCCGGTTTTTATGGTTCAGTTACTGGCTTATTTATATAACAAGCTGGAACGGAGGCGGATAGAAAGGGAGCAGCAGAAGCTGAAAGAACATCTGCAGGATATTTATCAAAGCTATGAATTGGCAGTCAGTGAAAATAAGGAGTTAAAGGATATCAGGCATGATATGAACAAACAGCTGGAGGTTATCCGCCAGCTGGCACAGCAGGAAACGCAGGCGGAGGTACGGAAATATCTGCTGCAGCTGATTTCATCAGAAACCGGATATACCAATCTTCCTCTGAGCGGTAATCAGGATGTAGATGCGATTCTTGCCATGTTGTATCTGCAGACCCGAAAAAAGTCCATTGTACTGGAGACGGTGGTGGAGCCGTTAGACGACCTGCCGCTTGATCAGACAGAACTGATCACTTTGCTTACTTCTGTCTCTGATGAGGTGGTGGAAAAATGTGCTGCAGGTACAGCTACTCCATGGATTCGTTTCAGCATCAGGCGGAAAGGGAAAAATATCTTATTTATGGTGGAATACTCTATTCATAAAAAATTTTATGCACTTAAGAAGATCCTTTCCGGTTTGTTTCTTCTGGAACTGGGGTATCTGAAGGTAAATGCGCTGGTAAAGGGCATTGTACAGAAGCACCATGGAATCCATATCACCGGTGCAGATGAGGAACACGGGTTCATATCGATTATGATATAATGCATAAATGAGTGATGATTTTGCATGATTGATATTCAGCAGCAGGAAAGATGTTATAATCATAAATGCACATATAAAACTCTTTGGAACGGCGTTGCTGTAAAGATATACGAGGTGAAATAATCGTTACAGTAACGCTTGACCAGGGTATTGTAATCTTTTATGTCATAACATCGGCTATTAATTTGTGAAAAAGGATAAGACGATGTTTTCTGTGTATAATATCATTTGGTCAATTACATATGCTGTTCAAAACATGATCTCAATTACAATCGTATGCCCATTGCGGAATGGAAAAAAATCATTGATAACGGGATTTTGTATACAATGGGTTACCTATCTGCTTGCGATTCCTCTTTTTTTATGCAGAGATCAGGGATGGCCGGTCATTATTGGCAGCGCAATAGAGATCTTTCTATATCTGATGACAGTCTTTTGTGTTACAAAAGGCTCTTTCTTTTATAATATATTTTCTTCCATTCTGGTTTCGCGAATGGGAAACTTCGTATGGGGACTGATTGCGTCTTTGGTTCCGCCTATGAAACAGGTTCTGATGGAAGGCGTGATAGGAACCGATTCTCCGGACAGTATTTTTTATACGATTTTGGGAGTGTGCTTTCTTTTGATTATCATGATTTGTTGCGGTATTTTATTTAAAATGCTTTTTCCGATCAATTCGGAAATTTATGTAGGGGCCGACCGCATTTTCCTGTATGGATTTATTATTATGTGCCTTTTTATATCCGTTACCCAGGTGGTCAGATATAAAGCGCATAATGTATCCATTGTCGTAGCTGCTGCTTTTCTCTTCCCTGGTATGATGATACAGGCATTGTCTTATTTATATAATAAGATGGAGCGGAAACGGGTGGAAAAGGAACAGCAGAAACTGAGAGAACATCTGAGCGATATTTACCAAAGCTATGAGTTGGCAGTCAGAGAGAATAAGGAACTAAAGGATATCAAGCATGATATGAACAAACAGCTGGAGGTCATCCGTCAGCTGGCACAGCAGGAGGAACGGGGCGAGGTACGAAAATATCTGCTGCAGATGACCTCGTCAGAAACCGGATATAGTAACTTCCCTTTAAGCGGGAATCAGGATGTGGATGCAATCCTTGCCATGCTGTACTTGCAGACAAAGAAAAAATCCATTATGCTGGAGACGGTGGTGGAACCGTTAGGTGACCTGCCGCTTGATCAGACGGAGCTGATTGCACTGCTTACTTCCGTCTCTGATGAGGTAATGGAAAAGTGTACGGCGGGTACAGCTACCCCATGGATCCGTTTCAGTATCAGGCGAAAAGGAAAAAACATCTTATTTATGGTAGAATATTCCATGCGTAAGAAATTTTATGCACTTAAGAAGGTGCTTTCCGGCCTGTTTCTTCTGGAACTGGGATATCTGAAAGCAAATGCGCTGGTAAAGGGTATCGTGCAGAAGCACCAGGGAATCCATATCACCGGTGCGGATGAGGAACACGGGTTTATATCGATTATGATATAATGTATCATGGATGATGATTTTACCTGATTCCTGTTTTAGGATAAACAGAGATGTAATAACAGCAGAATAAAACAACAGCTGTCATATTTGCCGATGAAAGGAAAAAAACAATGTTTTCTTCATATATTATTATTTGGTCAACGATTTATGCCATTCAGATGTTAATTGCAGTCAATATGACATGCCCTTTGCGGCGTGGAAAGCTGTCTCTGTTTCATATTTTCGTGATGCAGTGGATGACTTATATGTTTGTGATACCGTTTTTTTTGCATAGAGAACTGGGATGGACGATTATTGTCGGCGGTCTGCTTGAGACGATATGTTATGTGTTTACTGTTTTTTGTGTTACAAAAGGCTCGCTTTATTATAACGTATTTGTTTCAATACTGGTTTTAAAACTGGGAAGTTTTGTGTGGGGAATTTTTGCATCCCTGATTCCGCCTGTCAAACAGGTTCTGATGGAAAGCATGATAGGGGCGGATTCTCCGGACAGTATTTTCTATACGATTCTGGGAGCGGGATTCCTTTTTTTACTGACGCTGTTATGCGGAGTAATTTACAGGCTTCTGCAGCCGACAGGTTCAGAAGAATATGTAGGGTCTGACCGCATATTTTTGTTCGGATATATTGTTTTATGTATTTTTATGGCAGTTTCTCAGATGATCAGATATAAAGCGCAAAATGTATCCATTGTCGTAGCTGCCGCATTCCTGTTTCCTATTATAGTGCTTCAGCTGCTGTCCTATGCATATAATAAGCTGGAACGGAAACGGATAGAAAAGGAACAGCAAAAACTAAGGGAACATCTGAGCGATATTTACCAAAGCTATGAGTTGGCAGTCAGAGAGAATAAGGAACTAAAGGATATCAAGCATGATATGAACAAACAGCTGGAGGTCATCCGTCAGCTGGCCCAGCAGGAGGAACGAAGCGAAGTACGAAAATACCTGCTGCAGATGACCTCGTCAGAAACCGGATACGGAAACCTTCCTTTAAGCGGGAACCAGGATGTGGATGCAATCCTTGCCATGCTGTATCTGCAGACAAAGAAAAAATCCATTATGCTGGAGACGGTGGTGGAACCGTTAGACGACCTGCCGCTTGATCAGACGGAATTAATTGTACTGCTTACCTCCGTTTCTGATGAGGTAATGGAAAAGTGTACGGCAGGTACAGCTACTCCATGGATCCGTTTCAGTATCAGGCGGAAAGGGAAAAATATCTTATTTATGGTAGAATATTCCATGCATAAGAAGTTTTATGCATTTAAGAAGGTACTATCCGGTCTGTTTCTTCTGGAACTGGGGTATCTGAAAGCGAATGGACTGGTAAAGGACATCGTGCAGAAGCACCAGGGGATCCATATTACCGGAGCGGATGAGGAACACGGGTTTATATCGATTATGATATAATGTATCATAGATGATTTTGTGTGATTCATGTTTTAGAATAAACGGAGATGTTATAAAAGCAGAATATAACAGCTGATATCATATTTAATGCCGAAAGGGAAAATAACAATGATTTCATCATATAGTATCACTTGGGCAACGATTTATGCCATTCAGATTTTAATTATTATAGCTGTAGTATATCCGCTGCGGTATGGGAAAAAGTCATTGATTATAGCGTACTTGTTATTGTTTGTGACTTATATTCTTGCCATACCTTTTTTTGTACATAAAGAATTGGGATGGACGATTATTGTTGGCGGCGTAATCGAGATGTCATTGTATGTATTTACCTTTTTTTGTGTTACAAAAGGTTCTCTTTATTATAATGTTTTTACCGCATTACTGATTACAAAACTGGGAAGCTTTGTATGGGGGATTGTTGTTTCGTTTATTCCGCCTCTGGAATCGGTTATGATGGAAAGTGCTGTCGGGTCAGATTCTCTCGGAAGTATCTTTTATACAATTCTGGGGGCTCTTTTGCTTTTGATTCTAACTTTTTTAAGCGCAGTTATATTCAGGATGTTTCAGTCGGTTAAATCAGAAGGGTATGTGGGATCTGACCGTATTTTCATGTTTGGATGCATTGCGCTGATTACTTTTACAGCAATTTTCCAGGTGATTAGGTATAAGACACAAAATGTTTCCATTGTTTTAGCTGCTGCATTTTTGTTTCCTATTATAGTGCTTCAGCTGCTGTCCTATGCATATAATAAGCTGGAACGGAAACGGATAGAAAAGGAACAG
>CANRQE010000009.1 GCA_947632705.1 uncultured Coprococcus sp. | reverse complement strand
ATTTTTAGCAGAATTCATTGTAAGGAAAACTGCACCACACATCAGTAAAATTAAAACAATACTTATAACATTTTTTATAAATCTCTTATTCATAAATCCTCCCGTTTTAGTATTCATTTTCCAAAATTGATTTTATACGTTTCTATTGAATAATCCCACAAGAAAATTATATCAATAAAATAGTGAATAAATTGTAGAGGATATATGTTGTTTTTGTGATTTCCTCTCTTTTCATTCCAATCTATTTTGAATACCGACTGTTAAATGTGAAAAACCAGGAGGTCTATAGTGACAAACTGAGGATATATGTGCTAAACTTAAAGGCACCGGATGATGATACGACCAAAAAGGAATCCGTACCCACATACTTTTAAATAGGAGAAGAAGAATGAATCAACAGTCAGAGAGCATGGACAGTCATAAAATAAAGGAAAGGTATCACTTGCTTTTGCATGCTTTAAAAAAAGAACCCGTCCTCGCCGCTTCCGGCCTCTGCATGCTGGTCTCTGCCTTCTTTGTACCGCCATCCGAGGCTTATTTTTCGTATATTGACTTTCGTGTGCTGGTACTCCTGTTCTGCCTGATGTCCGTAGTGGCAGGATTACAGGCGCATGGTCTTTTTTCATGGCTGGCCGGCCGTCTGTTAAACGGAAAAAAACAGAGAAGGATTCTGTTCCTGCTTTTGATCTTATTACCGTTTTTTACTTCCATGCTTGTTACAAATGATGTTGCACTGATCACATTTGTTCCGTTCGCAATTCTCGTTCTGGAGCTTACCGGACAACAGCAGTATATGATTTTTGTTCTCGTTATGCAGACTGTCGCCGCTAATCTCGGAAGCATGGCAACTCCGGTCGGAAATCCGCAAAATCTATATCTTTATTCCGCCTTTCAGCTTTCCGCAGGCAGTTTTTTTAAAACCGTATTCCCTTTTACGCTTATGGCACTGCCGCTGCTTTGTGTCAGCGTCTTATTTTCTCCGAAAAAAGAACTGGACGTGACACTGCCTGAACAGTCCGCTCTGGCAGATCATCGGCGTATTCTGCTTTATATCCTGCTGTTCGTTCTTTGCCTGCTGTCGGTTTTCCATGTACTTCACTATAAGATACTGTTTATTGTCGTATGTCTTGCGTTACTTCTGACAGACCGTCCTCTGTTTAAAAAAATTGATTACGGCCTGCTTATGACCTTTGTATGTTTCTTTATTTTTGCAGGAAATATCGGTGCTCTCGGGAGTGTCCGGACGTTTTTACAGGATGTACTGGCTAAGCAGCCGCTTCTTGTCTCTGCATTGACCAGCCAGGTTATCAGCAACGTACCTGCCGCCGTGCTCCTCTCAGGATTTACAGATAACTGGAAAAGTCTGCTGCTTGGAACTGACATCGGCGGTCTGGGTACGCCGATTGCTTCCCTCGCCAGTCTGATCTCCTTTCGTCTGTATATGAAAACCAAACATGCAGGCAGCGGACGATATCTTGGATTTTTTACGCTGGTCAATATTGCCGGACTCCTGCTGTTTCTCACCATTGCAATGATATGCAGTTAAACAGAAAAACAACATAACAATCAAGATTTCATGTCATGAAAAGACCCCTTTCATTAGACTCATGTTTTGTCTAACAAAAGGGGTTCCCTTCAAAATTACAAAAGGCAGTCCTTTTTATATCCGTATCCGCATTACTTCGCAGTTTTCTCTTTCTTTGACAGCTTTGTCTTCATAAAATACCACATCGGACCTGTAATACAAACAGAAGAATACGCACCTACAAGTATACCTGCCATCAGGGTAACTGCAAACTCCTTAATGGATGCAACGCCTAAGATAAACAGTACCAGCACCATGACAAAGGTCGTCAGGGATGTATATATGGTTCTGGTAAAGGTCTGATTGATACTCTGATTGACCAGATCTGTATAGCCCTGTTTTTTGGTATCAATCTTCGCCATATTCTCACGTATTCTGTCAAAGATAATAATCGTTGCATTGATAGAATAACCCACAATTGTAAGCATACATGCAATACATGTATTACCAACTGACAGACGGAATATGATATATACAACAAAGACAATCAGTACATCATGTAACAGTGCAAGCACCGCACTGGCACCAAACTTGAAATCCTTGAAACGGACCGCAATATATAGCAGCATCAGAATCGCAGCTAATATAACGGAAAAAATTGCATTTCTGCTCATCTCGCCACTGACGGCGCCGCTGATACTGTCGGCCGAGGAAACAGTTGCCTGGAAGTTTTCCGCCAACGCATTTTTTACCATTGTCATCTGAGAATCATCACCGTTATCGGTCAGCTCTGTTGTCTTAAATACAATTTCATTCGTACCCGCAACTGTCTGAACCGATATATCTGCCTCACTGATTCCTGCAGCATCTGCTATGACAGGAACAATCAAAGTTTCTGCTTCTGATAAAGTATAACTCCTGTCAAACTCTGCCGTAATAGACGTACCGCCTGCAAAATCAATACTGAGATTTAACGCGCTGCCCTTTGAGGATTTGTAGATCGGCAGAAATACAAAACCTACAATCATAACTAATACGGAGGCAATTGCACAGAATTTGCCGGCCTTAACAAAATTGGTTTTCTTCGGCTCCTTCGCCACACCAAAGCATTTGACATTCTTTAATCCCAGATTTACCAGAGAATTCAGAAGCAGCTGGGTAACGATCAGCGCCGTAAATACTGACAATACAATACCGATACCAAGTGTAATTGCAAAGCCTTTGATTGTACCGGTACCGAAAATTCCCAATACAAGCGCTGCAATCAGGGTCGTAATATTTCCGTCTAAAATTGCAGATAACGCATTGTGGAATCCATTGCTGACTGCCTGCTTTACAGCTGTTCCCGCCGCCAGCTCTTCCTTGATACGGGTAAATATAATAACATTTGCATCTACCGCCATACCGATGGAAAGAATGATACCTGCAAGACCGGGAAGCGTCAGGGTCACATTAAACAGATTCATGACAAGAAGAACCAGGAAGGTATAAAACGTCAAAGACAGAGATGCAACCACACCCGGCACCCTGTAAATGACGATCATAATAATAAACACAAGAATAATTCCGATAATACCTGCCTTGATTGAGGTACTGATCGCATCAGTACCCAGTGTTGCGCCTACAATATTGGAACGTACCTGCTTCAAGGTCAGCGGCAGAGCACCGATACGGATTGTCGTCGCAAGCTGGTCAGCTTCCTCATAGGAACCGATCTTATTGATTTCAGCATTCCCTCCGGAGATTGCCGTCTTCACCCTGGGTGCACTGACCATCTCATTATCATATATGATATATACGATATCTCCCACATTTGCCGCCGTTACGGCTTCAAATTTTTCAGCACCTTCATCCGTAAATGTCAAAGCTACAACATTATCGCTGATACCGTTATCATCTTCACGGATTCCTGCTTCTGCACCCTTGATATCATCACCGGTAAGCGCCGGCACATATTCCTGCCCTGTTGCCCAGAGCTGATAATTTGCAGGATCAAGAAATTCCAGTTTTCCTTCTACACTTAAATCCTCCAGAATCTCCTCCGCATTGTCTACGCCCGGAATCTCGCATGTAAGTTTGCCGTTTCCCTCCTCGTACACGGTATACTCCGTTGTATGGCTGTCAATACGTTTCCCAAGCTTATAACGGGTATCATCCACATCAGCCTTCGTATAATCCTCATCCTGAATCTCATAGGTGACGCTCAATCCGCCTTCCAGATCAAGTCCCAGCTTGATATACTCTGCTTTTCCTCTGTCACCTATACCGAATATAGCCGTATAAACCGAAAGCCCCAGTATAAGAAAGAAGGCAATGATTATAATAACAGATCTTCTTTTTACTTTCTTCATTGTAATTCTCCTTTTTCGTTCTCCAGATTATTTTCTTCCTCGTCCGCCAATGCTGCTTTTATCATAATCGCACATTCAATCCGCTTTTTCTGAAGTGTACAGCCAATGTCGTAGGCATCCAGTATATTGCCGTGAAACTTATAAGAATTGGCTGCGCAGCCGCCGCTGCAATAGAATCGTGCAAAACAATCTCTGCATTTTTCCTTCGCATACACATTACATAGCTTGAACTCGTCCACAATTTCCGGCTTTGTAATGCCATCATACACATTTCCGATACAATATCCATCCTCCCCTACAAACTGGTGGCACGGATACAGATCCCCCCAAGGCGTAACGGCCAGATATTCTGTGCCGGAGCCGCAGCCTGATAACCGCTTTGCCACACACGGCCCGCCTGTCAGATCTATCATGAAGTGGAAGAAATTGAAGCCTCTTCCCTCTTTTTTCCTGCGGATCATTTCTTTTGCAAGTATATCATACTGCTCTAACAGGACCGGGAGATCTTCCTCCCTGATCGCATATGGTTCCTCCGGCTGGGATACTACCGGTTCTATGGAAATCTGATCAAATCCCAGATCCGCCATATGTAAAACGTCTTTTGCAAAATCCAGATTATTATGCGTATAGGTTCCCCTGACATAATAGCTCCTGCCTGCCCGTTTCTTTGCAAATTCCTTAAACTTCGGCAGGATCAGCTCATAACTGCCCTTCCCGTTTGGAGTCGGTCTCATATGGTCATGGATTTCTTTTCTTCCGTCAATGCTCAAAACGACATTGCTCATCTCCCGGTTGGCAAATTCCATGATTTCATCATTAAGCAGCACTCCGTTCGTAGTCAGGGTAAAACGGAATTTCTTGTCATGCTGCTTTTCGAGGCTTCTTCCGTATTCGACGGTTTGCTTAACCACATCCCAGTTCATAAGCGGCTCGCCGCCGAAAAAATCCACCTCCAGATTCTTACGGTTACCGGAATGAGCCACCAGAAAATCCAATGATTTCTTTGCTATATCAAGCGGCATCAGCGCTCTGTCCCCTTTATATTCACCCTCTCCGGCAAAACAATATCTGCATGCCAGATTACAATCATGGGCGATATGGATACACAATGCCTTTACCACGGTCTTTCTTTTTTTAAAGTCAATAATATAATCCCTGAAAATATCTTCTGAAAATAAAGTTCCGTTCTCTACCAGCTCCGTCACTTCATCATAAGCAGAAAACACTTCTTCTCTGTCATATCCGGTCAGGAGCTCCGCAACCTGCTCTTTTGTATGATGCTCATAATTTTCAATAATATCATAGACCAGGTCATCAACTACATGAACCGAACCACTGCATACATCGAGTACTATATTATAACCATTGTTCTTGTACTGATGAACCATATATGCTCCTTTATTACAACACGCAACTAAAGAGGACTGTCGTAAGACGGTCCCCTTTCGCTGTTTGCTTCATAACATTCTATTACTTGTTATTCACATTCTCACAGCTCTGGTTTCCCACTGTGCAGGATGTTTTACAAGCTGACTGACAGGATGTCTGGCATTCACCGCATCCGCCCTTTACCATTGTATTTTTCATTGTCCCGGTTGTGAGTGTCTTTATTCTTTTCATAAGTAAATCGCTCCTTTTATGTCATATAGCGAGATTATAGCACAAACTAACATAAAGTAAAAGTATTTTTTTTAACTGAGCATCCCGCCCAGCATACCACCGCCTACACAGAGCATCAATGCGGTGAGTGCGGAGCTTCCTGAGAAATCCACGGTTCCGTTCATTATAAAAGAAACAATGCATATAACTGCCATATAGGCAAGTCCTAAAAAACAGCCCCATATGTACTTTTTCTCTTTCACCATCTTACCTGCCAGAAAGCCGCCTGCAAAGGACGCTACCACATACACCACGATGATTGCAAGGTTGACTGCATTTTCACTGATTCCGAACTTGTATAGTGCAAATGCAATCCCCAACAATAAAACTCCGGTAATAATATAGGAAATTACCAGCGCCTTTAACAGGCTGAGCAGCTTCGTGCCGATTGCCATATCCCTCTCCCCCTCTCAATCCTATTATATGAAAGGGGTATAGAATATATGTCCGTTTAAAACAATTCCAGAAGGTCCGCAATATGATAATAAGTCTTTGCTGCTTTTTCCTTTGTCACTGCATTTGGCCGGATCAGATCGACCACCATTACGGTATATAGCCCTGCGGAGCTTGCAGAAAGAATGCCGTTTATGGAATCCTCAACCCCCACAGCTTCTTTGGGCTGCACCCGTAACTTTTCACAGGCCTTCAGATAAATATCCGGCTCGGGTTTTCCGTATTCAATTTCATCTCCGAATACTGCCGCATCAAAAAACGAATACAGCCCCGTTTTTGTCAGACGGTCTATGGCGAGGATACGGTCCGTAGAGGTTGCGAGTGCCATACGGATTCCCCGCTCCTTCAAAGTCCGCAAGGTCTTTTCCACGCCCCGTTTCACATCAATTCCATGCTGCAAAAGATATTCCTCAAACATCTGCATCGTTTTCTTTCGAAATTCCGTATAATCGAAATCTTCACCCATTTTTTCTTTAAACACACCGGCATTATGCTTTTTGGTGCCGCCTGCGATTTTTTCGCAGAGAAGCTCCATTTCCTCCTCTGAAAGCCCAATGCTCATACCATTCTTTTTCCAACATAAGCGGTATACCTTCTCTGTATCGAGCAATACACCGTCCATATCAAAGACTGCTGCCTTAAACATATCTGTCTCCCAAAAAGTAAAATCCGGCATAAATCATACCGCCCCATCATGCGGGACATGTGTCGCCCATATACCGGATTTTTTGTTTTATGATTGTTTTCTCTTTTTCCCGGATCTTATAATCAGAATCAGGATGCACGTAATCAGAAGCACGATTCCGATGATAATAACAATCCACATCCAGAGATTTGTCTCTTCCTTTAACTGGAAGGAAAAAACTTCCCCGGTCTTACTGTTATAAGTGGATGATGTATTGCCTGCCGTATCGGCAGCATCCACTATAATTTCATAATCACCATATTCGTTTACATAGTACTCGTATGTATTTGTCTCTTCATACAAAGCAGGATCGATCGTCTCTCCGTTGATCATGATTCTTGTGATCCTATCGTCCGGATTCTCCAGACTGACCGCAAGCGTAAACGGCTCTGTTGCAGATTCTCCGTTCTCAATTCCCTTCACGATAATTCTTGGCGCCGTACCGTCATAGGTAAATTCAAATTCTTCGACACTTTGATGCCCGACCTCATCAGTGACCGTAATCGTCATTTTATGATATCCGTCTGACAAATCGGAAAAATCTATAAAATCTACGCCATCCATTTTAACATCTACCGTAAATACAGAAGTATCATTGACATTCCAGAACGCTTCATATCCTAACTCCGCAATTGCGGCAAAATCCTCTCCGTTCAGCAGAATATTGCCATCCGCATCTGCTTTTGCACGGAAAGCGTCCAAAACTGCCGTATTCTCCATCGTAGGAGCCGTATTGTCCACCTTGAATACGATATGATACTCGTCTGCTGCATTTCCCAGCTCATCGACAGCTGTAATTGTGACCGTATAAACTCCATCCTCTTCAAAAAGCTGGGATACGGAGCTGGTCTCGCCTCTGTTCGCATATCCGGTAAAATACCGGCCGGATACATCCACGCCATCTTTCTTTACCGTAAAGGTTACATGGTTTGTCGTAAAGAATGTTTCTACCACATTCACATTCATGACCACATAATTCGGGTCTCCCGCATCCGTGCTTCCGACCGCCTCATAGCTTCCGACAGCGGCGGCGTTTTTATCTGCTACACTTACCGTAACATCCGGCGCCGTCGTATCCACCTTAAAGGTTCTTGTGACAGAAGGTGCACGGTTACCGGATGCATCCACAGCGTCAAAGGTAATCGTATAAATACCGTCTTCGCTAAAGCTGTAGCTTGCCGTATGTGGATTGGTGCCGCTGAAATTACTGTATGTCAGATTTGCAATCGTCGTCTCCGGCGAACTGTCTGTTTTTCTTGTGATATCCACATTTGCACTTGCATTCTGCGTACTGTTCTGATATCCCATGGCAAAAGAATCATCAATTGACAGGGTTGCTGTACAGGCCGATGTCTGTGTGTCACTGATTCCTGTGATGGAAAGCACCGGTGCGTTTCTGTCAATTCTAAAGGCTGTACTTCCTGCCACGGCCTTATTGCCTGCCTGATCGACAGCCGTAACCGTAACTGTATAATCCCCTTCCTCTGCAAAGGTTTCAGAAAAATCAATGCTTCTGCTGTTTTCCCATCTTCCTGACCGATAGGTCCTGTTATGATACACTTCCCGTCCGGATGCATCCAGTCTCACGACTTCTATATTATAGGAACCATATCTGTAATCATCGGATATTGTGACAGGTATTGTTACGTCTCCCCTGTTTACGCCGGCCACACTGCCAAGTGTAATAACAGGCTCCTGTTTATCAATCACAAAGCTGATATCCTTCTGTGTCTGGTTCCCGAATATATCCGTCACAATCACAGTAAGCGCAAATGTTCCGCTTACCGCATTTGCCGTATCCACCGACACCCTGCAGGTTCCCGTCTTTTCGTTAACGGTACTGTTTGCAAGTCTGACGCAGTTTCCGCCGTTCACGCCTGCATTTTTATCCACTACACGGACAGTATGTGCAAACGCATACTGCTCTGTAACATTTACATCAAAGGATACCATTTCATTGTAGTACCCAAGATTTGTCTTAGACGGAAGCGGCGATATCGTAAATTCCGGCGCCGTCCTGTCAATATAGAAATCCGGCGTCCGCAGGATGCCTTCTGAATTCCCGGCATTATCCACTGCCTCAATTTCAAAATAATAGGAGCAGGCCTTATCCGTCATTTGTCCGCAGACACTGCCTGCAGACATGCTTTTTTCACCGGCATCTGTAATCGTAACCGCATCCTTTCCGGTAATTCCATCAAAGGTCTTATAATATCTGGTAATGATAACCTTCCCCTGATTTCCGCTGCCGCTGTTTTCAGGATTGATTCCGTATTCATCTTTTACTGAAAATCCAACGGTTACATTCCCGTTGCTTCTGTTTGGCTCTGACGGGATTCCACTCCATGTTACTTCCGGCGGCGTCTTGTCAATTACAAAGCTCTTTGTAACGGATTCTGATACATTTCCCGCCGCATCATATGCCAAAACAGTTACCGAATAAACGCCCTCCTCGCTGTAGTCCAGCGCATTCCGGGTCTCTTTTGCAATCGTAAACGGTGCATAGCCGGCATAATCTCCGCTGATACTCTGAATTTTTTCACCGTTCCGGTATACCTCGGTCTCCAGTCTGCTGACATAAAATTCATCCTTAACATCTACCTGCAGGGATACATCCTGATTATTCCAGTAATCAATCTCATCCACCGTAATTTCCGGCGCCGTATCATCATAAACAAAGCTGCTTTCCATCTCCTGTATGATATGATTTCCCGCCTTATCCTCTGCATCGAAGGTAAGCCGGAACCACTCATTTTTTATCGCCTCATCCAACTCCAGTTCATAATCCGAAACCTCTGCATAACCGTCTAATTCCTCAATTGCGGAATCCGCATCCACGATCACCCATTTATGCTCCGGAGTCTGGTCATCTGCCAATACAAACCGCTCAATACTGTAATTGTCCTTCAGCTCCACAAGGATCTTCGGCGTCGTATTATAATAATAGGTCTCCGGCGTTTCTTCTAATGTACCGTAAGTTCCTGCTGCAGTCAGGACAAAATCAAACGGCATTGTCTTATCATAGATGATCCGCATGGAATCATGGACCACACCGCTCTCACTTCCCGGCTTCCTGACGCTGAAGGCTATATCATAGATTTCTTCCTGATCCGGAAGCGTTCCTGTAATTGTAATGGTCTTCATATCCGGATTTTCTGCATCCTCCGTAATCACCGGTTCGTTCCAGGTCATTCCGGATACAGTCTCTTTGCCGTATGTAATATCCTCTATGCTGATGCCCAGACCTGTCGCCGTATATGTAATTACCGCTCCCTTAAATCTGGTATAAGCGGAGGATCCGCTTACGCCAAGACTTTCCATTGCTTCTGTCTCCGTATTATATACTTCGGCACTCAATGAGGTCTGTATATCCCGGCTGTTGATCATAAACCCAAACTCCAGTACCCGGCTTTCATTTCCTGCATAATCGGCCGCCTGCACCGTAACATCATAATAACCGGGCTCCGTTTCGGTAAAGACAAAGGTATTTTCCCCTTCTTTTATCTCCTGTTCTTCACCGTTTACGGTAACGGTCAGCTGTCTGATACTGCTTCCGTCATCGGACGTTTGAACCGTGATTGTTTCGGAAGCATCCTGATTTGTCAGACAGTAATAATCCTTACCGTTATAGGTCTCCGTTGTTTTAATATTCTCTACAGACTTTCCGCCGAATGCGGCGCTGTATGCAGAAACCTCAGGCGCCGTCTTATCGATTGTGAAGCTTCTCGTAACCGTTTCGGATATGTTGCCTGCTGCATCATATACCTGAATCCGTACCCTGTAAGAACCCTCCCTGCTATATACCAGAGAATTCTTCGTTTCTTTTCCGACTGTAAAATCCTTATTGTCTCCGCTCAGGCTTTCTACCTTCCTGCCATCACGATAAACCTCTGTTTCGAGCCTGCTGACATAGAAAGCATCACTGGCCTCTACAGAAAGGGTAACATCTTCCTTATTCCATTCACCGACCTCCGATACCGTAAGCTTCGGAGCAACATCATCATAGACAAAACCGATACCGGTTTCTCCCGTTACAATATTTCCCGCCTTGTCGGCTGCTTCATAAGACAGGTAACATACCTGATTCTTTTCCGCACCGGATAATTCTATCTTATGGTTCCGGATCTCTGCTCCGTCATCCCAATCCTCTACCGAAGAATCTGCATCCGTAATTATCCATGTATGTTCCGGCTTCTGATCATCCTTCAGAATAAAGCTTTCTATACTGTAATTATCTTTGATTCCTGCAGTAACCTCCGGTACAGTACGGAAGTAATAAATATCCGGCGTTTCTTCTACCCGTCCGTAAGGCTCTGTCATTTCCAATACAAAATCGGATGGTTTTGTCTTATCATAAAGAATCTGCAGGGAGTCGGAAGCCGCCGTCTTTGCACTTCCCGGCTTTTTTACGCCGAATGATATCTGATAGAGTCCTTCTGCATCCGGCAGGATACCGGTTATCGTAACGGTTTTCAGATCAGGATTGTTCTTGTCTGATTCTACCTTTGCCTCCTCCCATACAATGTCTGAAGGTCCGGTTGTATCGTTTATAATATTTTCTGCTTTTAAGCCCAGACCGGTCGCTGTATAGGTAACTGCTGCCGCTTTGAATCTGGTATAAGCGGATGCGCCGCTTTCACCGAGACTTTCCGTATTTTTTGTCTCCGTATTATATACTTCGGCACTCAAAGAGGTTTGAATCTCTCCGTTGTTGATCATAAAGCCGAATTCTGTTACTTCGCTTTCATTTCCCGCATAGTCCAGCGCCTGTATGGTGACGTCGTAATAACCCGGAGTATCCTCCGTAAAGGTAAAGGTATCTGCCCCTTCTTTTATCTCCTGTGCTTCCCCGTTAACCGTAACGGTAAGCTGCCGGATTCCGCTGTTTGTATCCGCTGCCTTTACCGTAATCGTTTCAGATGCATCCGCATCTGTCAGGCAGTAGTATTGTCTGTCGTTACGGACTTCCGTTGTTTCAATATCCGTTACAGATTTTCCAAACGCAGTACTGTCTGCCGAAACCTCCGGTGCCGTTGTATCCAAATACAATGTTGTCTGATATGTCGTCTGATTATCAAAATAATCTGTGACCTTAAAGGTAATGTCATGTTTCCCGTCTTTTCCTAACAGCTTTGTAAGTTCCAGTTGTTCGCTTTCCCATGTAAAGCCCGACGGGTCAGCGGCAACGCCTGTATCTTTCTTCAAAACCACCTTTTTCCCATTGTCAAGTGAATAGGATACGTCCTTAATCAGGCTTCCTCTTCCTTCAGCAGCGACATGGATTCCGATTTCCTTTGCCCATTTTTCTTCCTTAGAAAGGGCTTCATATTCTGTATCACTATAGACTGTTTTTTCCGCCTTTGCATTGGTCAGTTGGATATCTGCCGTCACATCCGGGTCTGCTTCCTCCATAAAAATGATATGCCCATCCTCGCTGTGCGGATAGTATTCCTGCCCAACCTCATCAACAATACGCAGCTTCAGCCAATTCAGGCCATCCTTCGTAGACGCCTGACTGACAGGTATTGTAATCTCTGCCGTATTATTTTTAATCTCTACATCGCCGCTTATTCCGTCTTCAACAGAAAAATATAAAATCCTGTCGACTGACTCGCCGGCTTTTGTCTCCGTAATCTCCACCTTTAAGGCTGCCGTTTGGGCTGCACTGTCTATTCTGTCCTTTGGAACCAGCAGATAATGTAATTCTGCCTTCGGTTTCACAACACAATATTCAACCGTAACATTCTTAATTTCCTTCGGATTCCTGATATCAATTGTATCTTTATATACCGTCTCATTGCCTGCCTGATCATAAGCGGCGATTGTGTATACTCCTGCCTTTACAAGAGTTCCTGTATATGTATCCGATTCTCCTTTTTCAAAAACAATCTCTTCCCCGCCTTTCGTTTTGGCAACAACACTTTCAATACCGGAAACATATTCCGTTTCGCTGCCTGTTCCTTCCAGATCAGATGCTTTAACACGGACTTCAACTTCCGCTGCTTTTGCAGCCAGATAGTATTCGTCCTTTGCCTTGACCGTATCACCTGTTATAACAGTTACTTCATCAATTTTCGGAGCTTCGCTGTCTTTATACAGGGTCAGTTTCCCGATCTGCTCATAATCCGTACTTCTCTTTTTCTGCACATATAAGGCTATGACCAGCTTATCCTGTGAAACTGCATCTATCGTTATTTCTTCCTTTAAATCTTTTTCTATATCACTTCCTGATGTTTCAGCTTCCGTTGTCCCTTCTTCCGTTGTCTCTTCTTCTGTCGTTTCAGCCTCTGTCGTTCCGGTTTCGGTTGCCTTTTCCGTCGTTTCAGCTTCCGTTGTCCCTTCTTCTGTCGTTTCTGCCTCTGTCGTTCCCGTTTCGGTTACTTCTTCCGTCGTTTCAGCTTCCGTTGTCCCTTCTCCTGTCGTATCTGCCTCCGTCGTTCCCGTTTCGGTTACTTCTTCCGTCGTTTCAGCTTCTGTTGTTCCTTCCTCTGTTGTATCTTCTTCCGTCGTTCCGGTCCCATTTAATTCCTGCTTTGTCATATCATACAACAGATACTCTCCGCCCTGAATCTGAACACTCTCTCCTGAAAAGTAAGCAGTCAGCTCCATAAGGTTGGCGTCTTCCCCTGCCTTTTCAATAACCTTCATAACATCAATGACGGCCGGATCGGCACTCTGTTCCTCGTCATTTAATGCATTGGCCGCAAACCGGTTATCATATGCAATTAAGGATAACAGCATAATGACTGCCATACCAAAAGCAATCCATCGATTTACAATCCGTTTTTTCCTCATGCTATCTTCCTCCTCAAATTCTTTCTTCTGTGTGAACAATTACAACATCATATATCAATTTTATCTGTCCTGCCAGATATTGATTCGTTTCTGTCCAATCACTTAAAATACTGGTCTCCCCATCTTCGTCCACTGTAAGAACATCCGTTGCTCCTCCATCTTCATCCGCTGTCAGAACATCCGTTGTTCCTTCCTCTTCATCCGCTGTCAGAACGTCCGTTGTTCCTTCCTCTTCATCTACTGTCAGAACATCCGTTATTTCTCCTTCTTCGTCCTCTGCCAGTACGTCCGTTGTTTCTCCTTCTTCGCCCTCTGCCAGTACGTCCGTTGTTCCTTCCTCTTCATCCTCTGCCAGAATATCCGTTGCAGTTTCATGATAGTTTTCATTTAAGATATTCGTTTCTTCTTCAGACTCTTCATTCAGGATATTCGTTGACTCTTCAGACTCTTCATTCAAAACATTGGTCGGTTCCTCCGCCTCCAGATCCCTGATTGCCTTTTTATATCGCTCATTTCCTTTTTCAGCTATGTCAGACTTTGCATTCAAACGTTTGCTCTCGCCCGTTTTTCCGGAGGAGGATATGGATCTCACGGATATCCGTCCCGTATTCCCTGCTTCTCTGATGGCATTCTTCTTGGACGTGCCTGCCCTCTGTACACTTTCGTATCCTTTTTCCCGAATTTCCTGAATCTGTTTTTTTGCAGATGATCCTGTCAGGTCTCCGATTACTTTTGGAATGTTTAACCGGACAAACAGCAGTGCCGCTATGCCGGCAAATATAATTGCAAGAGCAAGACCACCGTATAACATCACATCATAAACTGTTGTCATATCCATCACTCCTCACTCTCTTCGCCGACCGGTTCACTGGCCGCCGTACTTTCTTCCGTATAATCAGTATCCGGGGTACTGTCATTTTCAATTACCGCTGAAATCACGGGATTGATCAGTAAGGTATTCCACAGATTGTTTTCCCGGTTCGACAAAGATTTAACTTCATTTCCAGCCTGACAGACCTCCCGCACCTTTTGAATTCCTTCCGTCTTCCAGTTTTCGGGATTCGTTCCATATTCCGCAGAATATCTGTTATAAAGATAATTTAAATGACTGACATAAATATCTGCGGCGTAATCGTCATTTCCAAGGCTTTCTTCTGCCCTGGCATAGGTATCTTCTGCATTATTATAATAATTCGTTCCTGAACCGGCATTGACCAGCGCTGTATAAGTCTCCGCTTCCTCCACCATATATTTTACATATTCCCGCTTCGTACCGTCTGCCACATTGTCAGAAGATATATCGACTCCTGCCAGATACCGGTTTAACGCATCAATCGCATTCAGATAATAACTCTGTTTTTCTTCATTTGATTCTGCATGCTCCGCCAGATAAGAATAAGCAGAATATAACAGACGGGAATATTGCCCGGTATAATATTTGACGCCCCTGTCTTCCGGAAATACATTGGATAAAGCCGTTGTATTTGCATCCATATCACTGTTTGCCGTATTTAACAGCCGGATCGTTCTCTGCGGCAGCTCCGCATCACTTTCCAGGTTATCTACATAAATCGTGGCAATATTCAGATAATTGATATATTTATTCGGATTGGCATTATCAATGCTGTCCTCATTGAATTGTTCAAATTCATATACTTGTTCCTTACTGTCACTAAAGCTGGCAGTTCTGTTAATCTTATTTTCACAGATTGCAGAATAATAGGCCGCCTGCTCGGTTTCATCCGGAAAACGTCTGTCATTATCCACCATATTGAAGTACTGCAGCGCACTTTTGTAATCCTGCACCTCATTGTAATACAAAATTGCGATTTCATAGACCACATCATCTTCAACCGCACCTATATTTTTCACTACATACCGGATTCCCGTCTCAGCGCCTGTTTCAGCGCCTTCATTCACATTTTCATCCGCCTCGTAGTAATATGCATATGTATCAAGAAGACCTATGTATGCCTCTGAAGCCGTACTGTCAAGATTAATGGCATCTTTATAATATGCAATTGCACTGTTCACATCATTGGTCATCAGCGCTTCCTTTGCATCTATAATCTTATTGTTATAATTTAATTCTTTTAATTCATTTCTCTTTACTGTACCAAAAATTGCACAGCCGACAGACACCAAAGACAAACCTGCCACTGCAAGAAATGCTGCCAGCTTCTTTTTGGACTGCGCCTTGTATTCATAATCCAGCTCATTATAGTGATCCAAAGCATACAGCAATTCGGAACAGGACTGGTATCTGTCATTCGGATTTGGCTGGCAGCACTTGATGATAATCTGCTCCAGACCGGAAGACAGCATCGGATTCCACTGTCTGATCGGTTTTATCTCATAGGGCGGCTCACATGGATTTTTTCCTGTTACCAGATGGTACAGGGTAGCCCCCAGATTATAAATATCCGTTCTGGCATCCGTATTATAGATTCCTCTTCCCTGAGCATCTCCAAACTGTTCAGGTGCAGCATAGCCTCTGGTTCCAAGTGCAGTTGTATCTGCATTATTCTCTACAATATATTCTTTTGCCGTACCGAAATCAATCAGCTTGACAGAACCGTCCGGTTTTAACATAACATTGGAAGGCTTCATGTCCCGGTAAATAATGGGTGGATTCATTGAATGCAGATAATCCAATGCACTCGCCAGCGCACGTCCCCACTCAATCACCTTGCTTTGGCTCTGTGCCCCTTCTTTTTTCAGGACTTCATTTAACGGCCTGCCTTCCACATAATCCATAACAACGTAAATGGTCCCGTTTTCGTTGATAATATCCACAATTCTCGGTAAAACCGGATGATCCACGTTTTTCAGGATATTTGCTTCTCTTTCAAGTCCCTTTAACAGAGTCTCAATGGTTTTTGAACCATCATTTTTGATTTCTTTTACGGCCCATTGTTTATTCAGACGATTATCCATGGCAAGATAAACAATCGACATACCGCCCTGACCGACTTTTTTCAGTATTTCGTATTTTCCGTCTAATACTGTACCCAATTTTGTCATGTTATCCCCCACTACTCTGTTTTTACAAGCAAAACAGTGATATTATCTGTCTCTCTTCTTTCTTTTATCAGCTCTGTCAGAAGCTGACAGTTATGCTGCATAATCTCTTCACTCTCTGATATGGCCGGTCCCAGCTTACCCAGCATTTCATCCTTGGAAATTTTATGGCGGAATCCATCTGAACACATCATATAAGTTGCATTTTTGGCAATACGTCCCTGTATAAAATCAGGCTGGACTACCGGTGATGCGCCGATACACTGCAGCAGAACGCTCCTTCTGCTGTCAGTTTCGGCTTCCTCCTCCGTCATTCTTCCGGCAGCAACCTCTCTTGCCACAAAGGTCTGATCCTTTGTCAATTGTCTGATATCTGTTGTCATTTCATATATACGACTGTCGCCGACATGAATCATATAATATGTATCCATATACATTAACATCGCCGTTAAGGTTGTGCCGATCATGATTCCCTGAGATTCTCCATACGTTTTGATTCTCTCATTTTGATGAAAAGCAATCGTAAACCATTGGTCTTTTAATTCCTCCATGGAAAATGAATCCTCCGCAACCATTCTCACAAATGAATTTTCAAACCATCTGCAATATGCCAGAATTACCTCTTTGCTGGCAAGTTCCCCCTTTGACAGACCACCCATACCATCACATATAATGGCAAACAACGCCTGTCCCTTCGGGGTATCGACCACCTTAATTGCAAGCGAATCCTGATTCGTCTTTTTTTTGATTCCAACATCTGTATGATATGCGACTTTAAATATCATTCTTCTTCCTCCGGTTTTTTGAAGAAATTATTTGACAAAGAATATAAATTCCTCATCCGCCAGTATTACATGTGCATGATTTGTCAAAAATCTTTCATTCCCGCTTATTAATTCCTCATTGTTGATAAAAGTACCGTTTGTTGAGTTATTATCTCTGATATAGCTTACACCGTTTCTTTTTGTAATAATACAATGTATCCTGCTGACTGCCGTATTGTCGCTGATCGTATAATCTGCTTTTGTAGCGGATTTTCCAATCGTAAACTCATCTTTATCTAAATATATCTTTTCATTTGTCTTCGTTCTGAGCAGATATGGAACAGGTATTTCCGGCATCTGCGGTGGTTCCGGTGCAACCGGCATCTCCGGCGTCTGCGGTGGTTCTGCCTCCGGTTTCTCTGCCGGTACTTCTTCCGGCACTGCTGTCTCCTGCTCCTCCGGTGTCTCTATTGCCTCCGGTTTCTCTGCCGGTACTTCTTCCGGCACTGCTGTCTCCGGCTCCTTTGGTGTCTCTATTGCCTCCAGTTTCTCTGCCGGTACTTCTTCCGGCACTGCTGTCTCCGGCTTCTCCGGTGTTTCTGTTGCCTCTGGTTTTTCTGCCGATACTTCTTCCGGCATCCGTGGTGACTCCGGTGCGACTGGCATCTCCGGCATCCGTGGCGGTTCCGATACACTCTTTAAGAAATCTGTATCAGCTGCCACAGTTTTTTGTCCATCTCCCATCGGCGGCTGGCCCGGCATTCCGTTTGGTCCTCCCATTGGCGGACGGTTCATCATTCCGTTTGGTCCTCCCATTGGCGGACGGTTCATCATTCCATTTGGTCCTCCCATCGGTGGCTGGCCCGGCATCCCGTTTGGTCTTCCCATTGGCGGACGGTTCATCATTCCGTTTGGTCCTCCCATTGGCGGACGGCCCGGCATCCCATTCGGTCCTCCCATCGGTGGCTGGCCCGGCATTCCATTCGGTTCTCCCATTGGCGGACGATTCATCATTCCGTTTGGTCCTCCCATCGGTGGCTGACCCGGCATTCCGTTCGGTCTTCCCATCGGTGGCTGACCCGGCATCCCATTTGGTCCTCCCATTGGCGGACGGTTCATCATTCCGTTTGGCCCTCCCATTGGCGGCTGACCCGGCATCCCATTCGGTCCTCCCATTGGCGGCTGATTCATCCTCGCATGATTTTTCATAACATCCAGCCGATTCACTCTGCCTGATGCCCTTTCTGCTGTTTTGTTCTCCGCCCCGTTTTCTCTTTCTTTCTTTTCTTCCTCTATATGAATTCCCATATCTGACAAAAGCTTATCTATGTATTCTTTCATATCAGCAATAGAGAAAGTCCCTGTTCTGTTAGCAAAGCTAATTACCTTCGCAACATAATTATCCCTATCCATCTCAAAATATCTGGCATCCACAATCACATCTTTTACCAGCGCCTTTATTTCACTCAGGTCCGTCGTCTGTTTATCCACCGGTGCAACAATAAAACATACCTCAATCGTATCAGGATGGACAAAAATATACTGCGTATCCTTTGCCACATAGCTCAAAGATACCATATTCATACCGAAGCTCTCTAAGCCCGCCAGAACATGATAGAGCAATGTCAGCATTTGTTTCTTGTTTATCTCCTTTTTCAGAAAATCCGCAAGTGGAACCATGTCCTTTATCTGATATGTAATCGTACGCACATCCCGTTCTTCCCTCATGTCGCCTGCCGCCATATGTACCAATCGTCCGGACATCCCCATATCAAGAATTTTAGTATCCACTACATCATTCATTTCAAGCTCGTACTTAACGGTATAGCTCTTTTCTTCATTTTTTGTAACGCTTAACCTGTTCCTCTTCATTTACCTTCTCCATTCTATTATTTTTCTCCAAGTAAACACCAAAAGCAGGTATTTCTACCTGCCCTGTTCCCTCTCATACGAGAGGGTATTGATTAACTTAGTTTAAACAGGAAATCTTCTCCTCCTAATGTAATCGTCGAATCATTCCTGAGCTTTACCTCCTGATTTTCTTCCAGCTTTACCCCATCTACATATGTAGCATTCGTCGCCTTGTTATCCTTCAGATAGCATCCGCTGTCTTTTGTATTGATAATCGCATGCACTCTGCTGATTGCTCCGTTACCCGTAATTGAGAAATCAACGCCCCTTGTTGCCTTCCCCAGCTTAAATACAGGCTTGTTGATCATTACCCTTTCTCCTGTATTGACACGGACAATATATGGCATTGCCTTCGGCATGCCGGACGCTGCATGCTTATCTTCTTCCGGTTCCGTATCTTTTACGACGTTCATTCCTGCGGAAAGTTCTACCGCTTTATCCGTCGTCGTCTTTCCGGACTGACTTCTGCTTTTCTTTCCACTGACAGGATCCATATTGGTCTCCGGTTCAACAGGTTCTCCGCTCTCTAAAAATTCCTGACTGATAATCTGTTCTGTCGGATTATCAACCTTCTCTTCTTCCTCTTCTGCCGCTTCTTCTACAGCATGCTGTATAATCTTTGCTCTGTTAACTTTAATATTCTTTACCACCGGCGGCTCATCAATCAGGTTATCCAGATCAGAGGTATCAATCAGAATTGGTTTTATAGTATCTTCTTTCTTTGGAGAAACCTCCGTAACACCCTCTGCCGTTTCCGCAATCTCCGTCATGCCGGATTCCTGAATATCTGTAAGCATCTCCGTAAGTCCCTCTGCATCCGACGCAGCATCAACAGGCTCCTCCTGCACATCCTCGTGCGGTTGCTCTGGCTCCCCCTGCATATCCTCGTGCAGCTGCTCAGACTCCTCAGGCTGCTCCGGCGCAGCCTGTACAGCTTCTTCCTCCGGCTCCTCCTGCAAAGCATCAGCCTCAGCTGTCTCTTCTTCCGCTAACGCCTCCTCTATATCCTCATCAATCTCCAGTTCTTCAAGCATACTGTCGTCAAACACAGACATATCCACGCTGCTTGATTCTTTTTTCTCCTCAGCATCCAGATCCAAATCCTTAAATATTTCATTCGCCTTTGCCGGTTCAGTATCATATACACTGATTTCTTCTCCGTCTTCATCATCGAAAGAAACTTCATTGAATTCCGGCAAATCATCCATCGTTGTAGAATCTCCGGCAGATGTATCCACAGAACCGGTCACTTCAACGCCTGTTCCGCCAACATCCATATAATCCTCTTCCACCTGCATACCGGCGGCTTCCATTAAATCAGCAAGCTGAGCGGCAAATGCACGAACCGTAAATTTATCTACATTCAGCAGACTGATTACCTTCGCAACATAATTGCAGTCTTCCGCACTGTCATATGTTGTATTCACGAGGAGATCCTTTGCAAATCTCTTAAATTCCACGCTGGGATTCGTATCTGACTCAACCGGAATGCAGATCATCTTTACATCATATGTGACAGGATTCACATAGGTAAACCCCTTATGTAAAATAACATCTGAAACAGGAATTCCCAGATCCCGCATATTCACGATGCCGGAAGCTATCCCATGAAGAACCCCCAATACCATCTCTGCGTTGACGGTTTTTGCAAACAATGTCTCTACTGTTGTCCTGCCCGTTACATTGTATGTAAGGTAATCGTTGACATCATCTTCCTCATAGATGATATCAATCAGCTCCGGTATTTTATTTTCGTCAAAATAATCCAACAGTTCCTCATCAAAATCACAGTCGTCATCCAATATATAAGATAAATACTTTTCAGAACCGATATTCCGAACTTTGAAATTCACTTTTCTCATCAAATATTCCTCCTATCGCACCCTGCAGGCGCATATTCAGGTAAAACTGCCCCCATTGTGCATACATACTCTTTAAATTATATATAATTTTTCAATATATCGCAAGCAGTTTATAAACGAAAAATGAAAATCCACCTTTTTTACTGTGTATCCAGATGTTCTTCATAAGTTTCCGTAAAGATATGGCTTCCGTCCCCCGCATCACTTGTATGATAATACAGATAATTGTTGTCGTCAGGATACAAAACGGCTTCTAAAGACGCCTGCCCCGGATTACAGATCGGCCCGACCGGCAGACCCGGATATTTGTAAGTATTGTATGGCGATTCAATCTCCAGATCTGCATAAGTTACTTCTGTTACATCATAGCGTCCCTCCGTCAGAGGATACAATACTGTAGGGCACATCTGTAACGGCATATCAATCTCAAGCCGGTTATAGATAACTCCTGCTATGACAGGTCTTTCATCGGCAAGCTTTGCCTCCCGCTCCACAATCGACGCCATAATCAGAACCTCATAGTCGGAATATCCCAGTTCAGCCGCTCTTGCCTGATACTCCCCGGTATATACCTCTTCAAATTTTGCAATCATGGCGTCTACCAGACTTGCAGCTGTGGTGTCCTCAAAAATATCATATGTGGCAGGGAAGAGAAAACCCTGCAGATCATATTTCCTTCCATCTTCCTCAGGAATCTGGTCTGAAAAAGGAACGGTATGCCTGCCGGATTCTATCTCGGCGATAAAGTCCTCCGCGGAACAGATTCCCTCCGACTCACATTTCGCCGCAATCTGTTCAATACTATATCCCTCCGGAATCGTGAGTGTTGAAAGGACTGTCTTTACTGGCTCCACATAACACAGAATCTCTATCATTTCCATGGTATTCATTCCGGTATTCAATGTAAACGTACCCGGCTGCAGTCTCCCTCTGTATTCGGATTCCTTAATTCTTAATACAAATGCATATTCGTAATCGATCAGTCCGGCGTCATGGAGAATTGCCGCTACACTTTTAGCAGATGCTCCCTGCGGAATCTCCACCACGACATCTGTTCCGGCATGGGATTCCGTTCCCTTATATTCATCCATAAAACCGTCATAGACCTTTTTTGCCTTGACCCCCAATATAACTAAAAGTATCGCAATAACCCCGATAATAATGACAAATTTGATCCACTTTGTATTCTTCATGCTCCTGCTCCTTCTCTTATGTATTATTCTATCTGTTTTTTTACTTTAAATTCTGTTTGCTTCTGAACAAAAGTAATGGTATGATTATCTAATCTTAATAAAGAAAGGGTGACAAATATTGGCAAATCCAATCATAACCATTACTATGGAAAACGGTGATATCATGAAAGCAGAACTCTATCCTGATATCGCACCAAATACTGTCAACAACTTCATTTCACTGGTTAAAAAAGGCTATTATGACGGCCTTATCTTCCATCGTGTTATAAAAGGCTTTATGATTCAGGGCGGTTGTCCTGACGGAACCGGAATGGGCGGTCCGGGTTATTCCATCAAAGGAGAGTTCTCCCAGAACGGATTTAAAAATGACTTAAAGCATACCCCGGGGGTTCTCTCCATGGCACGCTCCATGATGCCAAATTCAGCCGGCTCCCAGTTCTTCATTATGCATGAAGCTGCCCCACATCTGGATGGCGCTTATGCGGCTTTCGGAAAAATCACAGAAGGAATGGATGTTGTTGATAAGATTGCATCCGTAAAAACCTCCTTCGGCGACCGTCCGGCAGAAGACCAGCGGATCAAGTCCATTACCGTAGATACCATGGGCGTTGATTATCCGGAGCCTCAAAAAGCCTGATCATTTATATTCTACCATGATATGGTTTTTTTGAAAACATTTTTTCATGCAGAATTCTGTCTCAGTCACTTTTTATGTATGAACAAGGAAAACGGTCTTGGGGCGTTCTCCGTAAGGAAGCGCCCCGCAATATACTGCTGCCCTGAACAATCAAACAGTGAACCCTTCCGGATACTTGACACGGCAGCATCCATGTGCTAGAATTCAGTTAGTCGCGGCTAATCCGTTAGCCGCAGTTATTTTGGTTATTGGTTAGTTTCTACTAACTTAGATTGAAAAGAGGCGTCAATTATGAATAAAATCACACTGAAAATCGACGGCATGATGTGCGGCATGTGCGAGGCGCACATAAATGATGTCATTCGCCGGACATTCCGGGTCAAAAAAGTCACGTCCTCCCACAGGAAAAGCGTGACGGTAATATGGACGGAAGATGATATTGATGAAGCTGCCCTGCGCTTAGCCATTGGCACAACGGGGTATGAGGTAAAGGAAGTATCAAAAGAGCCATTTCCCGGTACAAAGACGTTTAGATGACGTTCCTCCGATTTATGGCATCTTTCATCCATCCTCAAATCTGGAAGCGCGGATGATATCAGGAATTGCCCATTGAGATAACCACCTTCATTTGTTATAAAACAGCACTCAAAGCACTCCATCAGGATTGTAATCAGAATAAAAAGGAAGGACAACCGTACGTTTAAGTACGTCTGTCCCTCCCGGTCTTATTTTGTCTTTATTATTTTGTCTTTATAAATGATTTACAACTCTACATCCCAAAAATCCTTAATCGTGGCAAAATAATCCTCCGGCGTCTCCGCCCGTCGGATCAGACGGGTGCTGCCGTCTTCCCGTAAAAGAATCTCCGCTGACTTGAGTTTTCCATTATAATTATATCCCATGGCAAATCCATGCGCACCTGTGTCATGGATGACCAATACATCTCCGATGTCAATTTTCGGCAGCATTCTGTCAATCGCAAACTTATCATTGTTCTCACAAAGGGAACCCGTAATATCATATTTATGATCGCAAGGCTCTTGTTCCTTCCCTAATACCGTAATATGGTGATAAGCGCCATACATAGCCGGTCTCATCAAATTAACGGCACAGGCATCCACACCGATGTATTCTTTATGCGTATGCTTTTCATGAATTGCGGTAGTCACAAGATGCCCGTACGGCGCCAGCATAAATCTGCCAAGCTCCGTATAAATTGCCACATCGCCGAGCCCGGCCGGTACCAGAATCTCTTCATAGGCCTTTTTCACGCCTTCCCCGATTGCCATGATATCATTTGGCTCCTTATCCGGCGTATACGGAACGCCCACGCCGCCGGAAAGATTGATGAAGCTCAGCTTCACTCCCGTCTTTTCTTTGACTTCCACCGCAACCTCAAACAATATCTTTGCAAGTGTCGGATAATACTCATTTGTCACTGTATTGCTTGCAAGGAAGGAATGCATGCCAAATGTTTTTACGCCTTTATCCTTCAGGACGGCATATGCTTTCAGGATCTGCTCCTTCGTCATACCGTATTTGGCGTCACCCGGATTGTCCATAATCGTTGTAGATATCGAAAAGGTTCCGCCCGGATTGTATCTGCAGCAGATTTTTTCCGGTATTCCGGCTGTCTTTTCCAGAAATTCAATATGTGTAAAATCATCCAGATTAATCGTTGCATTCAGTTTTTTTGCATATATAAATTCTTCTGCCGGCGTATCATTGGAGGAAAACATAATTTCATCTCCGAAAAATCCCATTTTCTCCGACATCATCAGTTCTGTCAGAGAAGAACAGTCCGTTCCGCATCCCTCTTCCTTCAGAATTTTCAGGATTGTAGGATTCGGCGTCGCTTTCACCGCAAAATACTCCCTGAATCCCGGGTTCCAGGCGAAGGCCTGATGCAGTCTCCTTGCATTTTCCCGGATTCCCTTTTCATCATAGAGATGAAATGGCGTAGGATACTCCTTTATAATCTCATCAGCCTGTTTTTTTGTTATAAATGGTGTTTTCATGTTATCTATGTCCTTTTATCATTCTTTTTTCTGTGTTTTTTTCAACAGTATTTAATCATAGAATTTCAGATTTGTAAATAATGAATGTTCTCCTATATGCAAATAGAAGTGAAAAGGGCACATACGGTAATTCCCTTTATGCGCCCTTTTGCGTATTCATATTCTTATCCTACTGTCTATGCCTGATTTTCAGCGGCGACCAGATTCTCGCTCTTATAAATCCGGCGAAGCTCCGGCTTCTCAATCTTACCGGTTGCATTCCTTGGAACCTTTGCAAAAATGATCTTCTTCGGTCTCTTATATCTCGGAAGCTCTTTACAGAATTCCTGAATTTCTTCTTCCGTGCATGAAACCCCTTCTTTCAGCTCAATAATCGCCGCAGTAATTTCTCCCAGACGCGCATCCGCCAGACCAATCACTGCCACATCTTTGATCTTTTCATATTTGCTCAGAAAGTTTTCAATCTGCACCGGATAAATATTCTCACCGCCGCTGATAATGACATCTTTTTTCCGGTCAACCAGATAGATAAATCCATCCTCGTCCTGTTCCGCCATATCTCCCGTATACAGCCAGCCGTCCTTCAGGGTTTCGGCTGTTGCCTCCGGATTCTTGTAATAACAGGTCATAACGCCCGGGCCCTTTACGATCAGTTCTCCGACCTCGCCCTGCTGCACGTCCTGATCCTCCGTATTCACAATCCGTACCTGCCATCCATAACCCGGAATGCCGATCGCACCAACCTTATGTATATTCTCGATTCCCAAATGAACCGCACCCGGTCCGATTGATTCTGATAAGCCATAGTTAGTGTCATAATCATGGTTCGGAAATACTTCCTTCCATCTCTTGATCAGGCTTTGCGGTACCGGCTGTGCCCCGATATGCATCAGTCTCCACTGGGAAAGATGATAATCAGACAGCTTCACCTCTCCCCGCTCAATTGCAACCAGAATATCCTGCGCCCACGGAACCAGAAGCCATACGATCGTACAGCCTTCATCCGAAACGGTCTGCAGAATCGTAGACGCCGTAACACCCTTTAGCAGCACTGCCTTTCCGCCGGTAACAAGACTTCCCATCCAGTGCATTTTGGCACCGGTATGATACAGCGGCGGAATGCACAAAAATACATCCTCCTTCGTCTGACCATGATGCTTCTGTTCCACGATCGCCGCATGCATCAGGCTCTCATGGTTATGTAAGATTGCTTTCGGAAAACCGGTGGTGCCGGACGAAAAATAAATGGCCGCATCATCCTGATCCGTCAGATTTCTCTTTTCAAAAATACTCGAACAGTTAGAGGTCAGTTTATCATAATCCTCTGCGAAGGAAGGACAATTGCCTCCTACATAAAATAGAATTCTTCCTGCAGCAATGTCATCCACGATCGTTTCCACACGTCCAATGAATTCCGGTCCGAAAATCAGAACATCCACATCTGCAAGCTCCACACAATACCGAATCTCTTCCGCATCATATCTGAAATTCAGCGGAACTGCCAATGCCCCCGTCTTCAATACTCCGAAATAAATCGGCAGCCATTCCAGACAATTCATCAGCAGGATGCCTACCTTATCTCCCTTTTGAATCCCCCGGGATACCAGCATGTTGGCAAGGCGGTTTGCTTTTTCATCAAAAACGCTCCAGGTAATTTCCCTTCTGTACTGACAGGTCGGATTCGATTCAATCAGCTCGTATTCTCTCCAGGTCACCCGTCTCGTTTCCTGTACGTCCGGATTTATTTCTACCAGGGCAACATCATTTCCAAACTCTCTGGCATTTCTCTCTAAAAAATCTGTAATCGGCATTTTTCTACTCCTTTGCTTTAACGCGTTGAACTGACAACATTAAAGATAGTATACCTTTTTTTATCCTGTTATACAAGAGAAATTTTATGGCTGAAAGGACGCTTTGATCATATCAATATACCTGTCCATCAATCCGCTTCCGCAGAACTGGGCAAGTACAAGTCCCGCACTTAAGAATGGCCCGAACGCAAAATGGTCTTTTTTCCCCTTCTTTCTCCTTGCCAGACATACGACTCCATATGCCCCGCCGGCAATCAGACCGATGAAAAATGCGATTACCGTCGCTTTCCATCCGAGGAAAAAACCGGCTGCAAACATCAGCTTGATGTCCCCGCCGCCAAACCCATCCGGCACCACAAGAACGATCAGAAACAACGGAAGGCTGATACAGAACATGCCTATGATTCTCTCAACAATCGAAATGCCTCCCACTGTCCAGATAGATATCACTCCAAGAACCAGTATTATGATATTCAATACAAACGGGATTTCCATCGTATCAATATCCACAAATGCAACCACCGTCAGCACGGAAAAGAACAAAAAAATCGTAAGTGCTTTCAGACCGATTCCATAATACGCCGGCAGGACCACAGCCATGGCGCCTCCAAACAGAGCAATCAGAATCCATCTGGCAGACGGTTTCTTTCCGTCATTTCCTTCCTTCAGTCTTTCGATCCCTTTCTTTTCAGGCAGCCAGTATATCATGACATTCAAACCATAAAACACTGCCGTGCCAACTAAAAAAAACAAAACATAGATCAATATTTCCGTTACATCCATTGATTGTGCTAACCACATATTAAATCATTCCTTATCCTGATTGTTTTACGGTAAAACCAAAAGTATCGTATCATACTATTTCTTTTTTTACCAGCTATTCTTCATAACGATATTGTAAATATCTCTTTTGGAAACTCCCCGGTCCTCTGCCGCCTGCCTGACAGCATCCTTTTTCTGCATCCCCTGATCCATATACATCTGAACATGCTCCGCTTCCGTCATCTCGGAAAAACGGATACGAGCCGCCTCTTCAGCGGCCGAACGGGACTTGCCTTCTATAACCAGTACATATTCTCCTCTGGGCTCATGCTCTTCATAAAAAGAAATTGCTTCTTCTATTGTCACAGGTTTTACTGTTTCATGCTTCTTCGTCAGTTCCTTCACAAGCGTAAGCCTTCGGTTTCCAAGCGCCCGGTGCAGCTCCTCAAGTGTTTTCTTCAATCTGTGCGGAGCCTCATATAGAACGATGGTCCGGGTCTCCTCTGCCAGCTCCTGCAATATCTGCATCTTTTCCTTTTTGTCCTTTGGCAGAAACGCTTCAAAGGCAAATCTCCTCGAAGGCAGGCCTGAAATCGTAAGTCCGGCCACGCAGGCGCAGGCCCCCGGCACCACCGTTACCGGGATTCCGGCCTCATGGCATTTCTTTACCAGTTCCTCTCCCGGATCCGAGATTCCCGGCGTTCCCGCATCAGTAATCACGGCAACATTGCTGCCGGCAAGAAGTTTTTCAACCAGAAAATCCGCCTTATCATATTTATTAAATTCGTGATAGCTGGTCATAGGCGTACGAATCTGAAAATGATTCAGCAGCTTTACGCTGTTTCTGGTATCCTCCGCCGCAATCAGATCCACTTCAGATAAGATTCTGACAGCCCGGTAAGTCATATCCTCTAGATTTCCGATCGGTGTCGCCACCAGATATAATATCCCACTCATTTTGCCTCTCCTTCATATGTAGAAAGCAGCATTTCCGTATAGACCCCCGGCGCCTTATACACAATCATCGGAGGTTCGATCCTGAGCATGGAACCGCCTCCCTTTACCGCCTCAATCAAAACCATATTCGGCTCTTTATCAATATATGGATGCACAAGCTGCATGCGCTTCGGTTCCAGTTTGTTTTCCTGCAGAATATGAAAAATCTCTGCCAGACGGAACGGTTTATGAACCATAAAAAAACTGCCGCCGGGCTTTAACAGATACGCCGCCGCCTCTACCACCTCTTTCAGATTCACAAGAATCTCATGTCGGGCTATTGTCACAGCCGCATTTGGATTTACCAGACCATGTCCTCCGCTGATATATGGAGGATTGGAGGTAACAACATCAAAAGAGGCCTTCCTGTAATTACAAGAGACCTCCTTCATATCACCGCAAACTATACTGACTCTGTCGCCCAGATGGTTCAGTTCCACACTTCTTGCCGCCATTCCGGCACAATCCTCCTGAATCTCCAGTCCCGTAAAGTGGCTGCCTCTTGTTTTTGCCGCAAGAAGGATCGGAATCACGCCCGTTCCCGTTCCCAAATCTATATGCGTCTGTCCTTCCCTTACTCTGGTGAAATTTGCAAGCAGGACGGCATCCATTCCGAAACAAAACATGTCTTTGTTCTGAATAATCCGGTAACCGTTGCATTGAAGATCATCCACTCTTTCATTCGGCTTCAGCTTAATCGTCAAATCTGGATTTGCCACCCTTATCCTCCAATGCTTCCAATGCTTTATATTCCTCTTCACTGATACGTTCCTGATTCTTACGTTTTCTCGGCCTGAACCGCAGATCACTGACAGAATACTCCGCAACCTCTTTATTATCATCCTGGTCGGTAATTACAATCTTTACCTTCTGCCTCAGCACATTTACCGACAACACTTCCCCTTTATTTCCATCCACCGTCTTCACGGTATCGCCTACATTCGGCAGCTTTTCATTCAGATATTCGTAGGTATCCTGTTCATGCTTCAGGCAGCACATCAGCCTTCCGCAGACGCCGGAAATCTTGGTTGGATTCAGCGACAGATTCTGTTCCTTTGCCATTTTTATGGATACCGGTACAAATTCGGATAAATGTCTGTTACAGCAGAGTTCCCTGCCGCAGATACCGATTCCGCCTACCATCTTGGTCTCATCCCGTACGCCGATCTGCCTTAATTCAATTCTGGTCTTGAATACCGACGCCAGATCCTTGACCAGCTCGCGGAAATCAATTCTGCCATCCGCAGTAAAATAGAATAACACCTTGTTATTGTCAAATGTATACTCTGCCTCAATCAGCTTCATTTCCAGCTTATGCTTTGCAATTTTTTCAAGACAGATATCAAACGCCTTTACGCTTTTTACTTTGTTCTCTTCGTACTTTTCGTCATCCTCCGGCGTCGCAATCCGGATGATCGGCTTTAATGCGGAAGTAATCCGGCTTTCATCAACCTCCCGTCTTCCCAGTACGACCTTTCCATACTCTACCCCTCTGGCTGTTTCAACGATCACATTCTGTCCCGCCTCGACCTGAAAATCCATCGGGTCAAAAAAATATATTTTTCCGTTCGGCCGGAACCGAACCCCTATAATTTCCTTCATTACCTATTCTCCTTCATGGTAAGCAGCATCAATTCCATTGCAATGTCGAAATTGACGTTTGCCTCCAGTCTTACTTTTGCTTTATCCATTGCTTTCGTTACCTTTTCAATTCCCTCATAGGATATATGAGAGGACTGTGCACGAATCTCAGAATAATATTCCTTAAACATCAGCCTGCCCGGATTGCCTGTTACCTTTAACATCAGGATATCCCGGTACCACATAATCATCATATCGATATAATCACTGATCTTCAGTTTGTGATGATTCATGTTCTGAATGGCATAGATGATATCATCCACAGACATTGTATCCATCTTTTTCAGGATATCAACCACATCCTCCTTGATCTGGTTATACTCCTCACTGGTTGCCAGTCTGATTGCCTTACCCAGATTTCCCTGTGCAAAATCCATACAGAAATCCGCCCTTGTCTTATCCAGCCCCAGTTCATTTGTCAGATAATCCAGAATATCCCGTTCCCTGACAGGTTTTACATTCAGTACTATACATCTTGAAACAATGGTTGGCAACAGTTTATCAATATTGTCTGTCAGTAAAATAAGGATGGCATATTCCGGCGGTTCCTCAATGGTTTTTAACAAGGCATTCTGCGCCTGTGTATTTAACAGCTGCGCCTGATCGATCACATAAATCTTATATCTGCTGCTGTATGGCTTAATTCCAATATCCTTATTGACCTGTTCCCGTACCTCTTCAACCGAAATAACATTTGGTTTATCATGTGTCACCCAGATAATATCCGGCTGGTTACCGGTCATGGTCTGTTTACAGGACTTACAGGCGTTACATGGCTCCGTTCCTCCGGCCTCACACTGCAGCGTTTTTACCAAAGCCCTTGTAAGCGTCTTCTTTCCGCTTCCGGCTTCCCCATTTATAATGTAACTCTGGGATATCTTTCCCTGTTCTATACTGCTTTTAAAATGCTTGATTATATCCTCATGTCCGATGATATCTGCAAAATCCATGCTCCTCATCTCCTTTGGTCTGTCTCATGCCCTGTCCGGTTCCCTGATGCTATCATTATACCAGACTTTTTGCAACATATGAAACAATTATATCATGAATTGTCTCTTTCGGCAAAGCTGCATCTATTTTTATGATTCTGTCCGGTGCAAGCTCTGCAAGCTTCCGGTATCCTGCCACTACACTTCTATGGAATTCCATTGTTTCATTTTCCATGCGGTCAAGCTCCGTCTGGTTTTTCTTTCTGGCAATACCCGCTTCCGCATCCAAATCCAAAAGAAAGGTCAGATCCGGCATGATTCCCTGCAATGCAAACTCATTGACTTTCAATACGGTATCTATTCCCAGCCCCCGGCCGATTCCCTGATAGACGGCGGAGGAATCCACAAAACGGTCTGCGATCACTGCCTTACCGCTCTCCAAAGCCGGCTTTATGTTTTCTTCCACAAGCTGGGCCCTTGCAGATGCGTACAGCAGCAGTTCCGTCATGTATCCCATATTCGTAAATGTTTTATTCAGAATCACTTCACGGATTGCTTCACTGACAACATTTCCTCCCGGATCACGGGTCAGCAGGACTTCATATCCCTTCTGCGCCAGAAACTCTCTCAGCATCCCGATCTGTGTAGACTTGCCTGCTCCGTCGGGTCCTTCCATTGTAATAAATATTCCCTTCATGTCAACCTCCAACTACCGCAACCTTAACCGTGTTCCCAGATAAGTATATCCCTGTCACATTCAGCTGCTCATCCAGCATGCTTCGAACCGTCTCTATGATCTGTGCAGAAATCACTTCACCCGGAACCACGACAGGAATCCCCGGGGGATACGCATATATGTATTCCCCTGCTACAAGCCCTTCTGCACTTTCAAGCTCTGTCAGAATACAGTCCTGATCCCAGGCTTCACCCGGAAGCATCCGCATAACGGGAAGCGTGCAGGACAGCCTGCGCTTCCGGTGCAGACACGCTTCCGCCGATTCCGGTCCGTCAGGCTCCTCCGCTTTTGCTGCCAACGATATTCTTTGATCAATCTCCCCTAGAGCCTGATACAACCGGTCAAATGCCTCTGCATCATCCATAACGGAAGTCATGGCTATTATATACTCCGCTGCTGCCATTTCCGGTATCTGCCGATAATCCCCTATCAGGATCCTTGCCAGTAATACTCCTGTCATCCGGCGTCTCTTACCTTGATAATCTATCTCGGAATCCGTCCTTGTCCGGATGACCAGTTTCCCTGTATCATAACCATACACCTTTTCTGCGGGATAAAACAGGGTAAGATATTCCAGCTGCTCACACTGCTTCCGGAAATGCATCAGCCGTTTTCGATACTGCAAAAACCGTTCCGGCGAGCTCTGGCAGAACACTGCCGCCTTTTCGATACTCTGCATAAACAGATAGGACGGCGAGGATGTCTGAAATACCTGAAGATACCGTTCCAGTTCACGCTGATATCTGTCATCTGCGATATGCAAAACGGCCGTCTGCGTGAGGGAAGGCAGCGTCTTGTGCAGACTTTCTATCACAAAATCCGCACCATTTTTGATTGCGGGTGCCGGGGTGTCCTCTCCCATAAAGGTAAAATGTGCACCATGCGCTTCATCCACAATGAGCGGAATATTATATTGCCTTAAAATATGTGATATTCCCTTTATGTCTGATACAACGCCTTCATATGTCGGAGAAGTCAGTACCACAGCAGACGGCTGCTTTTTCAGCCGTATCATCTCCATAAGATGTACTTTGACGTTCTCCGGCGTAATCTCTCCCAAAATATCCGTTTCCCCTATGATCTCCGGAACCAGATATACCGGAGACAGCTTCAGCAGATTCACCGCGTTGTATACGGATTTATGGCAATTCCTGCCTAATAATATAAAATCTCCCGGTTTACAGCAGGCATGAATCGCCGCCAATATTCCCCCGGTCGCTCCGTTTACCAACATATAGGTCTTATAACTGCCGTAAATTTTCCGAAGGCTATCCATGCCGTCCCGGATAAAACTCCGGGGGTTATGCATATCATCCAGACCCGCGGCCTCTGTAAAATCATATGCAAACATCTGCCTCCAGCGGTCTGCTCCATAGCAATCCTTTCTTTTATGCCCCGGCATGTGCCACGGATACGGATTTTCCGATCTATATTCACTTAAGGCTTCATTAATAAATTCTTTCATGAAAATACTCTTTCATATATAAACACGTTCTTACGAAACCCCTGCCTCGTCTCCTGCCCGCCTTCGTTTAATGTTCCCATTATATCACATCCGTTTTATATATGCACTCCTTTTCTTGTGACAAGTTACATCCGGCAAGTTATTCTTACAGCCGTTTGCATTGACGTCGGTCCGGCAGAATTATATAATAAAAGCATCAAACGGAGAGGAGTATCTCTATGTCAACATTTAAAATCGGAATCTTAGGTCCGGGCAGTATAGCCTGCAAGGTGTCTGACACCCTTGCGCAAATGAAAGATTTTCAGGTCTATGCCGTTGCTTCGAGAAGTAAAGAACGTGCAAAAGCATTTGGAAACAGATATCACTGTGAAAAAATATATGACACCTACGAAGCTCTGGCATCCGATCAGGACGTAGACTTAATCTATATCGCGACTCCCCATTCCCACCATTATGAACAGACCATGCTTTGTTTAAATGCAGATAAACCATGCCTTGTAGAAAAGGCATTCTCTTACAACAGGAAAACAGCCGGAGAAATGATCGCACTGTCCGAACAGAAACATCTGTTTCTGGGGGAAGCCTGCTGGTCCCGATATAATCCCATGTATCACATGTTAAAAGATATTCTGATTGAAAAGCGGCTGCTCGGCCGGCTTCACAGCATCACAGTCAGTATGGGCTATGACGTCAAAGGAATTGAACGCCTGACAAATCCGGAGCTTGCAGGAGGCGCCCTGCTTGATATCGGCCTTTATCCGCTGGGCTTTGTTACTTATCTTCTCGGCAGCCAGCCAGTCCGGATTCTGTCCTCCTGCGCCAGATTTGAAACAGGAGTGGATGCACAGGAAACCATGATTCTGCTTTATCCGGACGGTATAAATGCACATATTTTTGCAACCGCTCTCTATGGTACGGAACGGACGGCTTATATCTATGGAGAGAACGGGTTTATCAAGGTAAATGAATTTTCCTGTCCGACTTCCATTGAATATTACTCCAATGCAAATGAGCTTATGAACCGCATCGTTCCTTCCGCAAAACAAATCTCCGGTTATGAATATGAATTTTTAAGTGCCCGAACCGCAATCGAACAAGGCAGATGTGAGCCAAAAGAAATGCCCCATGCCGAAACTCTGGCTCTGATGGAGCACATGGACAAGCTTCGTGCTAACTGGGGCATACGATATCCTTTTGAATAAAAACTTATTAACTTCCGATGATATGATGAATCATCTCAAGCTGACTGCGCAAGGCAGCAACCTCAATCTGTCCCGGTGCAGAAGGAATTCCTGCTGTTGCAAAGGAAATACAATTCCCGTACATCTCTCCGGCAGTTCTGGTAGAAACACCAAGCTCTCCCATGGAAATCACAATGATCGGGACCTCGTTTCCGGACTCCTGCAGCTCCTTTGCCGCCTGCATCATATCCACTACCTGGGAAGCATCCTCAGGCATCATGGCAATCTTTGCAATATCCGCACCTGTTGCAATCATATCCCTGTATCTTGTAACAATCTGTTCCATTGGAATCGTTGTCTTAAAATCGTGATTGGATATAATGACGTAAACGCCTTTTTCATGAGCCGCCGTAATGATCTCATCAACAAAGCCTTCTTCTGAAAAAAACTCAACATCTATCAGATCTATGTATCCGCTATCGATGGCCAGAAGCAGCAGTTCCCTGTACTGTCCGCTGCTGATCTTCCTGCTGCCGCCCTCACCCGCCGTCCGGAAGGTAAACAGAATCGGCAGTTCTTTCAGTTTTTCCCGGATTGTCTTCAAGGTACGAAGCAAAGCCTCATCGTTCAGGCAGTCTTCATAACAGTCTGCCCGAAACTCTGCCAGATCACAACCGGATTTGGCAATCAGCCGCAGCTGGTATGTAACATCATAGTCTGTCGCTGCAACAATCGGAACACAGATTTTTGTCATGCCCTCTCCGATTGCCAGATTTTTCACTCTTACAACCTTCATATTTTACTGCTCCACTCTTGATCATAGTATCATCAATCTTCTGCCATGCCGTCCGTTCCGAATGCTTTTTCCCATGCGGATAAAATCTCATCCAGCTTCTCCATATCGATAATCTCATCCAGAACGGAATCATCAATCTCATCTTCACTGACCACATTGGACAGATCCGGTTCCACAACATCCAATCCCAGATCTCCGACTGCAAATTCTGCAGAACCCTTAAACAGCTCCTCATCCTTATAAGAAACGGTAATGGAATCAAAATCTGCACGGAATCCCTTCCCTTTCTCCACGTCATAGATCCTGCCCTGTACTGCATATTCAGAATTTGTCAGGTTTGCAATATCAGACATGGAAACGGTCTTACTGTATGCTTCAGAATCAATGTTGTAATTCTCCTGATAGGTACAATGAAATACCTCTTCCTCCCGGAAGACTACGGTTAATAATCCATCCGTATTCAATTCCTCTGAACTGTTATCCTGCTTATAAGTACCGGTTACATTGATGGTTTCATCTCCGATTTCAATGTCACATGCCGCATATACATCAGATAAGGTAAAGTCATCTCCCATCAGATCCAGAGACAGATCCAGACTGATGCCGATCAAAGAGAAATTATATGCAAATTCTGCCCGCACAAGCTTATTATGACGGATATAGAAATCAAACTTAAAGTCCCTTGCAAACAGAAAGCTGAAATAATCCGGAAGCTGTGTAAGAATCTCTTTATAATCCTCCTTTGTATATCCCGAGCCGGAAAAATCGTCATCCGTCATGTACTGATCTATATAGTCTGACATATAACTGCACCATGCCCGGATATAATTCTTGACTGCATCTACCGGAACCGTCATCGTATATTGCGTGGCATTTACAGTATCCTCATTATGATTCGTAATCTTTGTCCTGCCCACCTTTTCATATGTAACAGACTCCCGCAAAGCGTCACCTGCCGGAATCATATAAGAATCAAACAAATCCTGCACGCCGCTGTCGGGTTCAGGCATATACTGCTCCGGATCATAATTATCCGGATTCAGGGAAATAACGGCACTGCAAATCTCCGGTAATTCACAATAAAGCTTCTCTTTTAAATAATACAGATTCACATTTAACGTCTCATCCCCAAAGGTTGCTTTTGACAAAACATCAAAGTCCGTCATATCCGCATCGTTTTTCTTTGCAGACGCCGAAAGAGAAAGAACGGAGCCGCTAAGTCCCGGCATACCAAGGACGTTGTCCAGCGTAAAAGACATTTCCGCATCCATATCATCCATATGATACTCAGATACGCCAAATACATCTTCATACGGATTAAAATCTGCATCCCTGAATTCCCCCATCGTATCGGAAACCGCCTGTTTAACAGCTTCCTCCGGCGTCTTTCTTACAGCAAGAAAGACGACCAGTCCTATCAGGGCCGCTGCCACTGCACATGCAGCAGATATCAGCGCAATCTTTAACCCTTTCTTTTTCTTCGGTGCCGCCGGGGTATTCGTCATAACCGGTGCCGCATTCATAACATCCCCATAGACATTCATCTCCGGCTGAAATTCCTGTGCACTCTGCGCCGGTACTTCTGCAGACATCTCCTGTGCAGGCATCTCTTCTGCAGATGCTCCCATCGGCGCCTCCTGTGCAGGCATTTCTTCCGCAGGTACTCCCATCGGCGTCTCCTGCGCAGACATCTCTTCCGCAGGTGTCTCCTGTACTTCATTTTCTAATTTTTCTTCATCCATACTATCTTCCTTTCCATTTCATTATCATCTTTGTATATATTCATATATATGCTTTCGTATCCGTTTCTTTCACTCAAGTCCCAGACTGCCCAGAATCGTTTTCGGAACATAGGCCTCAATAAAGATACCATCCTCCAGATATTCCTCTGTCAGCAGTTCTCCATATTTATGAATCAGCCCGGTCTTCCCAGCTTCTGCGTAAGAAAACGTATGCCGGATATAGGACTTCAGGCTTCGCAGCACATCTTCAATCACTGCGAGCAGCTCTTCTGTTCCTTCCCCTGTCTTTGCGGACAGATAAACCGTTTTGTCTGCTCTCAGATCCTTTATCCCCGCCGTTTTTTCTTCCTGCGGCAGTAAATCCATCTTATTGAAAACCGTAATGACCGGCTTGTCAGACCGGGCATCAATCTGAAGCATCCGCAGTGTTTCATAAACAGTATTCATATTCTGATCCCAGTTTTCATCAGAGGCATCCACCACATGAAGAATGACATCACTGTATTTTGCCTCCTCCAGGGTTGAACGAAACGCCTCAATCAGATGATGCGGCAGCTTTCTGATAAATCCTACCGTATCCGTAAAGAGTACCTGCTGCCCTCCCGGCAGCTTACAATTTCTTGTAGTCGGGTCCAATGTCGCAAACAGCTGATCCTCTGCATATACCTCTGATCCGGTCAGTCTGTTTAACAGGGTCGATTTTCCGGCGTTGGTATAACCTACAATACTGATAACCGGTATCCGGGAAACAGTCCGTTTCTTCCGCTGCTCGTCTCTTCTTAATGCAACCTCCCTCAGCTCACTCTTTAATCTGGAGATTCTGTCCCTGATTACCCTGCGGTCGATTTCCAGCTTCTTTTCTCCCGGACCTCTGGTTCCGATTCCGCCGCCAAGCCTTGACAGAGAATCCCTCATTCCCACAAGTCTGGCTGCCCGGAATTTGAGCTGTGCCAGCTCCACCTGTAATTTCCCTTCATAGCTTCCTGCATGAGAAGCAAATATATCTAAAATAACAATCGTTCTGTCTAAAACCTTAATGTCCAACGCGTCCTGCAGATTCATTAACTGGGCCGGAGAAAGCTCATCGTCGCATACTACTCCTGTCGCCTGCAGTTCATTTGCCATTTCCTTTAATTCTTCAACCTTGCCTTTTCCAAGATACAGGTCGCCGGCAATCTTTTCCCTGTTCTGGATCAGCGTTGCAACCGTAACGCCGCCTGCAGTTTTTACCAGTTCGGCAAGCTCCGCCAGAGACTTCTGTACATCATATCCGTCCCCCGTATCCGCAGCAAATAATATCATTCTCTCCGGCTGCAGGTCCTTTGCCGTGTCATATCCTGTTTCAGTCTGTCTGTTCTGTTCCATTTCCGGATAGCCCCCTTTATTCCGTCCGTCTCCTGCTGCCAGGATATCAGACTACAATATGTACCGTGATCATGATAATCTCTGACTGATTTCCATTGTGATCTGCCGCATATACATAAACCCTGTACTCTCCCGCCTCTGTTTTAACCTCAGAAACGTCGATCACAACTGCATCCCTCAATGGCTCCTCCGGCACAGACTGTAAATTATATATCGTGGAGATCTGTCTCTCACCATCATACGCAGTAATATAGGATCCGATAAATTCCGCCAGTTCCGCAGTATCTCCGTCATAACCTGAAAGAACGATATTCTCCGGGGCTCTTGCAATAACCGGTTTTTCATGATCTTTAACCGTTATGACGGCAGAGGCAGTGACAGCTTCCCCCTGATCATAAAAGGTATATGTCAGCGGATATTCGCCTGCAAGCCCGGTATCAACCTCCCCTTTTACCGTAAGGCGAGATGTCACGTCTTCCCCTTCCTTAGAAAAAGCCATGACGCCCGCCATGCTGTCAAACGGATCTCCTGCCTGAATCGTATGACTGCTGACGCCAAAAATCTGCCCTGTTTCCCTGTATGGATTCCCCTCAGTCATATCCGTAGGATCCCAGCCGGGATTTTCGCTGTCCTCCAGAACACATGCCGGCTGCGGTTTTCCCAAAGGCCCGGTATAATCACTGTCAAATATATTTACCTGTGTCCCCACAGCGCAATTCTCATAAATCCACTTTGCGTCCGCCACACAGAGCCTTACACATCCAAGCGAGGCTCCCGTTCCAAGCTTATTATACTCCCATGTTTCAAGCTGACTATGGGAATGCATGACATATGGCACGGAATGGAACAGAATACCTCCGTAAATCTTATACGCATACTGTCCATATACGCCGCCTTCTAACAACGCCCATTCATATCTGTCAGAGGTTGTAAACAGTCCAAGCGGCGTTGTATCATCCGCAGAAACAGAGCAGCACATGCTCCTTACCGGAACCGTATAATACCCCTGTGCATCCAGCTGATATACGGTAACAATATTTTCCTGTCTGTTTACCTTAATGGCATATTCCAAACCATTGTCCTGCAGTTCCTGCCCGTTATATTCATCCTGCACGATAGGATATCCCAGCCGTTTGACTATGACCGTTTCCGCCGCCTGCAGCTCCTGCGGTTCCTGTCTGACTGCTTCCTCCTGTGAAACGGCTTCCGGATCATCCTGCTCGGACGGCAGCCGGTTTTTTGTTCCATCCTCTGTATCTGCCGTCTGCATATGATCTTCTCTATAAACGGTAATCGTTTTATCGGCAGGTTTTCCCGCACTCCGGAACATCCGGATTCCTATGGACAGTAAGCACGCCATATAACCTGCCATAAATAACAGCAAAAGTATTTTATGAATTTTTTTCATTCGTCATCTTCCTTATATTCAGGTGTTCCTATTGTAGCACAATTACTGCAAAATGAAAAACTAAACTATCCTTAATATAAAAAGGAATTTTTTCCATATATTTTTTATTCTTTTTTTCATATTTTTTTCATAATTTTTTGATTTTTTTATATTGACATTTAAAAATAATGCTGTAGAATGACGTACACATAAAAAGGAGAAATATGTCGAAATGCAGGATTTAACAAAGGGAAAGCCTATCAAAGTCATATGGTGGTTTGCACTTCCTATGATGATCGGGCAGATTGCACAGCAGCTCTACAGCTTTGCAGATGCTGCAATTGTCGGCAATTTTGTCAGTACGGATGCCTTTACGGCCATTGGTGCCACCACGGTTATTTCAAATATTATGATCAGCTTTATAAACAGCGGTACTCTCGGCCTGGCAATACCGATCGCGCGATACTATGGTGCAAAGGACGAGAAACATATGCGCAGATGCATCGGCACCTCTGCTATACTGACATTTGCTGTTTCTGCTTTACTGACCGTCCTCGGAGTTGCACTGATTGGCAGTATTTTAAAGCTGCTCCATACGCCGGAGGACATTTTTGATATGTCCAGACAGTATGCTGCGATTATTCTGGCAGGACTGATATTTACTTCTCTTTATAATTTCAGCGCCAATCTGCTCCGGGCTGTGGGGGACAGCAAAACTCCATTGATCTTTTTGGGAATTGCCATTCTGTTAAATATCAGTCTGGACCTGCTGTTTATCAAAGTATTTCATGCAGGTGTAGCGGGTGCTGCCGTTGCCACAATCCTGTCCCAGGCCGTATCCGGTATCGCCTGCCTGTTCTATATATTTAAAAAGTGTACGTTTTTGGTTCCAAAGCAGAGGGAATTCCATGTTGACAAAAAAGATTTCTATGACCTGATTTTTTCCGCCCTTTCTATGGGCCTTATGAGCTGCATTGTCAATATCGGAAGTCTGATCCTGCAGGTCGGCGTCAATAAACTGGGCAAGAATATTATTACCTCCCATACCGCTGCAAGAAAAGTATTCGATATTTTCAGTGTCATGCTATATATTGTAGGAAACGCCGTCACCACCTATGTCAGCCAGAATATTGGCGCCGGACAAACGGACAGGGTAAAGAAGGGCATACGGTCCGCCATACTCTTAAATACGACCATTACCACGATACTGATTATTATCAGTTTTCTGACCGGACCTTGGCTGATCCGGCTGGCATCCGGCACACAGGATCCGGTTATTATCAGACCGGCCGTCATGTATATCCGAATCAGCATCTGCTGCTTCTATGTACTGGGACCTTTGTTCGTGCTGCGCTGTGCCATGCAGGGCATGGGAAGAAAGCTTGTGCCGATTGCATCCAGCACTCTGGAGCTTGTAATCAAGATTCTGGCGGTACTGATTCTGGCTCCAAATCTGGGATATACGGGCATCATGATTACGGAACCTATCATCTGGGCAGCCTGTACCCTGATGCTTTCTGTCATGTATCTGGCAAAACCGCCGGAACGCTTTATGCAGGCTTCCGGTATAACCCCGTAAGCTTCGCCATCGGCACCTTACACAGATAGTTGAAGGCGGCAACCGAACGTCCCACTCCCAATACTGCTATTACGGTACCGATTCCGATACCGATCAGAAAATGTCCGGATACCAGTCCTATGACAAAGGTAATACTGATATTGAGCAGATCAAAGCAATTCTTGGTAAATCCCATCGGCTTATGAATCTTATCTGCAATTGCCGCTACAATTCCGTCACCGGGATTCGGCACCAGCTTCATATTAACCGACATTGCAGCTCCGATCCCTGTCAAGATAACTGCTATAATCAATAAGACCAGATTCTGCCAGAAGGACTCAAACTGAATCCGGATATATGTATTAAAAATATTCAGAAAACGGGTAAACACAACGCTTAGCGGAATCTGCAATACATCATACAGCTTTGCATTCCTTCCCTTTAATATGAATTCCACCACCACAAAAATACTATACCAGGCAAGTGTCACATTTCCGAAATTCAGATTCAGGACTTCGGAAAAGCTATACGCCACTGAAACAATCGGCGATACTCCAAGCCCCGTTTTCGTATTCAGGGTAATACCAAGCGCAAGGATCAGAAGAGAAAGAATATAGAAAAAAATCCTCCAGATCCATTGTATCATTTTCCTGTTTTTTGACCGGTTATCCTGTGTGTGCGGCATATTTGTAACTCTCCTGCAGTTTGCATTTCAAATCATCATTCATATATCTTTGTTTAATATACACCATTTCCATCGATAAAGTCAAAAAAGAGCAAAATTCCATGACAGCGTCAGGATTCTTTTATTCCGACAGGTCAATGACAGTTCCATCCATTGCGTTCATGACCACAAGCTGATAGGGGGAAGCGCTTTCAGGCGTTTCATATTGTGCAAATATCCACACGGGTATGTATTTATAACAATTCTTTTTCTCTTCATCCGCAACCGGATAGTAGGTCAGGCAGACATCATTGAAGGTTATGCTGTTGTAAAGTGTAGGGTACTGCGCATAATATTCCCCGATATGGGCGTTTGCTGCAGCAACCATCTCCTCCCAGGAAAGCAGCTCCACATTACGCTCCTCCTCTCCCGTCTCCAGAAATCCAATATGCCAGTACGCCTGGATGAGGCCGTTGTCGTTCACATATACCCTGAATTCTTCCGCCGGATTCACATCCCCGGCAGCTATGTTTTCCACACTGTTCAGACTGCCCTGATAAACCGGCGTGCCATTCACCGCCCGGGTATATGTCACAATATAGCCATCATATTGAATGTTCACTATGCCTTCCGGAACTGTGCTGTAATCGTAACTTCTCCACTCCAGCGCCAGAATATCCGACTGGACCAGCTCTGTAATCCCGCACCTTCCCATAATATCCTCTGCATATACAACCGCTTCCTCCGGCGTCATCTTACATAGATTATTTCCCTCCAATTCATCAATCGGAGGGCCTTCATAATACGAATGCTCCGAATCGGCAAAAGGACCGAAAATGGCAGCGGAAATACCAGCTCCTCCTGCATCCGCCTGACTGAAAAGAAGTATATATTCTTCTCCAAAGATGTTCCCCTGAAAGCGTTCTCCGGAGTAATCACCTGCCGGAGGATATTCCTCCGGCGCTTCTGACAGTTCTTCCTCCATCTCCTGCAGACGCAATTCATAATCCGGGTCAATATCTTCCCGTCCCTGTGCTACCAGATATTCATGCTCTTCCTTCTCGAATTCTATCAATGCTTCAAGCTGTTCTTTGGTTGGATGATCCGTATTGTAAACTTCCTGCCCTTCATCAAAGATTGCTTCCCCGATCTTTTGTTTATAGCTGTTATCCAGCCTTACTGCCTCATAATATGCAACTGACATACCATCTCTCGTCGGAATCTCTATCTCATCATCCACAATCCGGATGCTGTCAAGACCGGACGCCCCGACATCAACATCCAGATCACAGGCTTCCGGTATGCCAAGCCTTGCCGCAAGTCCGCCCTCTCCTTCTGTATCTGCAATACCGTCTGACTGACTGTCCGCAGTGTCATCTGTATGGTCATCCGAAGTATAGTGAATGTCTCTTTTCCCACAGCCCGACAACCATGCTGCCATGAGCAACATACCTGCAAGCAATGTGATGATCGTTTGTTTTCTTTTTTTCATATTATTCCTTTCGAAATATTTTTTAAACAATGGTTTCATCATCGTATATACCAATATATTATACGATATATTATATTCTTATAAAACCCTGTCATAATCATAATATTACCAACTACCATAGAATGGTATTGTGCTCCATTCAGAACCATAATCTAATCCTGTATTCACGAATCCATATCCATTTCCGCCAGAATCAACTTTTATCCATGCTCCTGTAGAAGAATGTTGAACATAACTGATCAATTTCCATGTAGGATGCATTTCACCAGATGCCGCTGTTGTACAGGCTACCATTTTCCCTGCCAAAACTTCTCCCCAGACAGTTGCATCTGCTTTATATATTGTTTCTTTCCTTCTCATCATAAAAGTATAAAAGCTTACACCATTAATTTTTGCCGTGCCATATGGATATTTAATACACGGTGTAATAATAGCTGCTGTTGGTCTATAGAGCCAACCAAGTTGTAAACTTCCAAGTTTATTTCTAAATTGTATTTGTTGATATTCTAACATTTCTACATTCTCTATACAACCAAAGGCCTCTCTGTTATATATTGTTCCTATGTAATTATTCTTATTATATGAACTATAAACTTCTACTTCACTCCCTGAATTGTTAATACAAAATTTGTTATCCATTCTTATAACCACCTTCTCCTGTTTCAAAACAAATTTATATTTATCGTTTCTTAAAAGACGTTTGTCTTGCTGATAAGTTATTGTATAAATCCCCTATAAAAATGTAAATTTATACCTTTGCTTTAAATTATAGATTTTTGAATTTTTTATTTCATTTTCATCTAATTTTATAAAATTACTGATTTGTAAAACAGAATATGTTATATTCAAATTATGGGGAATGATTATGCGGCTACTGTTAATGGAAGACGACATTTTGCTTTGCCAGATACTAAAATATCGATTTGAAGAAGAAAATATTAAAAGGGAAACCAGTTACACAGGAAATGAGGGCATGGAAATAGCCCATACACAGAAATCTGACATTATTCATGACTGCATACTGCCTGATATTATGTATATGATGGAAACCTCGGTAACTATATCTATTTTATCAGAAACCGTTTAAAATTGTTCACAGTAAAATTGTTTTGAAAACCGTCCATGACATCTTCTATGGACGCATATGTGGTGACTTTGATGTTTAAGAAATTGCAGCTCCGCCTGACAGTGTATCTGTGTGTGTTTATTACTATTATTATGGTTGCATTATGTGCAATCTATATTTATATTACATCCTCCAATCTGAACAACCGGAACCGGATGGAGTATAAAAACAATATCGCCTCGTTTTATGCCTATTTATCAGAAACTGATATTATAGATTACTCCACCATCTCTGAATTTACCAATAAAGGCTTCTATGTTGAGCTGATCGGCAACACATCCACACAACGATATGGTACATCCATTCCTGAAGGCGCTCAGGTATTGTCTGCACTGAATATGACAGCAAGACCGGAATTCTGGGAGAACTATTATTCCGCCTCCCGCCAGAAAAGCACGCTGCATTCTGAATTCTCCTTTCAATATGAATCTGTCAAATACCGGGTAAGCTACGCCACCATTTATTCACCGGATAAAATTTATTCGACAGTCCTGCTCTATTCTACACAGGATGAATGCGCTGAGATTTCTCAGCTGTGTCTGGTGTTTTTGTTCGTATCCCTTGGCGCAACCATGATTCTGTATATTATATCTTATTTCTTTGTAGGAAAGGTACTGATTCCTGTAAAAGAGGCTCATGACAAGCAGGAGGAATTCATTGCCTTTGCATCGCATGAATTACGTTCCCCGCTTACGGTTATCAAGACCACACTTTCGGCCATGTCAAAATCCAAGGCTTCTGATTTTGCACATTATAAATCGATTGCCGATGCGGAATGTGCCCGAATGACAGACCTGATCAATGATATGCTGGTTCTGGCAAAAATAAAAAAGGATGTTAATCGGGATACCTTTGACGAATCTGACCCGACTGATATTATCATTACCTGTTATAATCGTTTTGAAGAGCTGGCGTTTAACAAGGGACTGGCCTTTCATGTTTCTTTACCGGAACAGCCTCTGCAATCATGCAGGCTTGACAAGGACAGGATTATCCAATTGATTATCATTCTGTTAGACAATGCAATCAGCTATACAGAATCAGGTACGATTACGCTTGCTGCATATGAGGAGCATGGCAAGCTCCGGATATCTGTTTCTGATACGGGTATCGGAATCTCCGATGCAGACAAGAAACGAATTTTTGATAAGTTCTATTCCGTAAACCCTTCCCACTCTCGAAATAATCACTATGGTTTAGGCCTGAACATTGCAAAAGAAATCGCCGCCATGCATAAGGCATCCATCAAAGTGACGGACAATGCAGGCGGCGGCAGCGTCTTTACAATATTGTTTCCTTAAACGGAAAATGGTGGGGTAGTCATATGACGATTACCTCCATCGATTCGACAGACACGATACAGCTTGAGGTAAAAAATTAGCCCCTGTATACATTGACTGCGATTACCCCCTCATCTGTGCATCCACACTCTGCAATTCCAATACTTGCAGCCGTAAAAACAGGGTCTCCGTTACACTTACAGCTTTTTGTCAAAACTGAATCCTGTTCCTCTTCCTCAGGTGCTTCCCTTCCGACCGGATTAATTGCTTCCATTTTATAACCTCCTCTATTTTTTTATTAGCATGCATATCACTCTACTAACTGATGAATGTTATGCAAAACATCCTCTTTTGTCATCCTGTGTTCCATATATTCCGCCATGCTTATCCGTATCATTTCCTGTATCTCAGCTTTCTTTTTTACAGGCGTATCCAGCTTTCTGAGAAGTGCAATGTATGCATTCATATCCTCTTCATACTGAAAATAAAATCTGACAAAGGCCCGCTCTTCACTCATATCAATCATACCGGAAAAACCTTTCTCCTCGCGATTACTAACAAGAACTGCATCAATATTAACAGGGATTCCCTGATAATAATCAAAATAATTTATTTTTTGAATATTAACACTAAACATTGTTTTAACGAAATCTTCTGCTGTCATCTTATTATTACTGTTACGGTTAATGGAAAACATTAGCAAGGGAGTATAAATATTCTCCCCATCCTCTGAAAAAATCTGATAGATATAGTCCTCATTATCAGACAATTCCGAATGCTTGACATCATAAAAAATCTCCATAGACTGTGTACACTGGACATTACCAAGCGCTATTTTCTGTCCGGTATACTCTCTATATATGAGTCGAAACATATATGTCTCAATATTGGGGAATTTATCAATATCCTCCGGTCTTTCCGGCGTCCGCTCCTGCAATACGTTCCATAATTCCTGAAACTCCAACAAGAATGCTTCCATTTCCTCCCCGTGATAGGTTCCCTCCGCATCAAAGATTTTCAAGGAATATATCGGGTAAAGGATATCGAACAGCTCTTCCCAATGATAAATATTGAGATCATTTCCCTGACAGGGAGGGTCGGAGGCCTTGATATATTCTGTAAGGGACTCTATATCCGTAATGGTATCGATATCCGTCTCCGGTGCAATCAGGATTGGAATCGATACTTTGGACGGAATCGCATAGATTCCTTCCTCTGTCCTGTAGGCGGACATCACGGTTTCCAGACAATTGGGATTCTCCTCCAGAATTGCATCATACACATCCGAAAGCTCCATCAGCCATCCGGCTTCCGCATATGACTGCACATCCAGTCCGTCCATGATGATCACATCCGATCCGCCGCCGGCCGTCAGTTCCGTCTCCAGCATCCCGACCGCATCGGAAACCGACAGCTTCCCTTCCATATCCATGCCATATCTGTACTCTACCGAAACATCCGGATGTTCCTTCTCATACAGATCTATCATTTCTTCTATACATGCCTCATATTGCAGCGAAAAAACGATCAAGGATGTCCGGGCATTCCCTGTATGTAACTGCACAGGCCTCTCCGGCTGCTGTGTATCCCTTTTGCATCCTTCCGCACAATATAATACAGACTTCACTTGTGTATCTGTAGCATAAATTGCCAGATATGTTTCTGCATCCTTTGGAAGACTGTCCTGATTCCAATCAACTGTATAATCATATAGATGACTTCCATGTTCAAAACCATTGTCCTGATCTCCAACTACATGGATCAGTACGGCGTCCTCTGTCCCATAGGAATAAATGCCTGATGCAAGCATCAGATAGAGGATGTCGCCTCTTTCGTATTTCAGAATGTTTTTACAGTTTAAAGCCTCCTGATTCAATAATGTATAGGTCTCGCTCAGCTCATCCGACAGCACCTTATTCAGATAGGTATCCTGCCTCAGCAGTTTGCCTGTATCCCTGTCATAGACAGAAAGACACTGTTCTGTAAGCAGCAGGACTGTGGTTTCCGTTTCACAGAAATCCATTAACTCCGGCATATGGATGGAATATTCTGCGATTCCGTTGATATTGTATCTGGTAACGGATGCACCGACATATGAATAGAAATATTCCATCTCTTCGCCGGCTCCATTTATATCGGAATCTCCATATTTTAGTCTGGACAACCGCTCCAATCCGAAATCAACAACCTCTGCCAATGTCTTTTCTGCCTGTTGAAACAGCATAAGTTTGCTTTCACATACATTGTTCTTCTCATCCAAAATCTCATACCCAAAGATGACATTCCCTGCAGCATCCATATCCGCGGCCGTAATAAGGGCGCCTTCCGGCAGCTGTTTTGCAAGGGCCGCTCCATCAATCCTGTTATCCGTCTTCCAACTGACGCCACCGTCTGCTGACTGATACACTACAAGCATTCCATCCGCAGTCTTTCCAAGAAGCACACAGGTATCCGCAAACTCTTTTAAGGCCAGAACAAACCGAAGCTCCGGTATCTCCGAAAGCACATATTCTCTGTATCCAAAGGCACCGGCTTTTGCTTCGCCTGAGAAAGTACTTTTTCCTGCATAAGAAGAACCTGTACACAGAGCTAACAAAGAAAGACCGCATATCAATATAGACAGAATTCCGCATACTCTGTTTTTTACAAATCCCCGGTTTCTCTTATTCCCTACGATACTTCTCACTGTTAAATACCTCCAGAATGTCCGGTTGTTCCTCCTGCAGGGTCTGATATTGGATCAAAGAATGATATGTAACCTGCCTGTTACTCTCGCATAACACTTTTTTCCGTTTCATGTCCAAACCATCCGTATCATAGCACTGTGCATAACAGACGCCGCACAGATGAAGCGCCCAGCAATTGCTGCAGTTTTTCTTTGATTTTTCCATATATTCATCAATATAATATCTTTTAATTGCCGGAATATCAAGTCCGGTTTCGACATTTCCTATGTACGGGCAGTTCCCGATTCTCTCGCAGGTTTTGAAATTTCCGTCTGTAGTTACAAACAGCCTTCTTGTTCCCGGTACGCAGCACGCATTGAAAGACATAAACCGGAACGGCTCACGGCTAAGCCTTCTTTGATGAATGTCAAGCAGCGTCTCATCAATAAAATCCCTAAGCTTCAGATCCCCGTTCTCACGCAGCTTGTCATACTCCCAGTCAATCATATCCCTGGTTCTGCCCGCATAACATTTGATCAGATCGATATTGGACATAAGCTCCGTTTGCTCCGACATAAGGTCTCTGCTTACATAAGTGGTACGGATAATCGTATCCTTTGGAAGAAACGTCAGTCCTCTGAAAAAATCTTCCAGCTTCCGGAATTTTTCCTCTGTATACGGCCTGTCGATAACAGTAAGGATTCCGATCCGTTTTTCCGCCTGTTCTCCATAGGTCCTGACCAAAAGCTCCAGTCCTCGCATGGTAGCATCAAAGGAGCCTTTCCCGCTGATAAACGGGCGGTTTTCATTTTGTACCTCCGCATATCCGTCCAGACTGCAGTTAATATTGAATTGGTTTTCGGCAAAAAAAGCCGCCATCTCTTCATTTAACAATGTCAGATTGCTGGTCAGCCCAAAACCGGTCTTCCTCGGTGCATGCTCCTTAAAATATTCGGAAGCAGCCCTGATCAGATCAAACTGCATCAATGGCTCTCCGCCATAAAAGGAAAGCGTCAGGGTCTTTTCCTCATCCTTATCTGCAATACTGATAAAATAATCGATTGCCTTCTTTGCTGTTTCAAAGGACATGCTTTTTGTGCTGTAGCCCCGGAAATTCTTTGTATCATCACCATAGATACAGTATTTGCACCTGAGGTTGCAGTCCTCTGTAACCTCTAAGATCATCTGCCTGCACCCCTGTGCCAGCATCTCTTCCAGATGTTCTGTATGTACACAACTGAGACTGTCCGGCCGTCCGGCCTTGAAAATATTTTCACGCTCAACTGCCTCTTTTATATCTTCTACCGCAGCTGTCAGACCGGCGCTGTCCAGTTCCAGCGTCTCCCCGTTCAGTCTGCCACGATTTTCAAACAGATTCATCAGAAGCTTATATACCTGTTCGGAGCATCTTAATACCTTTCCGGTACCGGAATCATAATAATATTTATAATTTTTTGTGGCAAATGGAATGCCATACCGGTCAATTCCTTCATCCTTCCGGAATAAGGCGTCAAAATATTGATTATATTCAGTTATCAGCTCCTGCATATGTTATCCTCCGTATTTTCTGTCCACCGGAAGCAGCAGAGATGCCTCAAAAACATTATCCTTCACATTACAGACCAGATATCCGCCATATTTTTCAGCCATCCTGCTAACGCTTTTTAATCCTACTCCATGAATGCCCGGTGTTTTCTTCGTTGATAAAAAGGTGTCATTTTCTTTTATGATTTGACCGGAAAACGCATTTGTAATCTTAATCAGGCAATAGCCTCCTGTTTCTTTCGTATATGCCCTGAACAAAACATATCTTTCTCCTGTATGGGAAGCAGCCGCCCTAATTGCATTATCCAACAAATTTCCTAACATTGCAACCAAATCTGCGTCCGAAATATGGTCTACTTTTATTTTCGGATCTATTTCCACATCAAATTGTATTTGTTTCTGCCCGGCAGCATGTTTCTTTTCATTCAGAATTGCATTCATGATACGGTGATGGCAGAAGAAACAGGTCCTGCCCTCATTCATTTCCTCCCCGATTTCATTGATAAGCTTTATAATGGCTTCATAATCCTGTGTTCTTGCAAGATTGGAAATCGTCACAAGATAATTCTTTGTATTATGGATAACCTCTCCATAGTGCTTCCGCACATGTTCCGTATCCTGATAAAAAAGAAGATCGGCTTTCTGTCTTTCAATCAGCGCCCGCTGCCCCGTATTCCTCTCTGTCTGCTCCGAGTATTTATGAAAGACATGATGCATTGTAATATTTTCAACCAGCATAAGCAGGAAGCTGGCAGCTATGATCATATGAATTGCGTGGGATTCCAGCAGACTGGCATCCGAACAAAAGAATCCGACCATAACTCCTATACAGGAAACCGAAATTGCCAGATACAGTGTTAGCACTCCGGCATTTCTTTTTACCTCCGCGCGCCTGCCTGTCAGATACTCGGCAATGATAAAAACAAAGTATGTAACGGTTTTGCCCAGAATAAATAAGATCAGCGCATTTGGTGAATTCTGCGCAAAAACAGACTGCAGATGAAACAGCTTTTCACATAATACTTCTCCGCCTGAAATTATACAGAAAGCGCTGGTAAAGTACAGCAGCTTATCGGCAAACCTGCCATCAAATAAAATACAGACATAAACAACAGAAAGGATACCGGTAACAATAAAGCCGGATAAATCCGTTCTGTATGCATTGACCAGATACGTCAGCATTACCATAGCTGCGTTGATCTTCATGGTGTTTTTTACGGACTGAAACGAATTCCGGCAATGAAAATAACATTGAAAGAAACTATAAAAGAAGTACAGATCTATGATACAGTCAAATAGTAATAAAATGTGGTTCAGTACCGGATCGTTGATATTCCATGCATATATAATTTTATCAGAACCAAATCGTATTGTCTCTTTCATCTTCAGTAACATTCCATATGATATGTATTAGAATTCATATGTTCTTTTGATAAAACATACTCCATCCAATCCAATTATAGTATGTTCTGATTTTCCAAACTTCTAATTCTTGTCTAATTTTCATTTTGTGACAGAAAAATTTTTCGTATGAGCAGAATACATGCTTACGGCAGGTCAGCTCACGCCGGCCTGCCGTAATACCAATGCTACATGTTCATAATTTACATCCTCCCGACAATGTTCATAGACCTTGCCGAAATTTTTGCTGTTGGTGACAAGTACCAGAGACGTTGTATCATATCCGGCCGCCTCCATTGCTTCCAGATCAAATTCTGCCAACAGTCTCCCTTTTCTTACCATATCTCCTTCCTTTACCAGCATATGAACGTACTCTGCCGATTGCAGCTCTGTCATGCTGCCAATCCTGACCATAACCTCCACGCCCTTGACGGATATCAGGTTTAGTTGACCCCGGCCTTTGACGACAGCAATAATCTTGCCATCAAACGGCGCCCGGAGTTCTCCTCGTCTGGGGATAATTGCAATTCCGTCTCCATTCTGGTCCTGCTCCCCTTCAAAACAAGATAAGTTGTCCAGAGCAATAATGTCACCTTCAATAGGCGCATAAAGTTTCTCAATAATTCTTTCATCATTTTCATATAATTCATCTGTAGAACCATCCTCTCCATCCCGCAATTTATCCAGATAAGCAGCCAGCTCTGATTTGATTCTTCCTGCGCTGCTGCCATAAATAATCTGAATTCCTCTTCGTTTTCCCAGTATTCCGGAAGCCCCCGTGCTCCGCAGCATGTTCCTGTCTACCAGATTGTCGTCATTGACTACAACCCGCAGGCGGGTCGCACAGCAGTCCAGATCGTAGATATTATCCACGCCTCCAAGACCCGACACAATACTTGCCAGCTTATAAGCTTCCCCTTTTGCCTCTCTCTCCATTTTTTCCAATCTGGCACTTCTGCTTCTTTTTTCATATACAGTCCATAAAATGCCCAGAAGCAGCAGTCCGGCAAAAAAGATGATATACAACCACCAGTATTCCGCAACAGCCTGAAAAGTCTTGTTCCACATAAGAAAAACCTCCTAACTGTAGTTTATGCAGAGGAGGTTTTTTTATACATGTTCTGATACATAATTTTACATTGGATTCTTTATTCTGCTGCCTGCTTTCCGGCTCTCCCGTTTCATTGACTTCAGAACCGTTTTTTCTTCCTTACTGATTCTGTAGGATTCCTGCATTTTCTGAATTGCCTTATGAAACGTAAAATCATCCAGATTATTTTCCTTCAAAAGCGCCAGGGTTTTCTCCGGATATTTTACATAGGCGGTTGCAATTCCCCACGCAACACCCATCTTCAGATAATATCCGTCATCCTGCATGGTATTATAGGCATCCAACACCCGGTCGATATATTCATCCACCAGATAATAATTCATCATCATGATCGCAACAAACCGCAGTTCAAATTCCCTGGAATGTTCGTAACCCTCTTCATCCTTAACCGTCTGTCCGCTCCCCATATATCGCATCAGAAACTCCCAGACCTGCGCTCTGTATGCTTCTGTAATCTTAAAGGTATTGCAGAGGCTGTCACACACAGACCAGTTGTCAATCTTGGGAATAAACCGCTCCAGATACGCCAGAATATCTTCAATATTGCCGCGCGCATATCCGAGCACCAATCCCTGCAGCATCACTTCTTCAAAAGTATCATCCAGCGCCCCGTCCAGATATTCCTTCCAGTTGACGGAAGCAATTTCCTTTGCCATACTCCGAAGGACAGGAAGCCGTACCCCTATGATATTTCCACAGTTTGGAATCAGAGATGCAGTAAATTTACCATATTCCGTATCCATATTCTTATACAATTCATCTCTTATCAAATCGTTGACCGTATATTCTTCCGTATGCTCCATGTCTGTTCCTTTCCGTCTGGAGGTCAGAATTTGACCACTCTTCCTACCTCCGGTATATATTGTTCAATATAATCAAGAATCTGATCCGCATCTTCCATAACCTGATAAATTTCATTTGTAGCTTCGCTCATAAAACCTTTTTTCACGCCATCATAAAGCATGGTAAGCAACGGATCATAATAATTTTTCATATTGTATACTACAATGGCTTTGCCATGTCTGCCAAGCTGCTTTAAGGTCAGGATTTCAAAGAATTCTTCAAATGTTCCGACCCCGCCCGGAACCATGATAAATGCATCCGACCGGTCTTCCATGATCTGCTTTCTCTCCCGCATCGTATCCGTTGAAATAAATTCCGTGCAGTGTTCAAAGATAATTCCGTCCACATTCAAAAAAGAAGGGGCCACCCCTATAATGTCTCCGTGCTCCTTTGCAGCACCTCTGGCAGCGGCGCCCATCAGTCCCCTGCCGCCGGCACCAAAAATAAGTGAATGTCCTCTTTTCGCAAGCTTTCTGCCTAATTCCTCTACCGCATTGATATATTCCTCATCAATATCCGGGCTGGATGCACCGTAAATACAAATATTCATACTTCGTCCCTTTCCATTATGATTCCCTCATCTGTAGTCTTTCATCTGATAAAGCGGGGAACATGCCCCGCTTTATTCATTCATACTAAGTTAAGTACACAGAAATTTTTTCCTGCGTCCGGAAACCGTGTTTTTCCTTATGCATTATAAGAGTGCTACCACCTTACCAAGCACCTCGATTTCCTTTTCCTTTGCCCCGTTGATATACTTCTCAAATCTGTCAAGACAATCTACATTGCCTGTGATAGAGCTCTTGATTAACAGATTCCTTGCCGTAAGCATATTATTTACAACCTCCATATAGGCATCCAGGATCTCATTGTCATATTCCATATATCCTTTTTCCATCAGATATTTCAGACGCTCGATCATCAGCACCTTATGGTCATATACCAGATGCAGCGCACGAATATCAAAATCAGGGTCCTCACCGGACAACTGGATACCGATCTGCTTCAATACGGCATCATAAACATTCACGCCGAATACGGTATCCTGAAAACGGTTTCTCATCATTCGGAAATGGTTCTTTGTATCCTTTGCCTCCAGATATTCTATCAAAGTATCCTTGATGTAAGGGATATCCACATCATAATACAATGCATCTGTATTCTTCTGGATGACATACAGTCCGCGGCGTCCCTTATAATCATCCTTAAACATATGATCCTCCGGCGCCGTGATAATCTCATATCCCCGTTTTACATCATGGAAGGATACTGTCGTATAGGAGTAATGCTCTCCAAAGGTAAAATCACCAACATGGAATTCTTCTTTGTCTTTATCATATCCAAATATAAACAGCTCATGCGGGAATTTGTAATCCGCACCTGAATCACACAGGATCTTGGCCTCATCAAATACGCCGTAGACATAACCGTTTAAATCAATCGTCTTGATAATAAAATCAATTATATTACCGCAATAGCTTTCTACCTGCTCTTTTGTCATCAGAGAAAACAGAAGATACGGACATTCCTTCAAGGAACTGCTGCCCGGCATCATATCTGCCAAAAGCATCTCATCTCCCGTAAAAATCTCCTCGATGTTATAACATCTTAACTGTATATAATTACTGAAAATCCAGTTTTTTGCCTTCTCGTCATCTCCAATAATTGAAAATAATGTTGCATGCCACTGCCATGAAGTAATCATAGGATAACTAACCGGCAATATCTTCTTATTAGCCATTTTTGTACCTCCCTTGTTGTTAATTTACCTTTGTTGCAACTGCTGCAACTATGTCGTTCATGTCATAATACAATCCAAGCGCCAGCTCAGAATCATCGAACTGAATCTCAAATGCATTCTCTAACGCCACGATCAATTGGATAATGGATACGGAATTCACTCCATATTCCTTGGTAATTTCCGCTGACATATCCAGACTGTTCATGTCTATTTCCGGAAATACATCCGAAATGACCTGTAAAACCTTCTTTTTTACTGCTTCTCTGTCCATTTTTTACCTCCCATTCCTGATAGCTTCCGCATAGAAAGAAACTGCCTGCATCCCCACTTCAAATAATTTCATTCTATACGTCACTCTTTTGTTGCTAAATACACGCTACTATTATTGTATATGTTTTCCACCTTTTTTTCAATGCCTTTCTATGATAAGTTTCTGACAAGTCACTGGCATTATTTTTACCCTAATGCTTTTTACAGTACATGATGATGGTTCCATTCCCGAATCGCTTCCGCTCAGATACTCCTTGTCACGTTACTAAATTCGTGCTATGCACTCATTAAGTAACGACGGTC